>NZ_JAQGFI010000007.1:179653-343817 GCF_027854095.1 Rhodococcus sp. C-2 | reverse complement strand
CATGGCCGCGAACTTCCCGAGGCGCAGCGTCATCTGACCGAGGGCGGCGACGCTTCCCAGGAAGCCAGCTCACTCATGGCGCGCCTGAATCGCTGATCCACTTTTTGCTGTGCGCCTTTATTAACCGCGGGCGGTTAGTAAAGGCGCACAGCAATGGACGTATCCTGAGTACATGGCGAACGGCAGCAAATCCGGTAAGGGCAAACCCACCAAAGAGGCAAAGGCTGCAGCGAAGGCTGCCCGCAAGCAGGCTTCCAAGGAACGTAGAACTCAGCTCTGGCAGGCATTCCAGATGCAGCGCAAGGACGACAAGCTCCTCCTGCCGCTGATGATCGGCACCCTCGTCGGTGCGGCTCTGGTCTTCTTCCTGGTCGGCCTCATCTGGGGCCTTCAGTGGTTCCTGCTGCCGATCGGCATCGTTCTCGGTCTCCTCGGCGCCTTCATCATCTTCGGTCGTCGCGTCCAGAAATCGGTGTACAAGAAGGCTGAAGGTCAAGCCGGTGCCGCTGCGTGGGCGCTCGACAACATGCAGGGTGCGTGGCGCGTCACGAATGCCGTCGCCGGCACTACCCAACTCGATGCCGTTCACCGCGTCGTCGGACGGCCGGGTGTCATCCTCGTCGCCGAAGGTTCGCCGCAACGCGTCAAGGGCCTCCTCGCGCAGGAGAAGAAGAAGACCGCCCGCCTCATCGGCGACACCCCGATCTACGACATCATCATCGGCAACGACGAGGGCCAGGTTCCGCTCTCGCAGCTCCAGCGCTACTTGAACAAGTTGCCCCGCAACATCGACACCAAGCGCATGGACAACATCGAAGGTCGCCTCGCTGCACTGAGCGCACGCGGCGGCGGAGCAGCGCTTCCCAAGGGCCCGATGCCCGGAGGCGCGAAGATGAAGGGAATGCAGCGAACCATTCGTCGTCGCTGACACTCCCCCACAGCAAAACGAAAGACCCGGGCCCACACGGACCCGGGTCTTTCTTTACTTCGAGAAATTTGTGTCAGCGCGATTTCACGAGCAAAGTGCCGGTCGCGCGGTCCTGCATACCGCGACCGTCGATGTCGGTGATGGTCGCGGGAATCACGAACACAAGCAGTGCCTGACGTCCGAGCGCGCGCACGAAGCCCACTCGAATCGGGCCTTCGATTCGTGCAACCTGAAGTCCGAGGACGAACTGCCCCGGTGTGAAGTTGAACAGCGCCACCGTGACGACGCCGACTGCGAACCACACCATCAGCGTGACAGTCGAGGTCATACCGTCGAAGAAGTCGCCGGTGATGAGCGAGGCCACTCCCACAGCCATCACCCAATCCACCAACAGTGCCGCGATACGACGGCCCGAACCGACCAGCGAACCCGGACCCTTCTGAGGGAAACCGAGGAGCTCGCCACGGTACGACTGCTCACGGCCGTCCGCGCTCTTCGGCAAAGCTGCTTGCGGCCCAGAGAGCCAAGTTCCGGTGATACGTGCCATGCTGTCCAGGATAGGCGTCGCAGCACCGTAGTCCAGATTTGCCGGGTTTTAACTGTGTGGCCGGTCACATGGACTTCGGAAATCCCCAGGATGCTGCGACGCGTAACACTGCCGAAACAAAGGGTTGACGAGCGGGCAACACCAGCTCCCTACCGTCTGCCTCGACGGATTCAACCGACATCACTTGGCTGAAGCGACTTAAGGAGCACAAGCGTGGCGTTCACCACGGCCGAAGAGGTCATCAAGTACATCGCGGACGAGAACATCGAGTACGTCGACATTCGGTTCAGCGACCTGCCCGGCGTCCAGCAGCACTTCTCGATCCCGGCGTCTGCTTTCAACCAGGACGTGTTCGAGGACGGCCTCGCATTCGACGGATCTTCGGTCCGCGGATTCCAGTCGATCCACGAGTCCGACATGATGTTGCTTCCCGACGTCACCACGGCGCAGATCGACCCCTTCCGCAAGGCGAAGACCCTCAACATCAACTTCTTCGTGCACGACCCGTTCACCCGTGAGTCCTACAGCCGCGACCCGCGCAACGTTGCCCGCAAGGCCGAGGAGTACTTGGTCAGCACCGGCATCGCGGACACCGCATTCTTCGGCGCCGAGGCCGAGTTCTACATCTTCGACTCGGTTCGCTACGACTCCGGCATGAACTCCGCTTTCTACGAATTGGATTCCATCTCCGGTTCCTGGAACACCGGCGCAGAGACCAACGCCGACGGCTCCCCGAACCTCGGCTACAAGGTTCGCGCCAAGGGTGGCTACTTCCCCGTCGCTCCGTACGACCACTACGTGGACCTGCGCGACGAAATCTCCACCAACCTGACCAACGCGGGCTTCGAGCTCGAGCGCGGCCACCACGAGGTCGGCACCGGCGGACAGCAGGAGATCAACTACAAGTTCAACACGCTGCTCGCAGCTGCTGACGACCTGCAGTTGTTCAAGTACATCGTCAAGAACACCTGCTGGCAGCACGGCAAGTCCGCGACCTTCATGCCGAAGCCGCTCTTCGGTGACAACGGCTCGGGCATGCACGTCCACCAGTCCCTGTGGAAGGACGGCAAGCCCCTCTTCCACGACGAGTCCGGCTACGCAGGCCTCTCGGACATGGCTCGCCACTACATCGGCGGCATCCTGCACCACGCTCCGTCGCTGTTGGCCTTCACCAACCCGACGATCAACTCGTACCACCGTCTGGTGCCGGGCTACGAAGCCCCCATCAACCTCGTGTACAGCCAGCGCAACCGCTCGGCAGCTGTCCGTATCCCGATCACGGGCAACAACCCGAAGGCAAAGCGTCTCGAGTTCCGCGCACCCGACTCCTCGGGTAATCCGTACCTCAACTTCGCTGCACAGATGATGGCCGGCCTGGACGGCATCAAGAACAAGATCGAGCCGATGGCTCCGGTCGACAAGGACCTCTACGAGCTTCCCCCGGAGGAGGCTCGCAACATCCCGCAGGCTCCGACCAGCCTCGAGACGGTCATCAACCGCCTCGAAGCCGATCACGAGTACCTGACCGAGGGTGGCGTCTTCACCACCGACCTTATCGAGACCTGGATCTCGCTCAAGCGCGAGCAGGAAATCGCTCCGGTCAACCTGCGTCCGCACCCGTACGAGTTCGAGCTCTACTACGACGTGTGATCCGCATCCTGACGTAAGTCAGACCTGCGAGTACCGAGTCCACCCGTCCCGCTTCTGCGGGGCGGGTGGACTTGTTTCGGTCCGATCGAATGTGTCTGCCACACACGTCCCAGCCGCAACTGAGCGGAATTACATCGGGTATACATTCGACCGATGCCAACTTGGGTGCAGGAGGAGCAATAGATGCCCGATCCGTTCGCAATCGAAGTGGACTCCTTCTACAACACGATCGTCCTGCGATCACCGGATGACTACGAACCACTTGCGCCGGGTTGGTTTCCCACCGAACCCCAATTCGTCACCGGCGGACCAGGCCGACTCGTCATCCACACCGGTGGACGCGGGCTCGTACGCGTGACAGTCACCTCCACCGAAACACCAGCCCCTCCGCTCACGGATTCGCTATTCAAAGTGTGGGAGGACATCGCGGAGTGTTCGTTCACCATCAAGAGCGACGCACTCTGCTTCGACGGATTCTCAGGCGAGGTATCGAATCCAATTCCCCATCCGAGGCCAGGCCCGTGCCGAGTGCGAGTGTTAGCTCGGGGACGGACTGAGCACTGGGACGCCTACCGGACACCGGAGTCCCAACCGCAGATACGACTCCACATCCAACTCTGGCCGCAACAACTCGGCGACCCGCACCTCATCCAGTACCGAGACCGGATTACCGGAAATCGTAGCCGAACCGACGACACCCCCGAGGAAAAGCAGGCCACCACGTAGCCGGGAACATCTCTCTCCACTGCGCAGTTCTGCTCCGGGCACGGCTACCGGATCCAGTAGTTTTCTGTGCCGAGGCCGGTAGCGAAGTGCGGGTAGTCGACCTACCTGCCAGGGCTGCGGATACAGCGTTTCGCGGACCTGTACCCGGCAACGGAAAGACCGACGCGAAAGATGCTTTCATCATCGTCGATGCCGCCCGCACACTCCCCGATACGCTGTTGCCGATCGGAAAGGCCTGCGACCTTGTCGAGGGTCCACGCGTGCTGTCCGAATTCGACGCCGATCTGGCGGTCGACGAAAACCGGTTGATCAACCGCCTGCGGTCGATGCTGTTGTCGGTGAATCCGCCACGGACGCGCGATCGGCGCGCAGATGCACCGCCCGGTCGGACCAGGATTGCTCGCGAAGTTCGGTGGACCGGCCGGGTTCGCCGCCGCGACCTGGCCGCGCGCTGAGAGCAACCCTGGCCGAATACCCGGCTGGTCCGATCTTGACGTCGCTACCGGGCGTGGGCATACGGACCGGTGTGACGATGCTCATCGAGATCACCGACATCGGTCGTTCCGCGACGCAGGGGCGCTCGCCGTTTACGCCGGGGTCGCACCTCGCACACATCGCTCCGGAACGTCCGTCAAAGGTGAGCACCGACAACACAGCGGCAACGCCAGACTCAAACGCGCCAAGTATCTTTCAGCGTTCGCTGCTCTCAAGGATCCGATCTCCCGTGCCGACTACGACCGAAAACGAGCTGAGGGCAGGCGTGGCTGGTGCGCGTCTCGAGGTCAGAGTTCGCGCGCCGGATGTCGTATCGGAGAGAACCCCAATGTGGCTGCAGCGATAGCGAACACAACAACGACGCCGAGCAGGGTTAGGCGTTCACCGATCGCGCCGACCAGCAGACCTGCTATCACTGCGCCGAGCGCAGCCATGGTGCGGTTGACGGAGCGTCGGGCGGCATTCACACGCCCGAGAAGCTCATCGGGGGTGAGTGTTTGCCAATAGCCCATCTCGTTCGCGTTCTCCGCGCCCGCTGCCAACCCTTGCAGGCCCAGTGCTGCGAAGAGCAGTACATGGCCGACACCTGTGTCCGTCGCGAAGGCCACGAGAAGCCAGGTGACGGGGTATACCGTGCGGGCGAGGATGACTGCTCGTCCTGATCCGATGCGCGTGCCGAGCGCGTGAGCGCAAGATGTGCCGAGGAGGCTTGCGACACCGAACGTCGTCAGCAGCAAACCGTATGTGTAGGCGCTGAACCCGAGCGAGCGGAGAGCGAACAGCGACAGCACAGTCAACGCAGCTCCGTTGGCAAGGAACCACACGTGTGTCGATATCGCGAGCGGGTTGAGAGTGCGGTGGCGATACGTGAATCTCAGACCCTCACGCACTTCGTTCATCAGGTTTCGGGAGCGAGTAACGGATCGAGGCTCGTCTACGTCGAGCCCGAAATTGAGTGCGGCATCAGCGAAATAGCTGATTGCGTCGACGGCAATCACCACGGGAGCGCCGAGCAGGCCTACGAGTGTGCCTCCGACCGTTGGCCCCAATGTCGTTGCCGCTGCGTCGGCTTGGTCGAGTCGAGCGTTTGCTTTCACCAGTTGACTGCGTGGAACCAGCCGGGGCAACAAGGACTGCATCGCAGCGAAGCCGAACACCGAGAAGGAGCCGAACAACAGCAACACGATGACCAGAACCCAGACGTGCAGAAGCCCGGCGAGCCACAGAAGCGGGACGGCACCGAGCACAACTGCCCGACCGACGCTCGCCCACACGAGAATTGGCTTGCGCCGCCACCGATCGACGTAGACCCCCGCGACCAACCCGAGCACCGCATACGGGATCAACTGAGCCGCGTTCACCACACCCACTTCGAACGGCGTCGCGTCCAAAAGCTGCACTACCAAAATGGGCATCGCCACAGCTGTCACCGACGAGCCGGCCGAACTGATCACCGCGGCCGTGAGAAAGCGTCGAAATGATGAACGGTGACCTGCCGGCGAATCGTCACTCATCGCTGACATCCACGACGCCACACAGCCGACTGCAC
This sequence comes from Rhodococcus sp. C-2, assembly GCF_027854095.1. Taxonomy (NCBI): domain Bacteria; kingdom Bacillati; phylum Actinomycetota; class Actinomycetes; order Mycobacteriales; family Nocardiaceae; genus Rhodococcus; species Rhodococcus sp. C-2. Next base: position 337,922 of record NZ_JAQGFI010000007.1, on the reverse strand, counting down.
CAGTCTGTCCCGCTCATGCACGGCACTGTAACCGAGCACGCCCGATATCGGTGCTGAGGACGAGGCGGCTGTTGGCATTGCCAAATTGATAGAAGCACTCAACCGTGACCAAGGACCAGAGCGGACACAGCCCCTCACCTCGTCCGCGTAGGTGGGGTTACCCGTCTCGACTTGCACTCCGCGATGCTCACCGAGTGGACATTGCACAGCGAACACGATTGGCTGTCACTCATTGTTGCGTTTCTTCGACCCAGTCGGGGTGTTCGCGGCTGTCGTCGAGCACCCAGGTACGGGATTCGTCGCCGATGCGGTCGGGGTCAGTGAGCCAGCATGTTGCGTCGGGCGCCCACCCGGCGATGACGCTCGCCGTCTCGTCGTCGACTCCGATCGCGGTTCCCGCCGCGGCCAGGTATCCCATAACGGTGAGATGCACGCCCGTGTAGCTCTCAGCGACGAGCTGCCAGTTGGGGATGACCCAGCGCCCTGATCGTCCGGTGGTCCGGTACCAGTCGTGTCGTTTATCCGCGGTGACCTCGAGGGGGAACCGTCTGCAGAGTTCCGCCCACGCCTGCGCGCCGTCGATCTCGTATATGCGAGCGCCGGCGGGTGCGTCGACTTGTCGCACGGCGATGCGTTTCCAACCCATGCTGTCTTCGACGAACCACAATTCTGCCGGGGTCCCGTCGAACAGTGCCCGTGTCGAACACCGAACAGACGGATTCGACCACCAGTAACCGGACCAGTTCGCCTTCGGATCGGTCGGACGATCAGCGGCTCGCGCTTCCGCTGCGAGAGTGTGCTCATGCCAGTCGCTCAGGAGTTCTGCAGCCGTCGACTCAAAGGTATCGGGGCTGTCGTCGTCCCGGCTCACTATCACCCATTGGTCGGTCTCGGCGAGCGCGGTCGTCCACCACTGCAAGTGTTGGGATCGTGCGATGTGCTCGGCGACTCGTCGAAGCTCATGCCGTACCGGCTCGGTTGTGACGAGGATGTCTTCACCGTCGGGGTCCTGCCAGTAGCGCGCTGTGTCCGTCGCTGCGGCGAGGGCCGAACGGAGTGCAACCTCGGTCACCTCGGGAAGCGGTACTTCGGACAGGCGGTGCGCTACATCGTCGGCAGTGACGACGGTCTGCCGCGCTTCGTCTGCGCCGGGGCCGAACAATACGCTCGAGTCTCGGTCGGGGTCGAGGTGATAGGAGGCCAGAAAAACCGCGGAACCAAACGAGTCGTCATGTGGCTCGGGTCGCCGGATCCGTTCGGCATCCATCACGTAGTCAAGCAGCATCCGCCGTCCGCGTGGCCCCGACAACAACGTATCCGCTGTACTCGTTGTGCTCACTGCCTCAGGCTCCTCGTTTTCCGTCATGACTGTGTGTACCAGTGTGACGACCTATCGGTGTTGTGCGCTTGGGCCACACACCCCGGCGGCCCCAGCGGATCGGGCATCACTCGTCGAACACGAAGGTGGCGCTGCCATCTTCTGGTAGTTCGTAAACGATCACCTCGTTGCCGATACCCGTGACAGCAGACACGAAAGTGGTCGTCTCCCTGTCGATCCCGACGAGCCAACTGATCCCGACACCCTGCTGACGGGGTACTCGACGGAAGACCGATTCACCCCCTTCTATAGCCGCTCCCGGGTGCAACGATCGGGCTGTGTCCAACACCGCTTGCCGCACGGCACCGAGGTCGATCAGGTCATCGTCAGGTCCGATGTGTGACGGCTGCAAATACGTCAGAGCGAACGGCAGACGGATCATCACCTTGGGCTCGGGCGCGGACCCCTGCACCGGAACAAAGTAGAAGCCCCACCCCCGTGGGGAGGGTGGGGCTTCCTTCGGTCCGGCGCTCACGCACAGCGGGAGGGTGGTGGACGTGCCGGACCGACGACACGGCAGGGAGTCAAGCTGCCGCGCCCAAGCGCTGACCTGAAGGAATGCGCCTGAGATCGTGGTTACGAGAACCATCAAACCAGACAAACTGGACGCATGTTCAGTAATTGAGAGATTCGACCCCCGCACGTCAGAAAAATCTCACTGCACCCGATAGGTTTCGCTGCGGCCAGGATCAACCAACCGCCGCATGATCTCGTACGCGCGGTCCGGATCCGTGTACGGCGGAATCATCATCAGAACGAGTTGACGACCATAGATGTCGTCGAGATACATCAAATCGTGGGGCTGGCCAGGGTACGGACCCCGCACTTCCAGTCCGTCGACCTCGTCGATACGACGCTGCGCGCTGCTGATCGTGTTCCAGTCGAACGCAACCCGCGCGATCGGCCCCAACCTCAGCGAAAGTGCGGATATCAGATCGTGAAGCTCCGCCGTGACGTTCGTGGTCCACGGGAACCACGCGCCGTCAACCGATGCCTTGACGGCACCTTGCCCACGAAGCAGGAATCGCGGAGTCCGCGTCGGCGACGGGAAAGGTTGCCCGACATGGCGCTGCGGCGCTTCCATTGCATAGTCGAGAGTGCTGATGTGCGCCATGACGAGGCTCCTTGACGGAGGATTCGTGGAACCGTCAGGCAGAGGTGCCCGGTCGTGGGTTCCATACCTTCAGACTACTCCGCTACGCAATCCCGACTACGCATCGACGGAAATGATCACGCCGGTGTCGCCGTACGGGAACGGACCATTACCGATGTGACCGAGGGTGTTGAAGAATTTCGAAATAGGCACCATCACAACGTATTTCGCTTTGACTTTGCTGCGGATCTCGTCGAATTCAGCTCCACCGCTCACCAACTGAGCGGTCCCGGTGACCGGCGACGCACCGTCGGCAACCTTTCCGCGGTTGTTGCACGGCACTACGGTGACGCGTGGGTTGTTTCGCAGACGCTTGGCCTTACCCGACTTCGAGGAAGTCCAGAAGCCGATACGTCCGTCAGGCAGAGGCACGACCCACGTCGGCGTGGCTACGCCGTCACCGCTCTTACGGAATGTGGTGACCGAGATCGTCTTCTCTTCGCCCAGGGACATGAGACGAGCGTATGCCTCCACGAACTCCACGACCATGCACACGAATGAATTTTCTCTGCCTCAGGCGTTTCAAAACGGACAATTATCCGGACGAAGGTGAACAACAGGTGCCGAGTGGTGGAAATGTCGCGGAACGACCACGTCTGAGGTCGATTTGAGGCCCGGAGGTGTTGGAACATGACTTCTCGTGAATGCGGAACTCATCGTTCTCCTCGTCGTCGTCGTAACCGCTCTGGGGTTCGACTTCACCAACGGTTTTCATGACACTGGCAACGCTATGGCCACGTCGATTGCAACCGGCGCCCTCAAGCCCAAGGTGGCAGTCGCTCTGTCTGCTTCCTTGAACCTGGTCGGAGCTTTCCTCTCGGTAGAGGTTGCTGCCACTGTGGCCAAGGGTGTGGTGAACCTCGGAAATGTGGGTGGCCAAGCGCTGCTCACCATCGTCTTCGCCGGCCTTGTCGGCGGCATCATCTGGAACCTGGCAACGTGGTTGCTCGGCATCCCCTCGAGTTCCTCACACGCGCTGTTCGGCGGACTGATCGGCGCCGCAATCGCGTCCCTCGGAATGAGCGGTGTCGCCTGGAGCGGCGTCCTCAGCAAGGTTGTCATCCCCGCAGTTCTCGCGCCCGTCGTGGCCGGCTTGGTTGCCGCGGCCGGCACCTGGCTCATCTACCGCATCACCTCCAACGTCGGAGAAGAAACCAAGGACAAAGGTTTCCGACTCGGCCAGATCGGTTCGGCTTCACTCGTTTCCCTCGCACACGGCACCAACGACGCTCAGAAGACCATGGGCGTCATCTTCCTCGCCCTGGTCGCCCACGGAACCATTTCCGCCGACGCGGACATGCCGTTCTGGGTCAAGCTCACCTGTGCGCTCGCGATCGCTGCCGGAACCTACCTCGGCGGTTGGCGAGTCATCCGCACTCTCGGCAAGGGACTTGTCGAGATTGCCGCACCACAAGGCATGGCAGCCGAAGCATCCTCTGCTGCAATCATTCTCACCTCCAGCCACCTCGGCCTTCCGCTCTCCACCACCCATGTGGCGACGGGTTCCATCATGGGAACCGGTCTGGGACGCAAGGGCGCCGAAGTTCGTTGGGGCGTAGCCGGACGTATGGCGGTCGCCTGGTTGATCACTCTTCCGTCCGCTGCAATCGTCGGCGCTCTGTGCTGGGGACTGGCCGACATCGTCGGCGGCCTGCCCGGTGTCCTGGTCGTCTTCGCCGTGCTCATCGCGTTGGCCGGCTGGATGTACCTGCGCTCCCGCAAGGAGCCCATCGATCCGAGCAACGTCAACGCCGAGTGGGACGGCGGCCTGGTGCCTGCAGAGGTCCCCGGTCCGGACGCCCGCGTCACCACCGACGCCAAAGCCTGAAAGAGGGAATCGACATGGATATCTTGAAAAACACCGTCGACTCGCTCTGGCAGGTCGTACTGGTCGGCCTCCTGCTGGGCGCCGGACTACCGGCGATCTTCGCAATCGGCCTGAAGTCGCTCGACGCCGGACAACGTGGCAGTGGCGGCGGGAGCACTGCCGTCGCGGCTCGCAGTCCGTTGGCCGTGGCAGGCGCAGTGGTGTGCTTCGCGGTCGTGCTCATCGCGATCGTCACCGGAATCCTCTTCATCATGCAGGGCTTCCTCAGCCACACATTCGGCATCGAGATCTTCTGATCCCGTGCGCCCTCACGAGCGGAAAGACATCACCGTGACTGCACCGACTCCATCCCTTCCTCAATCCATTCTTGACTGGCTTCGCGCCGGCTACCCCGAAGGCATACCGCCCAAGGACCGCATTCCGCTGGTCGCATTGCTACGACGCAAACTCTCGGACGCGCAAATTCGAGACATTGCCATCGGCGCTGCACTCGCAGAACTGAGCGACGTCAACAGCGACCAGGTGATCTCGAGCGACGAGATCAGCGCTCAGATCGCCGATCTGACGAGCCAGACTCCCTCGGACGAGGACATCGCGCGCGTTGCCTCCGTCCTTGCTGCCGCCGGGTGGCCCCTCGCTGATCTCGACAACCACTGAAGCTCGATTCGTTGAGTCTTCCACCACTTCTGGCTTCGATACTCGGCTGGCTGCGTGCCGGGTATCCGAACGGTGTGCCGGAGCAGGACTACGTCCCTTTGATGGCCCTGCTCCGGCGACAACTGTCCGACGACGAGATCGCCGTTCTTGCTGACGATCTCGTCGCCGGCTTTCCGCTTCCGGTCGATCCGATCGACTTTCCCGGTTCGGTCGATCCGATCGACATCGGCGTCCTCATCACCAAGGTCACCGACGATATTCCGCACGAATCGGACGTCGCTCGGGTACGTGAACACCTGATTCGTGGAGGTTGGCAAATCGTGGCACAACCTCCGGTCGACGACGCCTGACGGCATTACGGTAAATCGGACCAGTTTGATAACGAACCGGTAACGGTGCCGTCGAGGTCAATACAGACCACTTAGTGTCATAAGGAATTCCGCGCCTCGGGGGGCTCGGTCGGATTTCGGTGTGCAAGCACCTTTGGGGCGGGAGTGATACATGCACGAGGCTCACACAGATTTGGCGAAGAACCCAGATATTTCGAACCCGGATCTTTCGAGAAACCGTATTTCGAAACGAATCAAGCGTCGGATCCTGGGCCTCGCAGCGACAGCACTCGCACTCCCCCTGACCGCAGGCCTGATCAGCGGATCGGTAGCGACCGCAGCGCCCGCGCGTACCGCCCCGGCCGGTGGCTACGAGGAAGTGTTCGTAGACTCGTCGATGGGACCGATCAAGGTTCAGATCCAGTGGGCTTCGCGCGGCGGCAACGCGGCGCTCTATCTTCTCGATGGCCTACGAGCACGCGACGACCGAAACGCATGGAGTTTCGAGACCAACGCTCTCGAGCAGTATCGCGGCGACAACGTCACGCTGGTCATGCCGGTCGGCGGGCAGTCCAGCTTTTACTCCGACTGGTATGCGAACAGCAATTTGAATCGCCAGCCGGTCACGTACAAATGGGAAACCTTCCTCACCCAGGAACTTCCCGCCTATCTGGAATCGCGCGGCGTCTCCCGAACCAACAACGGCGTGCTCGGACTGTCCATGGGTGGCAGCGCGGCACTGACGCTAGCCGCCTACCACCGCGATCAGTTCAAGTTCGCCGGTTCGCTCTCGGGATACCTCAACATCTCAGCTCCAGGCATGCGTGAGGCGATCCGGGTGGCCATGGTCAGCGCCGGGTCCTTCAATGTCGATGCAATGTGGGGACCGCCGTGGAACCCCGCTTGGCTCCGCAACGATCCCTTCGTGTTTGCACCCGAACTGGCTGGGCTCTCGCTGTACATATCCGCTGCGAGCGGCCTACCCGGGCAGTTCGATCAACCGCGTCGTCCCGTCGACTTCGTAAACACCGGTAGTGCAATCGGCCTCGAAGCACTGGCCTTGATGAACTCACGCGCATTCCAGTTGCGCATGAACTCGCTGGGAATTCCGGCAACGTACAGCTTCCCGGCCAACGGCACGCATTCGTGGCCGTACTGGGGTGCGGAATTGTGGAAGGCCCGAGGCCAGATCCTCGACACCCTCGACGCTTGGTGAACTGACAACTGGATCAACGACAATCGCAGGCCCCGACCGATATTCGTTCGGGGCCTGCGCCGTTCGAAAATCAGAGCGTGGCAAAGAGATCCACGGTGTTGCCGTCCGGATCGAGAAGAACGGCGTAACGCTGGCCCCACACGGCGTCGAAGGGCGCCTTGTGCCCGGGGAACTCTGCTGTTATGCGCTGATACGCCTCGTCGACTGCGGCGGGAGTCCCGAAATCGAAGGCCAAGGCGACGGGGTGTCGACCTTCCCCGACGGCGAAGTCAGGATCGAAGCTCGCGATGGTGGACAGCGCGTCCCAGGCCAGCCGAAGCCCACCGTCGAAAGTGAACTCCACATGCGGAGCGTCAGCGGGTGTTTCCGGAATGCCGAGCCCGAGGGTTCGGTAGAACGCGAGGGAACGAGCGAGATCGTTGGTGACGATTCCGACGAGATCGAGTCTCGGAGAGACGGACACGGTATTTCTCCTGTTTCAGGTCGAGAAGTGATCGGCGAGTGTGTGACGATGATCTGATGACCGGCGCTGACACCCTCGCTCTCGACGGTAGTCGGACGGTAGCGTCGAGTCTTGAACAAAACGGCCACACCTATATCGAGACTCAGATCACCGATTCGGCCGGCGTCTTCAGTTGCACGTGGAAAAGCACCAGCGAAGCCCATACGCCCACGGAAGCAAAGCGGATTCTTCCCGATCTCTGCGCCGACTTCATCGTCGACAGCACCGGAAAGTCGTGGCTCGTCGGACCTGCCACCGGTGCCGATCTGGTTTCGGTCGCCGCCGGTACAACCATGTGGGGCATCCGGATCAATCCACCGGCTCTGCGGAGCCTGCTCGGCACAGCTGCCGACGCGGTGCAGGATTCGAAGATCGCCTTCGACGACATCCTCACTTCCAGACAAGCGCGGGTACTTGCCGACGCCCTGAGCCACGAGGCAGTCGACGCTCACCTACTGGGCCAGTTGTGGCGCGGACTGGAACCCGACCACGGAATCGAGCGTGGTTACTCCGCGCTCATCTCCTCCCCTTCCACGCCGATACGAGAGATTGCTGCAGACCTCGGTGTTTCCGAACGTCATTTCAGACGATCGATCACATCGGCGGTCGGGCTGTCCCCCAAACTGATTCAGAAGGTGCAACGAATGCAGGACGTGTTGACTCTCAGCCGCGGCGCAAATCTCACGCTGTCGTCGCTGGCCGGTCGCGCCGGCTACGCCGACCAAGCCCACCTCGCACGCGATACGCGTGCACTGGCAGGCCTGACACCGACTCAGCTACTGCGCGAGCACCGGTAACGATGAGTGAAGAACTGTTCGCCGCCCTCGATCACCTGGCTGCCACGTCAGCTGTCGTGATCGATCGCCCCCGAGGGTCGGCACACCCGCGGTACCCCGATGCGATCTATCCGCTCGACTACGGCTATCTCGACGGCACGGTCAGCGCGGACGGCGACGGGATCGATCTGTTCCGAGGCTCGGCCGTCGGCAACGGTGTTGTCGCCGTGGCCGTTGTTGCCGACATCGTCAAGAAGGACGTGGAAGTCAAGATCCTTCTCGAATGTACTGCGTCTGAAATCGACACTGCCACAGCATTTCTCCGCGACGTTCTAGGTCTCGGTGCCACTGTCTTGCGGCGCGCCGTCAGCTGAGTTCGTCGAATCGCGGAACAAGATGCTCCGCAACCCACTTCGCTTCCTCGATCAGAGGCCAACCTGCCAGGATCAGTGCAGTCAAACCGGTTCGGCTGCGAAGCGTGCGTACCGAGTCCGTGATCGAATCCGGATCGCCGACGTAGTACACGGCCGATGACCCGGTGCCGAAGATGTCGAGGGGTGACCACGCCGTGATACCCGCGTACAGCCCGTCACCGACGTACAACTCCTCCGGTTCCGGAAGTCGGCCGGAGGCAATCTTGTCCGCCCAACCCTGTCGCTGAGCGTCGCGGGCGGTGAAGGTCTTGAGGTCTTGCTTCCCCTGAGTACGACGACGCACTGCGTTGTCCAAGACATGAGCGATCTGCTCGACGCCCGTCTTCTCGAACAACGAACGGAACCGGTCGTGCGCCTGCGCCTTGGTGGGGCGAACGATCACACCGGTGAGCGCACCGAAGTCGGTGAACTCGCGCCCGGCTGCCTCCGCCGCCGCCCGTGCGGCAGAGAATTTGTCTTCGATGAACGAAGTCTCGCGCAGCATCGCCAAGTAGGTGTCGAGCACCTTGCCTGAATTCGCCAGGCCTGCAGGCGAATCACCGGTACCCCACAGCGGAACCTGATGCCCAGCGGGCGCATCGATACGCAGTGGTGTGTTGGGAAAGTTCGACTCCGTGCCTTCGGCGTAGATGCGGCGGAAGTCCGCCCAGTACTGTTCCCCCAACTCGTAACGCTCGTCGTGGGGCACGTTCATGTCGTACTTGGTCAGGATGTTCTCGCGTCCGTTGACCGAGTTGATCAACAGTCGGCCGCCGCTGAAGGCGTCGAAAGTCAATGCCTTCTCCGCCAGCAGTCGCACCGGCGTCATGTTCGCGTAGACGGCGACGAGGAACTTCATGCGCGTGGTGTGCGCTGCCGCCCACGTCGCCGAGATGAACGGATCGTTCGGCCAGGTGGCAACAAGCGCACCTTCGAATCCGCCGTCGTCGATGGTCTTCGCGAGCTCGATCTGCCTGGCCCCGTCCACGGGGAACAGCCCACCGGGGCTCCACGGGTAGTCCCCGTCTGCCTGGGTGAGATACCAGAATGTCTTGATGCCCATCAGTTCTGCACTCCAGCCGGCAGGTCGAACGATTCGATTCGGGCACGCGAACGGATGGTGTCCGCATTCACGCTGTAGAGCGCGTCGAGGTATGCGACCGCGAAAGAACCAGGACCTGAGGCATTTTCCTCGGCGATCTCCGATGCCACGGCAACATGCGTATGCGCGGCAACCAATCCGTCCAGCGCGGTCGACGTGACGGCGAGGTAGGCAGCGACCAGGCCTCCCAGAGAGCAACCGGTACTGGTCACGCGCGGCAACAGAGCGCTGCCACCGGAGACTCGGATGCCCCGAACGTCGCCGCCACCATCGCGGCCGACGATGTAGTCGACCGGTCCGGATGCCGACACGGCATCCGCACGCTTCAGGAGTGACAGAGCGGCGGGCACTGCGTCGGCGGAATCGGAGGCACTGTCGACGCCGCGGGTGTCACCGCCGAGTCCGGCCAGAGCGATGATCTCCGATGCGTTCCCGCGGATGGCGCTGGGGTGAAAGCGCAGCAGATCCACAGCGATACCGCTCCGCCAGGGTAGTCCGCCGACACCGACGGGATCCAAAACCCATGGCGTACCGGCAGTTCGGGCCGCTTCTGCTGCTATCAGGAAAGCTTCGGCTGTCCCGTCGTCCGGCGTTCCGAGGTTGACGAGCACTCCCCCGGCGATGGCAGCGAACCCACCCGCTTCGTGGACGTTGTCGATGTGAGCGTTGCTTGCGCCGGCGGCGAGCAGAACATTGGTCAAGAAGTTCGCAGAAACGATGTTGGTCAGCGACTGGACGAGCGGTACCTGATCGCGGAGTGCGTCGATCGCCGACGCGACGGTTTCGACAGAGACAGTGTCAGACATGAGAATTCCTTCAGAACGGGAGGTAATTGAGGACTGCGGCGATTCAGGACCGCGGACATCGAACATCCGCAAGCGCGCCGCCGGGCTCACCGCCGACAACCATCGGCAAAGTCGGATCTGCAGTCCATTCCTCCAACGAACCGTCGTAGACCTTGACGTCCTCATAGCCGCCGCGGATCAGTGCGAGTGCTGTCAGGCACGCCGAAACTCCACCGCCGCAATAGATCACGACAGGTTCAGCGACGGGTGGTAGAACGTCAGCAGATTTCGACCGAACATCGTCCGCCGGAAGCATCCGGGCATCGGCGTCGAGAAGACCCTTCGCAGACAGATTCACACTTGACGGAATATGTCCGCGTCGCGAATATCGCGTCTTCTCCGTTCCCTCGTACTGCTCAGGCGCCAGCGCGCACACCAGCGTTCCGGCTTCTTCTCCTGCGGACAGTGAGGCAACGCGAGGTAGATCGACCCACAGGCCAAGGTCCGTCACACTCCAACGCTTCGACGCCGACGTGTGGGTGACGTCGTCGCCGCTCGCGAGGGCGAAGCCGCATCGAGTCCATTCGGCGAGGCCACCGTCGAGGACCCTTGCTTCGATGCCGGCGTTGCGAAACACCCACCAGAGCCGTGATGCCCAAGTGGTCGAACCCTGGTCGTAGATCACGATTGTCGCACCCGGTTCGATACCACTGGATTGGAGATCGGACATCAACTGCTCCGTTGACGGGCGTGTGAAATGCAGCGCCGCTTCCCTTTCGGAAAAGACGTCCATGAGGTCGACGTGTCGGGAACCCGGGATGTGCGAGGAAACCCAGCCGTCGTACCCGGACTCCGGGCGATAGTCGCCGTCGAATCGAGCGGGAGGAAAATGAACCGTCGCGTCGAGCACAGCGACGCCTCCCTCGCGCAGCATCGCGTCGAGTTCAGCAGCACTCACCAGCGGCGACGCGGTCTCTCCAGCCACTTCAGACCCTCTCCCTCGGAAACGAACAAGCACGAACCTAAATGAGTACTAGCGTATACGCAAGTACTCACTCGTCGCCGATGGCATAATCGAACGCGCTCTACTTGCATGCACAGGAATGAGGACACATGGATCTCGACGCCGATACGAGCACCACCGATCTGCTGGTGCCGGAGGCTGCGCTGGGCCGGTCCGATCAGACCTCGCGGCAGTACCTGCGCCTGCGAGCCGACATCCTGGCCGGCAAGTTCCCCCAGGGCTCTCCGCTGCACGAGACTCAATTGTGCGAATCGTACGGCGCATCGCGTACCCCGATCCGCGAGGCACTCAACTGGCTCGCGCACGACGGTCTACTCGAACGAGCCGCCCGCGGTTTTCGTGTCCGTTCCGGCACACCCGAGGACGTCATCGAAATCTACGCAGCGCGGGTTGCCCTCGAATCGGAAGCCGCCGGCGCCGCCGCACTCCGCCACAGCGATCTCGACCTTGCCCGCCTGGACGGATTGCACGAGTTCTGCTGCACTGCAACAGAAGGCACCGAGGTTCGTGCCGGAAACTTCAAGTTTCACGAGGCCCTCTGGCAGGCCGCCCACAATTCCACGATCACCTCATTGCTGATCCGCCTCACCACCCAATTGCGAATCTACGACAGCGGCCCGCCGTCGAACTACGGCGAACCTGACCTGCTCAATTCGGAGCATCAAGAGATCCTGAACGCCATCCGCGCCCGGGACGAATCGTCCGCACGTGGTCACATGCGCAACCATCTCGAGCGCAGCCGCGACCAACGAATAAGGATGTTCGCCAGCCGCTGACTTCAGACAGCCCAGATTTCTGCACACTGACGCCTGCGCCGCCGTCGCTCAGACGGGGAGCGTGCCGGTGTCGACGTCGTACACGCTCTCGGCCGGGCTCGACATCACTCGATCCGCCATCTCCTGCTTGAGCTCTGTCAGCCGTGACTCGTCTTCGGCCGTCCGGTCGGACTTACGGGACAGAGTGATGAACTCGTCGACGACGAACCCCTCCCGAACAGTCAGCGTGACGCTCGCGCCGCGATAGGTGATCCGAAATACATACAGCGCGAGCGTATTTCCACGTTCACGCCTGGCCAAGGAACTGTCAACGGTGTACCGCCCTTCGGTCACCGCGCGCGTGACCAACTCGAACGCATCGCGCACTCCTGGTCCGCCGTGTGCGGTGGTGACGACCAGCTCGCGACGCTCGACGGAGCCTTCCCCGCCGAGCACACCGAGAGCGCGCTCGAGAACCTTGTAGGCATGCGCCACGCCGCCCGGGGCCTGCGGACCGTGATAGCGGAGGGCGTCCTCGTACGTGAAGTCGAGCATCGTCCCGTGATCGGTCACGGTGAGCGTGGTGGCCATGATGGGCGTCCTTGCCGGTCAGTGCTGGCGGTCGATCGGATTGATCCGCGAGACGATGAGCGGATCGATCGGAGTGAAAGGGAAGTGCGGCAGCTCCCGCTCCGGAACGCCGAACGAGGCCGAGAGAACGCTGCGCGAGAACGCGGAAGCCGTTGCACGGTAGCCTATGTCGCCCGGTGTCGGCTGGTCGAAGAAGATGAGGAAATTGATGTCCTCGTCACCTAGAACCTCGATATGATGGGGATAGGCACGCGGAACGAAATACACCTGACCGGGCTCCAGTAGGTAGGTGTCGAGCGAACCGTCCGGATCGAGGACCGTCATACGCCCGTGACCACGATGCACGTATCCCATTTCGGCAGTGACGGGATGCCAGTGTGGCTCACGCATTCCACTCTCGCGAATAGTCAACGAGTACATCGAAAGATCCTCCAGCGCCGCCCAATACTGCTTTCGCGCCACTTTCGCCTGTCCGTACGGATATGCGAGAGGCGCGATCTGGCCTTCGAGATCGAAGAGATGCGCGTTGGGAAGGCCGGCGGTATCGGGAACGACGGCGGCGCCGTCCCGCCGAACTATCTGGGACGCATCGGCTCTACCGAAGACGTCGAAGGCCGATGCGGCGAGATCGTACGTATTGCCGAGCACCGCGTTCGACATTGCGCTGACGCTACTCTGCAACGAAAAGTGCTGCGGCAGAGAAGTACGCAGGGCGGCGATGATCTCCGCCTCCTCCTCTCCGACATTCTCGATGTGATAAATCGCGCCGGATTCGACGTGATACATCTGCCCCGCTCGCACCACGAAACTGGCGAACTCGTCAGCATTGCCCAACATCGAGACGAGCACGGTTCCGCTGGTGACGTAGGCGATCTGGTTCGCGTTGACGTTCCATTGTGGTTCACGGATCGCGCCGGGACCGAGAACAATTCGTTTGATCGACAGACCGGACAGGATCGGCAACGAACTCGTGTCGAGCTGCGAGATCGACCCGAGTTCGTTCTCGAAGACACTGGGGCCATTGCGTAGTGAGGCAACGTGTGTAGACATGGCAATTTTATCCTTCCCACTCTGGTCCTTTCGACTCCGCTCCCTTCCGCCTCGCTGACGTCAGTCCTCGATGAACGCGAGAATGTCCTGGTCCAGTGTCTTCTGATATGAGCCGTAGATGCCGTGAGGTGCGCCCGGATACACCTTCAGCGTGCCCTTCTTCACCAGCTTGATCGCCTTCTCGGCCGCTGCGCCGATCGGCACGATCTGATCGTCGTCGCCCTGAGCGATGAGGAACGGAACGTCGATGGCTTCGAGATCGGAGGTCTGGTCCGTCTCCGAGAATGCCTTGACGCAGTCGTAGGCCGCGGCGAGGTTGACCAACATACCTTGCCGCCAGAAGTCGTCCTTCGCCCCTTGCGAGACGTCGGCACCTTCGCGGTTCGCGCCGTAAAAGCTCTCGCTGAGATCCTTGTAGAACTGCGATCGGTCTCGCAGAACTCCCTCACGGATGCCGTCGAAGACCTCGATCGGTGTGCCTTCGGGGTTGCCGTCCGACTTGACCATGATCGGCGGTACGGCGCCGGCGGTGATCACCTTCGCCACGCGCCCTTTGCCGTGCTGCGCCGCGTACCGGACCACTTCCCCGCCGCCGGTCGAATGGCCAACCAGGACCAGGTCTTTCAGGTCGAGTGTGTCGATCAGCTCAGCCAGGTCCTTGGCATATGTATCCATGTCGTTGCCGGTGTACGTCTTCGACGAGCGACCGTGTCCTCGACGATCGTGCGCGATGGTCCGGTATCCGGCGTCGGCGAACAACTTCATCTCGACCTGCCACGCGTCAGAACTCAGCGGCCACCCGTGGCTGAGGACGATCGGCCGGCCGACGCCGTGCTCGGTGTAGTAGATCTCGGTTCCGTCGGAGGTGGTGATGTAGGGCATGCTCTGCTCTTCTCTGTCGAGTCGTGGACTGAGATCCGGACACGGTGCCCGGTTTCCTCACTCTGCGAGTGCCCACTACGGGGGCAGTCGACTCATCGATCGACAGAAATGTGCGTGGGGGCAGAAGACTCCGGCCCGACACCACGAAGCGTGGTGCCGGGCCGGAGCCTTCAGTCAAAGGGAAACGATCAGTAATCGTCCTCCGTGTAGACGATCATCCCGCGCAGATTCTTTCCTTCGAGCATGTCGGCGTACCCCTCGTTGATCTCCTCGAGCTTGTAAGTCTTGGTCACCAACTCGTCGAGTTTGAGTGCGCCGCTTCGGTAGTGATCGAGCAACTTGGGAATCTGGGACCGTGGCCCTACCCCGCCGAAGATGGCTCCCTGCAAACGCTTCTGCAGAAGGGTCAGCTCGAAGAGGCTGAGCGTCACCTGCGAATCTGCGTAATGCCCCATTCCGACGACCACGACCTGGCCACCCTTGCCCGTCGCGCTGAGCGCGGGCTGAATGATGTCGCCGTGAATCTCGCCCACGGTGATCACGGTGAGGTCGGCCATCTTGCCCCAGGTGATCTCGCCGATCACCGGTAGCGCTTCCTCGAGGGAGGCAAAAGTGTGTGTGGCGCCGAATTCCTTTGCCTTGTCGCGCTTGAACTCGACGGGATCGATCGCGATCACAAATCGTGCTCCGGCGGACGCCGCACCCTGCACCGAGTTGATTCCGACGCCGCCGACGCCGACGACCACCACCGTGTCGCCGACCTTGGCTCCACCGATTGCGGTGGCCGATCCCCAACCGGTGGCAACACCGCAGCCGAGCAAGGCCGCCTTGTCGAGCGGGATGTCCTTCTCGATCTTGATCACCGACGCCTCGTTGACGGTCACGTACGGCGAAAATGTTCCGAGCAGGCACATCTGGATGACCGGCTCGTCGTCGAGGGTGACGCGGTACGTCTTGTCGGAGATCGCCTGCCCGGTCAACAGGCCGGCTCCCTCGTCGCAGATGTTCTGCAGACCCTTCGCACAGGACGGACAACGTCCGCACGCCGGGATGAAGGCGAGAACCACGTGGTCGCCTTCTTCGACGCTCGCGACACCCGGGCCGACCTTCGTCACCACTCCGGCGCCTTCGTGCCCGCCCAGGGCCGGGTAGAAGGGCAGCGGGCTGGCGCCCGTACGCAAATGTTCGTCCGAATGGCACAGCCCCGATGCGGCGAGTCGGACCTGCACCTCACCCGAGACCGGGTCCCCCAGCTCGACCTCTTCGATCTCCCACGCCTGACCTGGCGCCTTGACTACCGCTGCCTTGACCTTCACCTGCACTCCTCGAAATTCTTCGTGATGCACGGACGACGAAAGAACGCGCCGGCATTTGTGTCGCCGATCACACTCCATGTACGAGTGTGCCTGAAGTAGCCCGAGAATACCGTCGGTCCGTGTGCCTTTTTGGTAGCCGCCTCTACCAGAAAGGCGCACGGCTAACATGGACACAGTGGCCAAGGGAACTCGCAAGACCAGAACTCGCAGCAGTACTCCCGAGCGAGGCGAGTCCGGTCCCGTCGCCGGCACTTTTCCGATCGATACCGGGACGTGCGAACTAGTCCGCGATCAGTACTCCGACGACAGCTGGATCATCCAGATCAACGGAGTGCCCAGTTCCCACGTGAACGTCGCGGATCCCACGGTGCTCGATTTCGAGTACATGCGGTGGATCGCTCATCTGGTCGATTCCGAACGTGACAAGGCCGAGCGCCTGCGGGTGCTTCATCTCGGCGGTGGCGCCTGCTCCATGGCCAGATACTTCGCCGCCACCTACCCTGACGCGCGTCAAGTGGTGGTCGAAATCGACGGTGCTCTGGCGGAACTTGTACGCGATTGGTTCGACCTCCCGCGCGCGCCTCTTCTGCGCATCCGCGTCGGAGAAGCCCGCGCCGTCACCGAAACTCTCACCGAGTCCACCCGGGACATCGTGATTCGAGATGTCTTCGCCGGCAGCACAACTCCGACACCACTGACGACGGCGCAATTCACCACCCACGTACGACGCGTGCTCGCACCGGGCGGCATCTACATCGTCAACTGCGGCGACACCCCGGATCTCCAGGGCGCGCGCAGCGAGGCCGCAACCATCGGCGCACAGTTCGAACACATGGCGATCATCGCCGATCCCGCGATGCTCAAGGGCCGCCGCTACGGCAACATGATCATCGCGGGCAGCGACGTACCGATCGGCGGGCAACCCGCGCTCGCGCGCGAGCTACTCGGCGGCGGAGTTCCCGCCCACGTGTGGCAGGACGCCGAAGTCCGCAAGTTCGCCGCGAATGCGCCGGTTCGCCAAGACTGAGCAAAAACGCTACTCCCCGCCGAAGACCCTCTCCACCACTGCTTTTGCCCGACGCGTGATGCGCAGGTAATTGTCGAGGAATTCCCCTGCGTCGTCGCCGTATCCAGCGACCTGCGCCACCGCCGCGAGAACACGGCCCGGGCCGGGAAGCTGATCGGTCGGCTTCCCCCGCACCAGAACGAGGCAGTTGCGTGCCTTCGTCGCGGTGATCCAGGCGTCACGCAGCAGTTCGACGTCACCTTCGCTGAGCAGTTCCGCGGCGCCGATGGCGTCGAGAGTCTCGAGGGTCGACGTGTTGTGCAGCGACTCGATCTTGTCGGCGTGGCGCAGCTGCAGCAATTGCACAGTCCACTCGATGTCGGCCAAGCCGCCGCGACCCAGTTTCGTGTGCGTCGCCGGATCGGCTCCGCGCGGGAGCCTTTCGGAATCGACTCGCGCCTTGATGCGCCGGATCTCGCGCACCGCCGCATCACTGACGCCGCCTTCGGGGTAGCGGGTCTTGTCGATCATGTGCAGGAACCGCAGTCCCAATTCAGGATCACCGGCAACCGGGTGCGCACGAAGCAGCGCTTGAATCTCCCACGCCTGAGCCCACTTCGCGTAGTACGCGTCGTAAGACTCGAGAGTGCGCACCATCGGACCGTTACGGCCTTCCGGACGTAGTCCGGTATCGACTTCGAGCGGCGGATCGGTACTCGGTGCCCCGAGGAGCTTGCGGACCTTGTCGGCAATGCTGTTGGCCCACTTGACCGCAACGGTCTCATCGGCGCCCTCACGAG
The DNA here is from genome assembly GCF_027854095.1 of Rhodococcus sp. C-2. Lineage (NCBI taxonomy): Bacteria > Bacillati > Actinomycetota > Actinomycetes > Mycobacteriales > Nocardiaceae > Rhodococcus > Rhodococcus sp. C-2. Next base: position 320,359 of record NZ_JAQGFI010000007.1, on the reverse strand, counting down.
GTTCGCACACGAACAGCACGTCAGCATCGGATCCATAGCCCAGTTCGCCGCCGCCGAGTCGACCCATGCCGATGACGGAGAAACTGGCCGGCGCCTCGGTCCCGAGTTCGGTGACGCTGGCCTTGATCACCGCGGAGAGCGATGCATTGAGCACCGCGGCCCACACCGAGGACAGCGCCTTGCAGACTGCAGGAACATCGAGCATGCCGAGGATGTCGGCCGAAGCGATGCGCGCAAGCTCGTGTCGCCGCAGCGAGCGGGCCGCAGCAACAGCACGATTGGGATCACTGTGTCGGCCGGAGGCGGTGAGGATTCCGCGAGCGACATCCTCGGGCTTCGGCTCGACCAGGCGCGGCCCGCTCGGTGAATCCGCGAACAAACGGATCACGTCGGGAGCCTTGATGAGCAGGTCGGGTAGGTACGCGGACGAGCCCAGCACGGTCATCAGACGCTCGGCGACCGCAGCCTCGTCACGGAGCAGGCGCAGGAACCACGTCTGGTCGACGAGCGCGTCCGAGAGCCTGCGGTAAGCGAGCAGCCCGGCATCGGGATCCGGTGTGTCCGCGAGTGATTCGAGCAGAGTCGGCAACAGGAGCGCTTGAATGCGACCCTTGCGTGAAGCGCCACTCGTCAGTGCAGTCAGATGCCCGAGAGCATGCTCGGGTGCCGTGTAACCGAGAGCGGCCAACTGGCGAACCGCGGCTTCTGGCCCCAGGACCAGTGCTTCCTTGTCCATCCGAGCCACCGATTCGAGAAGCGGGCGGTAGAACAACTTGGCGTGCAGGCGGCGAATCCGATGCGAATTCCGCTTGATCTCGGCGCGCAGGACTCCCAGGGAATCCAGACGACCGTCGGGTCGCATGTGCGCGGCGCGGGCCAGCCAACGCAGCGCTTCCTCGTCGTCCGGCGGCGGCAGGGTGTGTGTGCGCTTGAGCTTCTGCAACTGCAGACGGTGCTCGAGCAGACGCAGGAATTCGTACGACGCGGTCAGGTTGGCGGCGTCGTCGCGGCCGACGTATCCACCCGCCGCCAATGCAGTCAGTGCATCGACGGTGCTCTGGACATGCAACGAACTGTCGGCGCGCCCGTGCACCAATTGCAGGAGTTGGACGGCGAATTCGACGTCGCGCAAACTTCCGCGGCCGAGTTTGAGTTCACGCTCACGCAGTTCGGGGGGAACCATTTCCTCGACGCGTCGACGCATGGCCTGGACTTCGGGGACGAAGTCCTCGCGCTCGGAGGCGATCCACACCATCGGGCTCATCGCCTCGGAGTACTGGCGACCGAGCTCCATGTCGCCGGTCATCGGACGAGCCTTGAGCAGTGCCTGGAACTCCCAGGTCTTGGCCCAGCGCTTGTAGTACGTGATGTGGGATTCGAGGGAGCGAACCAGTTCTCCGCGCTTGCCTTCGGGCCGCAGCGCAGCATCGACCTCGAAGAATGCGGAGGTACCGATACGCATCATCTCACCGGCAACGCGACTGGCCGTCGCATCGGCCGGTTCGGCGACGAACACCACGTCGACGTCGGAGACGTAGTTCAGCTCGCGCGCACCACATTTGCCCATGGCGATCACGGCGAGCCGGATCGGACAGCTGCCCTCGGGACACACCGTTGCGATGGCCACCGCAAGTGCAGCGGTCAGCGCGGCGTCGGCCAGATCGGAAAGCTGGTGCCCCACAGTCTGATACGGAACTACGGGTTCGTTCTCGACGGTCGCCGCAAGATCAGCCGCAGCCAGCAGCATCAGCTGGTCCTTGTAGCTCTTACGCAGAGCAACAACAGCTTCCGGCCCGGTCACCGTGGCGCGGTAGGTCAGGGAACCTTCGGTGGCACCCTCGTCGACAGTTGCACCCACGACCTCCAGCAAGGCTGCAGTCGCCTCGTCCTTGGTCGGCAGAGCGGTGCCGTCGAGCAGTTTCCAGCCGATCGGATCCGCGGCCAGGTGGTCGCCGAAGGCCGACGACGCACCCACCAGTGCGAACAAACGGCCGCGCAGGCTCTTGTCCTTGCGCAGGACCTGATCGAGTTCGCGCCACCCGTCGCCGAGCCCGTCCTTGATCCGCACAAGGGTGCGCAGAGCGAGGTCGGCGTTCGCGGCACGCGACAGCGACCACAAGAGTTCGATGCTCTCGGCGTCGACCCAACCGAGCTGACGCAACTCGTCGGCAGCGGTGGGCTCGACCAGCCCGAGTCGACCCGGTCCTGGAACTGCTGATCTCGCAGCGGGCGGTTTCACCGTCACAGACCGAGGTAGGTCTTGAGCTCGAACGGCGTCACGTGGCTGCGGTATTCCTCCCACTCACGACGCTTGTTGCGCAGGAAGAAATCGAAGACGTGCTCGCCGAGTGCTTCGGCCACGAGCTCCGACTTCTCCATCTCGCGCAGAGCGCTGTCCAAGTTGCTCGGCAGTTCCTTGTAACCCATGGCGCGGCGCTCGGCGGAGGTCAACGACCACACGTCGTCTTCTGCCTCGGGCGGCAAGGTGTAGCCCTTCTCGATGCCGCGAAGACCGGCAGCAAGCAGGACCGCGAAAGTCAGGTACGGGTTGCAAGCCGAGTCTGGGCTACGGATCTCGACGCGGCGCGAGGACGCCTTGTTGGGCGTGTACATCGGGACGCGAATGAGAGCCGATCGGTTGGACGGGCCCCACGACGCAGCAGTGGGTGCCTCTCCCCCGTGGACGAGTCGCTTGTACGAGTTGACCCACTGGTTCGTGACCGCACTGATCTCGTTGGCGTGCTCGAGGATGCCGGCGATGAACGCCTTGCCGGTCTCGGAGAGCTGCATCGGATCGTCCGGATTGTGGAAGGCGTTGGTGTCGCCCTCGAACAGGCTCATGTGGGTGTGCATCGCGGAGCCGGCCTGATCGCTGAACGGCTTGGGCATGAAGCTCGCCCGGACGCCTTCACCGATCGCGACCTCCTTGACGACGTACCGGAACGTCATCACGTTGTCGGCCATCGAGAGTGCGTCGGCGTAGCGCAGATCGATCTCCTGCTGACCCGGCGCGGCCTCGTGGTGGCTGAACTCGACCGAGATGCCCATCGACTCGAGTGCGTCGATGGCGTGGCGGCGGAAATTCGGAGCCGAATCGTGCACGGCCTGGTCGAAGTATCCGCCCGAGTCGGCCGGGATCGGCGGAGTGCCGTCGATCGGGCCGTTCTCCAGAAGGAAGAACTCGATCTCCGGGTGGACGTAGCAGCTGAAGCCCAAGTCGCTGGCCTTGCTCAGCTGGCGACGCAGTACGTGGCGCGGATCGGCCCACGACGGCGAACCGTCGGGCATCGTGATGTCGCAGAACATGCGAGCGGAATGCTGCGCACCGTCCTTGTGGGCCCACGGCAGGATCTGGAATGTCGAGGCGTCGGGCCGAGCGACGGTGTCGGCTTCGGAGACTCGAGAGAATCCCTCGATGGCGGAACCGTCGAATCCGATTCCCTCCTCGAAGGCGCCTTCGAGTTCGGCGGGGGCGATCGCCACCGATTTGAGGTACCCGAGAACATCGGTGAACCACAAGCGGACAAACCGAATGTCGCGCTCTTCCAGGGTACGAAGCACGAATTCTTTTTGGCGATCCATGCACGCGAGACTAAGCAAGCCACGTTAAATCTGTGTTACATCAGTGGTCCCGGTTAACAGAGTGATTGGTCACCATCGAATAGGCGCAGCGTACGGCGTCGCGCCGGCTAACATGTCAGACCCTCTTCCGGAGCCTTCAAGTAAACGAAGTAGTCGACGACGGCATCGTCGACGCAGGAGTTTCCGTCCAGAACCACCGTGTGTTGGGTTCCGTCGAACGTGATCAGAGCAGCGCCCAACTGCTTCGCGAGATCCACTCCGGCCTGATACGGGGTCGCCGGATCCTGCGTCGTGGACACGACGACCAGCTGCGGCAGACCGGCGTCAGCGAGTGCCTGGGGGTCGAGCGCGTGAGGGCTGCCGGTAGCCGGAACGGGCCAGAACGCGCACAGGTCGAGCGGCGCTTGACCCGTCCCGCGGCCGTCGTCGAGGAACGGCGCCGCCTCGCGGTACCGAGTGTCGGATTCGCCGGCCTCGGCGCGGTCGGTGGTTGCCGGATCGTCCACGCAGCGAATGGCGTTGAACGCGTCGTTGATGTTGGAGTAGCTGCCGTCATCCTCACGGCCTTCGTACATGTCGGCGAGATTGAGCAGCGAGTCGCCGCGTCCGTCGGCCAGACTCGACAGACCCCCACGCAGCGGCGTCCACAACTGTGGCGAGTACAGAGCTTGCTGCACGCCCGTGATCGCGTCGGAATAACTCAGCCCGCGCGGATCGGTGGTCTGTGCCGGCTTCTCGATCAACGGATCGACGAGTGCCTGAAAGCGTGCCTGCGCCTGCGCCGGATCATCACCCAGCGGGCAATCCGTTCGCGAGACACAGTCGGCGACAAAGGCGTCGAACGCGCCTTGGAAGCCCTGCCCCTGCAAGACCACTTCGTCGACCGGATCCTGCTCGGGGTCGAGCGCGCCGTCGAGGACCATCGCTCGGACGTTCTGCGGAAAGGTTTCCGCGTACGTGGATCCGAGCCGGGTCCCGTACGAGAACCCGAGGTAGTTCATCTTCGGATCGCCGAGAACGCCCCGAATGACGTCCATATCTCGCACCACCTCGTAGGTACCGACATGAGCGAGGAACTCCGTACCGGTCCGCTCAGCGCACTTGGCGGCGTAGTCCTTGCTGTCCGCCTCGGCGAGAGCGATGCCCTCCGGCGTCATGTCGACGTTGACCTCCGCACGCTCCGCGTCGGTCTCCTCCGGCGTCAAACACCGAACCTGCGGGGTCGACGCCCCGATCCCCCGCGGATCGAAGCCGATCATGTCGAAACGTTCCTGCAATTCGGTGCCCGAACCCGAGGTCGCCATCGACAGCCCGGACCCACCCGGCCCGCCGGGGTTCAGCAACAGTGAGCCGATGCGGTCGCCGGTTGCCTTCGAACGCGAGATCACCACCTTCGCGGTGTCGCCGTTCGGATTCGCGTAGTCGACGGGAACGCTCACCTCGGCGCAGTCGATCCCACGCCCCAGCGGCGCAGTTCCTTCTTCGACAAATTGGTCGCACGAACCCCAGTCGAGCGTCTGCTCGTAGAATTTCTCGAGGCCGGACGGCACCGCGGACGCGGCAGAACCAGCAGGTTCCACTGATTCGGGCGTGCCTTCCGAACTGGTGCAACCGACAACCAACACGAGCACTGCTGCGCTTCCGGCGAGGGCACCGGAGAGGCGAACGAACTTCGACATGCCATCGATGGTGCCAGGAAACCGCGATAGCCAGCGGTTCGCCTCGTCTCGGCACCTACCTGATACGCGCGCGGTGATGTGACCCATTGCACCCCGTCAACTATTCGTGTCGGCGATGTCCGGTGGCAGACTGAACACGTCATCACCCACACCCGGGGACCCGAAGGCGATCAACGCTCAGGGCCTCGAGGCCAGAAAGGGACAACGATGTCCGAAACACCTCTCTACGGTTCTGTACCCAGTGCAGTTTCTGTACCCACTGCAAGCTCTACCGATGCACCGAAGCGTAAGACGCGCATTCACCACCTCGCCGAGATGAAGCAGAACGGCGAACGCTGGTCGATGCTCACCGCTTACGACTACTCCACGGCACGCATCTTCGAAGACGCAGGCATCCCGGTGCTGCTCGTCGGCGACTCTGCCGCCAACGTCGTCTACGGCTACGACACCACCGTGCCGATCACCGTCGACGAACTGCTCCCGCTCGTGCGTGGCGTGGTTCGCGGCGCGCCGCACGCACTCGTCGTCGCCGACCTCCCCTTCGGCACCTACGAGGGTTCCGCCGAGCAGGCCCTTGCGACTGCGACACGGTTCATGAAGGAAGGCCTCGCGCACGCCGTCAAACTCGAGGGCGGTGAGCGGATGAGTAAGCAGATCGCGGCTATCACCTCGGCCGGCATCCCCGTCATGGCTCACGTCGGATTCACCCCGCAGAGCGTGAACTCGCTCGGCGGATTCCGCGTCCAGGGTCGTGGCGACGCGGCCGAGCAACTTGTGGCGGACGCCATTGCAGTCCAGGAAGCCGGGGCGTTCTCCGTCGTCATGGAAATGGTTCCGGCCGAGATTGCGGGCCAGGTCAGCCGCAAACTCACCATCCCCACCGTCGGCATCGGGGCCGGTTCCGAATGCGACGCTCAGGTACTCGTCTGGCAGGACATGGCGGGTTACACGAGTGGTAAGACAGCCAAGTTCGTCAAGCGTTTCGGTAACGTCGGTGACGAACTGCGTTCCGCAGCCGCAGCCTATGCATCAGAAGTTCGCACTGGCGCTTTCCCGGCCGCAGAACACAGTTTCTGATCCGAGACCGGCGAACGCCGCCTGTCTCTCAACCAGCCAGGGGTGCGTTCAATGATCGGTAACCGTCGAAGTTCTACTGCCGCAGCTGTAGTCGGCGCGGCAGCTCTCGTCACGGTGCTGAGCGGATGCGCGGGAGGGTCCACCAACTCTCCCGCGCCCAGCAGCACTACGCCCGCGAGTTCCACCACGACGGCGCCGGCAACAACCGCGTCCGGTTCGACGTTCACCGACGCTCAAGTCCAGCAGTTGTGCTCGGATATGGAAGGGCAGCTGCAGAACTGGCGGACCGTCACCCCGACGCTCGGCAAGGGCGGACTGAACACGATCGTCATCACGTGGGCGACGCAGAACGGCATCAACCTGCTCGATCTCGCTCAGAACCGCGAAAGCATCGACGCGGCAACCTCAGCCGCGTGCCCCGACGTCCGGAGCGGCGCGATTTCCGCACTCGAGATCCCCGATCTCGCCTCCGGCCTGGTGGGCTTCTGATGACCGACACTTCCGCGCAGCCGTCGACTCTCCGGAGTCTGTATCCCCCGATCGAGCCTTTCGTCACCGGCTTCCTCGATGTCGGTGACGGCCAGAGCATGTACTGGGAAGTCAGCGGAAATCCGGACGGCAAGCCGGTGGTGTTCCTGCACGGTGGCCCCGGCGGTGGTGCGCAACCGGCGGTACGCCAGTTCTTCGATCCGGCCGCATACCGCATCGTTCTACTCGACCAGCGCGGCTGCGGGCGGTCCACCCCTCACGTTGCCGACGGCGCCGACCTGTCGGTGAACACGACGGACAAGCTGCTGGCCGACATCGAAGCCCTGCGCGGACATCTTTCGATCGACAAGTGGATGGTTTTCGGCGGGTCCTGGGGTTCCACGCTGTCCATCGCCTACGCCGAAACGTTTCCTACGCGCGTCACTGAGCTGGTCCTGCGCGGGATCTTCCTCCTGCGTCGTAGCGAGATCGACTGGTACTACAATGGCGGCGCGGGAAACATCTTCCCGGAGCGCTGGGACAAATTCCTCGAACCGGTACCCGAGGCGCAGCGCGGCGAAGACCTCGTCGCGGTCTATCACCAACTGCTCCATTCCGAAGACCCCGACGTCGCAGCCCGGGCAGCGATCGCCTGGTCGGCCTGGGAAGGATCGACGAGCTACCTGTACCCACAGGCGGACAAGATCGAACAGAACTCCGAGACCCGATTCGCCTTGGCTTTCGCCCGTATCGAGAACCACTACTTCGTCAACGGCGGATTCTTCGACGAGGGTCAGCTCCTACGCAAAAGCTCCGCACTGCACGGCATTCCGGGGACGATCGTCCAGGGCCGCTACGACGTCGTCTGCCCCGCCACCAGCGCGTGGGCGCTGCACAAGGCGTGGCCCGAATCCAAGCTCGTGATCGTCGACGACGCCGGACACTCCGCGATGGAGCCCGGCATCGCACATCACTTGGTGGAAGCCACCGATTCTTACCGGTAGCTCGCTACGCCGGGAACGTGAACTCCACCGTCCGTTTGACGGTGTCGACGGCGGTGAGTCGCACCTTTGCGCGCTCACCGTCGTCGGGCGTTCCGACGCATTTCGCAATCACGGCGACCGACGGGACAAACACTTCCGCCGAGCGCTTTCCGTCCTTGGCGCGCATCACCACTGCGTCGAAGACCTCGCCGACCCGGCCGTCGAGCAGCGTGGACTCGGTCAGATCGATGCACGCACGGTCGACCTTGTTCGCCAGCGAGTCGGACCCACTCATGATGTCGGGCAGCTCGGGAAGTGCAGTGCGCGCCCATTCCGGTACCGGCGTACCAGCTGTGATCGCCAGACACACCTCGGTGCTGAAACGATCGGACAGCCGGCGCAGCGGAGCAGTCACGTGAGCGTAGGGCGCTCCGATCCCCGCATGCACCGTCAACTCCGGTAGTCGGCCGTCGAAGGCCGCGTAGTCTGCCCCGCGCAGCAACGACGGCGCAACCGACATCAGCGCCATAGTCGACGGCTCGTTGGAATCGAGTCCGGCAAGAATCTGCCCGACGCTTTGCCCCTCCGGCCACGTGATACCCAGCGCCACTGCAGTTCTCCGCAAGGTCCGAACCGCGGACTCCTCGGCCGGTGGCAGCGTGCGAAGCAACCCGATACCTGCGTCGATCATCATGCGGCCGGCACACATCCCGGTCAGCAGCGACACTTCTGCGTTCCAGTCGTCCGCTTCGGTGCGTGGCTCCAGTTCGATCCGCCAGCGAGCCGAGGACTCGTCCTCCGGCTGATCCCGAACCACTGACTGCTCGGGCAGTTTCAGCTCGATGGCACCCCTGGCAACCGCCGAGACACTGCGCAATCGTCCGAACTCCGGTAGTGCGGCGATGGACGGATGCAAGGTTCCCGCGTCGGCATCGCGCTGCACGGTCGAATAGTCCAGACGTGCCACCGATTTCACCAGAGCGCGTCTCACCTGCCACGACGTCGGCTCGGCCTGCGCGTCGAGTTCGATCCGCCACAGCGCGGCGGGACGAACCACGTCCGGCAGCAGACTCGCCGATCCCTCCGACAACGCTCGGGGATGCAGCGGGACGGAACCGTCCGGGAGATAGAAGGTTTGGCCCCGCTTGCGGGTTTCGATGTCGAGAGCGCCACCCGGCGTCACCACCGCCGCGACGTCGGCGATCGCGTAGTGCACGACGTACCCGGTCGAGATCTTCTCGATGTGCACTGCCTGGTCGAGGTCCATCGATCCGGGAGGGTCGATGGTCACGAAGGCGATACCCGTTTCGTCGACACGCCCGGCACCGAAACGATCCACGGCATTCTCGGCCTCGGCCTGCGCCGCAGCCGAGAATGCTCCTGGCAAGTCGAACTCCGCCCGAACCACTCCGAAGTCGATTCCCTGCACCATCATTCGACTTGCGGGCACGCATCCTCCATGATCGGTTCGGGCCGGTGTAGCAGCAGTACCGGTCCCAGTTGTTCGAGTCCCGACTGTTCCAAGGCTCAGTTATTCCAAGGCTCAGTTGTTCCAGTCTTCGTCTGCCCGATCGGCGGCTTTGTTGCGTTCGGCAGCGATCTTCAATGCATGCTCGGCAGAGTCCCGATCAGGGTACGGCCCCATCCTCGTCAGCGAGGACGCACCCTTTCCCTGCGTGACGGAACCGTCGGACACGTCGAAGTACCAGAGTCGATCTTCATCAGTCATATCCACAGTGTGACATCAGAGTGAGATAGAAGCTTGTAGATCGCTGTGAGACTGATATTCTTTCTACTTGGCCTGGCAGGTGAGAACCGGACATTCGAACGGTGAGTTCTGCTTGAATGCCCAACACAAGCTACGAACAGAAAATGGAGTGCGCATGTCCGCAATTCTTTACGATTACCTCCTCCCGCTCATGGGCCATGACGCGGCAACGTACTGGGCTACGCTGCTGGTCATCAAGCCTGTCTGACAGCTTTTCGAACAAAGAAGACCCCCACCGATCCGGTGGGGGTCTTCTTTTTCTCACTGTGCAGATCGCGGGCGGACGAGTCGGCGTGTAAGCCGGATCCTGTCCTGCGGCACCGAAGTGCCGAGTGGCGACCATCCATCTGGGCACACCGTCGCCGGGTGCCTCGAGCGGTTCACCCGCAGGCTCGGGCGAGCAGCCCTCGAACACCTGCGCAGCCGCACCGCGAGCGATGCGACCTTCAACCTTGCTCCGGGCGGGGTTTACCTAGCCACCCCGGTCACCCGAGGTGCTGGTGCGCTCTTACCGCACCGTTTCACCCTTACCTGCCTCGAAAGGCAGGCGGTCTGTTTTCTGTGGCACTGTCCCGCGAGTTGCCTCGGGTTGCCGTTAACAACCGCCCTGCTCTGTGGAGTCCGGACTTTCCTCGGCCCCAGGCCTGTGCGCGATACGCGCTGGTTCCAGAAGCCGCGGCCGCCCGGCCAACTCGTCCGCCCCCGTATGCTACCGGGCGCCTGTCGGTGGCCGGCACTATGGTCACCGTATGACTCGGTACGTGGCCCTGCTACGCGGTATCAACGTGGGCGGCATCAACATCAAGATGGCGGACCTGGCGAGAGTCTTCGGTGACCTCGGATTCCAAGGGGTGAAAACCGTGTTGGCCTCAGGCAACGTTCTGTTCGACAGTCCGAGCACCGACATCCCGACGCTGAAGAAACAGATCGAATCCGCCCTTGCCCGCGAGTTCGGCTACGAGGCTTGGGTGTTCGTCCTCGACCTTCCGACACTGCAGGCGATCGTGGACAACTACCCGTTCGAGCGCGAACGCGAGGGTTGGCATGCTTATGCGATGGTTGCCTCCGAGCCGGAAATCCTGGAGGAATTGAGCACTGCAGCAGCGCAACTCGATGCCTCGGTCGAGCGTGTGGCGGCAGGCGACGGAGTCCTGTACTGGGAGGTCGAGAAGGGGCAGACCGTCAAGAGCGCGTTCGGCAGGAACACCGGAAAACCGAAGTTCAAGGCGTTCACCACAACCCGAAACCTGAACACGCTCTACAAACTGCTCAAATGACGCTCGCCCCGACACGGAGCACCATCGCGTGACTCTTCTACCGATCCTGCTCGTCGCCCTCGTCCTCGTCTTCGCGATAGTGCGTCCACGCGGGCTTCCCGAGATCGTCATCGCCGGGCCGGCAGCTGTCGTCGTTCTCCTGACCGGCGTCGTAACTCTCGACGAAGCCCGCGACGAACTGGCGAGCATGGCACCCACCGTCGTCTTCCTGGTTGCCGTGCTGGTTCTCGCTCATGCCGCCGATGCTCTCGGCGTCTTTCGCTGGGTCAGCCAGATCCTGCAGCAAAAATCCCTCGCCGATCCACACCGGTTGCTGATCTATGTGTTCGGCGCCGCCGCCCTGACCACGGCGGTCCTGAGCCTCGACGCCACCGTCGTGCTGCTGACACCCGCGGTGATCGCGGCCGCACGATCCATCGGAGCAAGTCCCCGGCCGCATTCCTATGCCAGTGCGCACCTGTCGAATTCGGCGTCGACCCTGCTGCCGGTGTCCAATCTGACCAACCTCATCGCGTTTGCTGCAACAGGTTTGACGTTCTTGCACTTCACCGCGTTGATGGCGTTGCCGTGGGTTGTGACGATCGCTGTCGAGTACCTGATTTTTCGACTGTTCTTCCGTTCGGAACTCGCGCGGGGCGACAGCGCCGAACCGCCGGTGGCAGCCAGATCTGCGCCTGCGCCGATTCTGCCGCTGACGGTGATCGGAATGACGCTGCTCGGTTTCGCGGTTTCGGGTTTCTTCGGGATCGAGCCCGCCTGGATCGCGGTGGTGGGTGCGAGTGTCCTGGGAGCGATCGCTCTGGCTCGGCACCGTACGACCGCCGCCAAGATGCTCTACGCTGCCGACCTCTGGTTCTGCGCGTTCGTCCTGGTTCTCGGAATCATCGTCGCCGGAGTCGCGAACGGGCCGGTGGGCGAATGGATTGCGCAGATCCTGCCAGGCGACACCAGCTACGGCTCACTGCTCTTTGTCGCCGCGGTAGCGGCGGTTGCGTCCAATCTCGTCAACAACCTGCCGGCAACCTTGCTGATGATCGCAGCGCTCGGAACGGCGGCACCTCCAGCGCTGGTGCTTGCGATGTTGATCGGCGTCAACCTCGGCCCCAACCTCACCTACGTGGGCTCACTGGCAACGATGCTCTGGCGACGAGTCGCCACCAGCGCGGGCGCACCGCCCACGCTGGCGACATTCACTCTGCTCGGGGTCATCACGACGCCACTGACATTGCTCGCCGCCGTGAGTGCCCTGTGGTTGGTGATCTGATCAGAGGCTGATCAGCCGTCGGGGCTCTTTCAGCGAAGGTGTGACGTGTCGTTGACCAACCGGACCGAGGCTCCCCCGTCGGGATAGAACTCGGTGATACTCAGCGACGCCAGATCCAGATGCAACCGGTACAGCAACGACGGCCCGGCATCGAGGGCCAGCTGCACCAAAGTCTTGATCGGGGTGACGTGAGAGACGACCAACAGCGTCGCGCCGCCGTAGGTCGAGATCAGGTCGTCACGCGCGGCGACGACTCGTTCGCGTACCTCGTCGAAACTCTCGCCGCCCGGTGGACGCACCGAAGTGTCCGAGAGCCATTCGCGATGCAGGTCCGGGTCACGCTCGGCTGCCTCGCGGAACGTGAGTCCGTCCCAGTCGCCGAAATCGGTTTCGATCAACCCCTTGTGCTCGACGACGGGTAAGCCGAGCACGCGGGCCGATGCCTCTGCCGTCTCACGGGTTCTGCCGAGGGGTGAGCAGACGATGGCGTCGATACCGCCTCGGTTCCCGAAGCGTCCGGCTGCGCCGGCAGCCTGCGCGCGGCCCAGTTCCGTGAGCTCCGGATTCCCACGTCCGGAGTACCGGCGATCGACCGACATCGCTGTCTGTCCGTGACGTAGCAACAACATTCGTGTCGGCTTGCCGGTGGTGGCGATCCATCCCGGAGAGCCGGCGATCTGCGGCTCCGACGTCTCTTCGGACGGCGCGGCGGGTGCGGGGGCTGCGGTTTCGATGCCGGCAGCCGCGTCCATCGCCTCGTTGGCAAGACGATCGGCATGAGAGTTCTCGCCGCGAGGAATCCACGTGTAGGTCACTCGCGAGAACTGCGTCGCCAGCTCGGCAGCGCGCCGCTGCAGCGGAATCATGTCCGGGTGCTTGACCTTCCAGCGCCCGGACATCTGCTCGACGACCAACTTGGAATCCATGCGGACGTCGACCGTCGACGCGCCGAGTTCACCGGCAGCGGTCAACCCGGCGATCAGTCCGCGGTACTCGGCGACGTTGTTGGTCGCGATACCGATGCTTTCCTTGCGTTCGGCCAACACCGAGCGCGAGGCGTCGAACACCACCGCTCCGTAGCCGGCCGGACCGGGATTGCCCCGCGATCCACCGTCGGCCTCGACGATGACCTGCGAGAGAGTCACAGACCGGACTCCTTGGTACGCACCATGATTGCATTGCACTCTGGGCAACGAACTACGACGTCGGCCGGCGACGCGGCGATTCGGGAGATCTCGCCGCGGTCGATCTCGATCCGGCAAGCGCCGCATCGGCGTGCCTGCAGAAGCGCCGCGCCCGGTCCGCCCAGGCTGCGCTGCTTCTCGTAGACAGCAAGGAAATCGGCGGGGAATTCACCGACGAGTCGTTCACGATCGGCGGCGCAACGCTCCTGCGCCTTGTCCAGATCAGCGACGGCATCGTCGCGGCGACGCTTGGCGTCGATCAGCTCTTCTTCGGCCTGGGACAGCTGGGCACCGGCGTGATCGTGATCGGCCTGCAACGCCTCACGCTGCTCCATCACTTCGAGCAACTCGTCTTCGAGGAGCCCCTGACGCCGGACCAGGCTGCCGAGTTCGTGTTCGAGTTCGGTGAGCTGCTTCGCCCCGACCGACCCGCTCTGCAAGAGTGTGCGGTCACGATCCTCGCGCTGACGAACCGCGTCGACCTCGCCTTCGAGCTTGCGAATGTCGCGATCGATGTCGTCGATCTGGATTTCGACGGCTACGGACGCGTCTTTACGGCTGATTCGCTCGGCCTCGAGACGTTCGACTTCCTGCTGCTCGGGAAGCGCTCCGCGTCGGTGGGTGATCCGAGTGAGCTCAGCATCCACCCCGGCGAGGTCGAGAAGCTTGGATTGCACCTGTGGTTCGACGTTCACGCTGTATAACTCCTGCTGTAAGTCCGATGTCGGCAGTGCTCGCGAAGGACGGCTCTCGAAGAACTGCTCTTGAATTGTTCGTGCAACCGTACCTTGCAGAGCGCTGCACTAATGCGCACTCAAACACCACGGATCGGTGCGAATTGTCGAAACCCGGCTTTCCCACTCCGGATTGTCGGCAAACGCGGCGTCGAGCACCGATTTCGCCTGTGCGCACCACGGGTATTCACTCGCCCAGTGCGCGACGTCGACCAGAGCCGGGCCACCGGCGCGTAGATGCTCGTCCGCGGGATGATGCCGCAGGTCCGCAGTGACGTAGACGTCGGCGCCCAGTGCCGCCACCACGTCGAGATACGAGTCGCCGGAACCGCCGCACACCGCCACGGTACGAACGGTCGCTTCTGGATCTCCGGCCGCGCGAACACCCCACTCGGTCGAGGGCAGTGAGCGCGCCACTCGCGCGGTGAATTCCCGCAAGGTTTCGGGGTGGTCGAGCTCACCCAACCGCCCCAGTCCGAGTGAACTGGGGAACGCTGCGAGTTCGAAGACATCGAAGGCCGGTTCCTCGTACGGATGGGAGGCACGCAATGCGCCCAGCACTGCGCTTCGCTTTCCGCGAGGGGCAATCACTTCCACACGATTCTCGCGAACCTGCTCCACAGCGCCGACGGTCCCGATCGTCGGATTCGCTCCGTCGGCGGGCAGGAACTGACCCGTACCGGTGACGGTCCAACTGCACTGGCTGTAGTCACCGATCCGCCCAGCCCCGGCCTCGAAAAGTGCATCCTGCACGGCCGATGCATTCTCCACCGGAACCATGACGACCCACTTGTCGAGCGGCTGCGTCGGCTTGGGTTCGATCGGGCGCAGCACGGTCAGGCCCAGAGCCTGCGCCAACGCGTCGGACACTCCGGGGTCGGCCGAGTCCGCATTGGTGTGCGCCGAGAACAGCGCGCACCCCGCCTTGATGAGCTTGTGAACCAACGCACCTTTGGGTGTGTGAGCACCGACGGTGTCCACCCCACGCAGCAGAAGTGGATGGTGAACGACCAGAAGGTCGGCACCGGAGGCGATGGCGTCGTCGACCACTGCCTCGGTCGGATCCACCGCGAAAACCACTCTCGTCACAGCGTCGGCCGGATCGCCGCAGACCAGGCCGACCGAGTCCCACGATTCCGCCAGGGCCGGCGGATAAGCGGATTCCAGCACGGCTATGACGTCCGCAAGGGTTGGGCCACTCACAAGATCTCCTTCATCGCTTCGATCAGTACCGCAACCTGCTCGGCTGGACGGACGGCCACGCGCAGCCGATCCGGGCCGAGTCCGGGAAAGGTGTCGCACCTGCGGACGGCGATTCCGCGGGCACGCAGGTGCTCTCGCATCGTGGCGCCGTCACGGACATCGATGAGCACGAACGGCCCCGCAGCGGGTTCGTGCACGGCAATCCCGATCTCGGTCAGTCGCCGCGACATGTCTCGGCGGTCCACGGAAATCACGTCGGCTTTGATCCTCGACTGCTCGACGGCAAACGGTTCGCAGCACGCCGTGATGGCCTCGATCTGCAGACTGCCCAATGGCCAGTGGGCTCGGCCGTGACTGAGTCGAGCCAGAAGATCGGGAGAGCCGATCGCGTATCCACACCGCAATCCGGCGAGCGCCCACGTCTTGGTCAGGCTCCGAAGGACCAGTACATCCGCCGACTCGACACCGGCGATGCTCTCCGTTTCGCCGGGGACCGCGTCGCCGAAGGCCTCGTCCACCACCAGGATCCGGCCCGGCTGACGCAATGCCAACACATCGGCCTTGGGGTGAAGCACGGACGTCGGGTTGGTCGGATTGCCCAGAACGACAAGGTCCGCGGATTCGGGTACCTGCGCGGTCCGAAGCTCGAAAGGCGGCTCCAGAATCACTTGAGTCACCGGCACACCGGCCTCTCGCAGTGCCAGTTCCGGCTCGGTGAACGACGGATGGATCAGCGCTGCCGAACGAGCGCCCAGGCGCGGCAGCATCGCGAATCCCTCGGCACCGCCCGAGAGCAACAACACCTCTTCGGGCCGGCGCCCGTGCCGCTGCGCGACCGTTTCGCGAGCCTTCAGTTCCGCTGCGGCCGACGGGTACGAACCAAGCGTCGCCAGCCCTGCGGCCAGCCGATCCCGCAACCACTTCGGCGGGCCGGAGCCTTGAACGTTGACGGCAAAATCGAGTAACCCGGGCTCCGCTTCGACATCGCCGTGATGTCGCAAGCTCTCCAGGTCAACCGTTCCGGTACTCACCCGGTCAGCCTACGGTCGAGCACCGTGCGCGGACATCACCCCTGCCGTCCGGGACAATGAGTGCCGTGACGACACCACCGCTCGACCGCTTTCCCGTAGTTCTGTTCGATCTGGACGGCACCATCACCGATTCCGCTCCCGGCATTCACGGCGGCTTCCGACACGCGTTGGCAACTGTCGGCCATCCGGAGCCGACGGAAGCGATGTTGGCATCGGTGATCGGCCCGCCGATGGTCGATACCTTCAGGTCACTCGGTATGGCCCCGGCGGACGTGGATCGGGCGATCGCCGCGTACCTCGAGCGTTACGACGCGACCGGGTGGCAGGAGAACTCGGTGTACGAAGGCATGGACGTCGTCCTGGGTAAGGCTCGCGCGAGCGGCACCCGACTGGCCGTCGCCACCTCCAAGTCGGAGCGATTCGCCATTCGAATCCTCGAGCATTTCGGCCTGGCCGAGCACTTCGAGTTCATCGGCGGCGCGAGTGACGACGGAACTCGTCGGGCTAAACCCGATGTGATCGCGCATTCGCTGACCTCGCTCGGGATCACTCCCGTCCTCGCATCCGACGGCGGAACCCCCGACGTTCTCATGATCGGCGACCGTGATCACGACGTGCTCGGCGCCGCGAAGTACGGCATCCCCACCGTCGTCGTCGAATGGGGCTACGGTTCCGCCGAGGAAGCGCGGCAAGCGTTTCGCTCCGTATCGTCGGCATCCGAACTGGGAGGACTTCTCGATGGCCGCCACTGAACCACTCCACGTGACTGAACCACTCCATGTGACGTTTGTGTGCACCGGCAATATCTGCCGGTCACCGATGGCCGAAAAGATCTTGCTCGCGCATCTGGACCGTGAAGGCCTCGCCGACCGAGTCCGTGTCAGCAGTGCAGGTACCGAGGGGTTTCACACCGGTAGCGAGGCCGACGAGCGGACCAACGTCGTGCTCCGAGCGGCCGGATATCCGACGGGCCACAGCGCCGCGCAGGTCAATGCAGATCATCTCGCCGCCGATCTTGTCGTCGCCCTCGACACCGGGCACGAACGTGAGCTTGCTCATCTCGGCGTGCCCACCGAGCGTCGGCGCCTACTGCGATCGTTCGACCCCGAGGCGGACGGAGAATCGGTTCCGGACCCGTACTACGGGGACCAGGAGGACTTCGAACTGGTGCGAGACCAGATCGAAGCAGCCATTCCCGACATACTCGACTGGATCCGCGAGCGAGCCTGAACCCGGAGCAAAATTCACTCCCGTTCGGGCAACGGATACCGTGGACGTGTGCGAAGACTGAAATTCCTGTTGCGGCCCGGTTGGTTGGTACTGGCAGCTGTGGTCGGGCTCTTCGCCTACCTGTGCTTCACCGTGCTCGCTCCATGGCAACTCGGCAAGAACACCAAGACCGAGCACCGCAATGATCTGATCTCGAACTCGATCAACGCGGAGACCGTGCCGATCGGTGACGTCATCACCGATTCGACGATCGCACCGGACGACGAATGGCGAAACATCACCGCGGCAGGCACCTATCTGCCCGACGCCGATATCCTCGTCCGACTGCAGTCCATCGAGGGCGCGCCGTCCTACGAGATCCTGACGCCTTTCCGCCTGGACGACGGCCGAACGATCCTCGTCAATCGCGGATACGTTCGGCCGATCAACGGCGCCGAGGCACCGCCCATCGCCGCGCCGCCGACCGATCCGGTCACTCTCAACGGTCGCGTGCGTCTGTCGGAAGGCACCGCGCCCGGCCGAGTTCCGATGTTCGAGGACGGCGCGAAACAGGTCTACTCCATCGACCCACAACCTATCGGCGAGTTCATCGGAACGGACCTGATCGACGCGTACATCCAACTCGAACCCGACCAGCCCGGCGGCCTGGGGACGATCCCTCTCCCCCAACTCGATGCAGGCCCCTACCTCTCGTACGGGTTCCAGTGGCTGGCGTTCGGCATCATGGCGCCGCTCGGACTGGCCTACTTCATTCGCGCGGAGTGGCGCGAACGTCGCAAGGAGAAGGCAGCTCAAGCAGCTGTCGACGGTTTCGCAGCGGACGACGCCGCTACCGAGACGACCCCGGAAGCGCCGGTGTCCGCGCCTGCCTCATCCCCCGCCGAACCGGCTCGTGCCTTCAGCCGTCGCAAGAAGCCGGAGCCGGAATCAGTGCCGCTGACGGCGCAGGAAGCCAAACTTGCCGATCGATACGGCAATACCCGCTGAAATACCCGCTGACACCACAACTGCAATGATCTGCACCGCCGACGAAAGCCTCGACGCGCGGCGCAGATCGTTCGGCGTCGGCACAGTCCCGCGGCCGAGGACGGGACGCATCTCCACCCCGTGCGCGTACTCGGTCCGACCACCCAACGAAATGCCCAACGCCCCTGCCGCCGACGCTTCCGCGACGCCCGCATTGGGGCTTGGATGAGCCGCTGCGTCGCGTTTCCACGCTGCCAGTGATTCCTGAACCGAGCCGCCTACCACCGGTGCACACGCAGCCGTCAGCGCACCTGTCAGCCGAGCGGGGACGATGTTGACCAGGTCGTCGAACCTCGCCGCAGCCCACCCGAATCTGCGGTATTTCTCGGAGCGGTAGCCGATCATCGCGTCGAGGGTGTTGGCGGCGCGGTAGACGAACAGACCCGGCACGCCCGCAATTGCACCCCAGAACATTGCACCGACGCTTGCATCCGAGGTGTTTTCGGCGACCGACTCCAGCGCTGCACGCGTGAGGCCCTCCTCGCTCAGTACCGATGGATCGCGTCCACACAGTGAAGGGAGAAGCTCGCGCGCTTTCGTCAGGTCGCGATCGACCTGTGACGCCTCCAATCGAGCGGCCATGTCGATGCCGGTGCGTGCAAGCGACGTCCCGCCGAGCACAGCCCAGGTAGCCATCGCTGTCGTACCCGTGACGGCCACCCAACCGGCCCGGCGCGACACTTTTTCGGCTGCGAGCCCAAGTCCTGCGGTGCCGGCCAAGAGCACGGCAACATGAAGTGTTCCGGCCGCGCGCGAGTCCCGGTAGGACATCTTCTGCAGCGCGATAGCCGCGGTTCCGAAGCCGGCAACCGGATGGAACCGCCCCGGATCGGCGAAGACCCGATCCGCGACGAAGCCGAGGAGAAGCCCGGCAGCTCGCGCATTGAATCGAGACTGGGACGAACGAACCGAAATCTGCACGAGCGTAGTTGTAGCAGCGACGCTCGTTCTCTGGCCAACCGTCACGTGTCTGCACGAGCCGATCTCTACCCGTCCCAGTCGATCGTCAGGTAGATCAAGCGGTGCATTCGGTTGATTTCCCAGACACGGGCAATCCCGGTCGCCAGTGCGTCGCTTTGGGAACGAACCCGGATCGTCTGCCCCGGGAACAACGCAACACTGAGACTGGGCATCTCGGCGATGTGTATGTGCGGACGGGTGGGATGCACGCGCGTCGGGTCGACGGCTACTTCGATCACAGAACTGGACATGCGTCCAGAATGGCGTATTGCGGACAATTCGTTGCCGAAAATGAAAAAACCCCGATCTGCGTCGACGCAGATCGGGGCTTGAATTCTTCGGTGGGCGCGGAGGGTTTCGAACCCCCGACCGCTGGTGTGTAAAACCAGAGCTCTACCACTGAGCTACACGCCCGAACTCCCGGTGAGACCCTCACCGGGAGTGCTCTAAGACTCTAGCGCGGCAAGCGCGTTTGCCCAAAGTCCGTGGTCACGGGCTTCTCCGGGGCCGTTCATCTCGGCAAAACGAATGATTCCGTCTTTGTCGATGACAAAGGTGCCACGATTCGCGAAGCCCAACTTGTCGTTGAACACCTCGTACTTCTGAGCGACCTCACCGTGCGGCCAGAAGTCCGACAGCAAGGGAAATGTGTATCCCTGCTCGGCCGACCAGATCTTGTGAGTCGGCGAAGCACCGACAGAAATCGCGAGAATGGCGGTGTCGTCGTTCTCGAACTTCGGAAGCTCGTCACGGACCTTACAGAGCTCCCCCTGACAAGTCCCGGTGAAGGCCAACGGATAGAAGACCAGCAGAACGTTCTTCTTACCGCGGAAATCTGCGAGCGAAACTTCCTGGTTGTTCTGGTCCTTCAAGGTGAAATCCGGTGCCTGGGCACCAACTTCGAGAGGCATGTGCGATTCCTTGGGAAAGTGCGGAAAGGACCGGGTCAGCGCTTGTTGGCCGGACGAGCCTTCGGCTGAACCAGTCGACTTCCCGACCAGTCACCGAGGTTGGCTGCCGATGTCTGCGTCAGGCCGGCAGTCGGCGCCGATTCGGCGATCTCGCTGGGCTCGACGTGTCCGTCGAGACCGGTCTTGGGAGTGAGAACCCACACGAAGCCTTCGTCGGCGAGGGGCCCGATGGCATCCATCAAGGCATCTACCAGGTCACCGTCCTCGTCGCGCCACCACAGCAGCACGACGTCGATGACCTCGTCGGAATCCTCGTCGAGCATTTCCCCGCCGATGGTTTCCTCAACCGCGGCACGAATGCCGTCGTCGGTATCCTCATCCCAGCCCAGTTCCTGCACCACCATGTCAGTGGTAATCCCGAGTTTCTGAGCGTAGTTCTGGGCATCCGCCGCGGCGACCACGGTGGGGTCCTCCTTTTGTTGATGGTGTGTGGCGACCCCGCACACCTACCGTTTGACGATCAATTAGGGAAAGCGAACATGGTCTGAGGCGTTAGCGCAAGCCGACCACGCCGAAAACTTTCACCAAAGATCGTCTTCTGACACACGGCGAACCTTACGCCTGCGGATTACCGCAGGTCACAGGGATCCACATTCATCGAAGATCGACTTGCGAATCGAATTGCTCGTATCGCTGATCGAATTGATTTCATCCGCCGAATGATCACTCTCGATCACGACTGCAGATGAACGTAGGTTCGCGGCCAATTCGTCGAACAGTCCGGAAAGTTGCGTCGGAAGTTCACTCGCGACCGAGTCGAACCACGAGGCGGTGTCCCTGGCCGACGAAGCAGCAGCGCTTGCTTCGGCTCTCAGGTCGGTCTCACCATGATTTCCGGCGTCGACGTAGGCATTGAACGCAACCACGTCGTTTTTCGATCGAGAGACCGCTTCCTCACAGATCGCGAAAGCTGCCTCTGCCGCATCTGCCGCCGCTTTCGACGAGGACGCGGCGGCCATCGAAATACTCACCTCGGATTGGTATGCAGCCACGTGCGCTTCATTGGGTACTGCCGATCCGGTCACCGCCGCCGAACATCCCACGATCACCGACAGTCCCACTGCGATCGATCCGACCGAGACCCACGCCCCGACCCTGCCGTAATTGATTTCTTTGTTTATTTTTTCCCACCCCTTCATACGTTCCGATCGATCCCCCAAGCCTGTGACTACGGGGAACCATCACACCCCTGCGTCACGCCGAAAAACGCTACCCGAGAGTAACCAGAGGCGAGGTATGCCGGACCGACCGGGATGGTGAAAGATGAGGTACGCGCCATATTCACGATGGAAGTGCGTCGGACCTAACAAGGCCTCGATCACCTATGTAAGGACGCCCCACCACGCGTCCCCAAACCAATGAGGAGCACACGTTGTCTGACCTGATCCAGGGTCCCGCGTCCGGGCAGAACGCCGATTCCGGCGCCGCCGGCGAGTCGGGTTCGCCCGCGTCGAATACGCCGGGGGGAACCGACGGTCGCGTTCGCGTCATTCGCGAAGGTGTTGCGTCGTACCTGCCGGACATCGATCCGGACGAGACCACCGAATGGCTCGAATCATTCGACGGACTTCTGGATCGATCCGGACCCACGCGTGCCCGCTACCTCATGCTCCGCATGCTCGAACGCGCCGGCGAGAAGCACGTCGCACTCCCCGCGCTCACTTCGACCGACTACGTCAACACGATTCCGACCGAAAACGAGCCGTGGTTCCCCGGCGACGAAGAGGTCGAGCGCCGCTATCGCGCCTGGATCCGTTGGAACGCCGCGATCATGGTCCACCGCGCTCAGCGACCGGGCGTCGGCGTCGGCGGTCACATCTCCACCTACGCATCCTCGGCAGCGTTGTACGAGGTCGGCTTCAACCACTTCTTCCGCGGCAAGGACCACCCGGGCGGTGGCGACCACATCTTCATCCAGGGTCACGCCTCCCCCGGCATCTACGCACGCGCCTTCCTCGAGGGCCGCATCCCCGCGGAACAGCTCGACGGATTCCGCCAGGAGAAGTCCCACGCCGACTTCGGCGGCGCACTGCCGTCCTACCCGCACCCGCGGCTGCTTCCCGACTTCTGGGAGTTCCCGACGGTCTCGATGGGCCTCGGCCCGATGAACGCCATCTACCAGGCCCGGTTCAACCACTACCTCAACGACCGCGGCATCAAGGACACCACCGATCAGCACGTGTGGGCGTTCCTCGGCGACGGCGAAATGGACGAGCCCGAGTCACGCGGCCTCGCTCACGTCGCGGCAACCGAAGGCCTCGACAACCTCACGTTCGTGGTGAACTGCAACCTCCAACGCCTCGACGGCCCGGTCCGCGGCAACGGAAAGATCATCCAGGAACTGGAATCGTTCTTCCGCGGTGCCGGCTGGAACGTCATCAAGGTCGTCTGGGGTCGCGAGTGGGATGCGCTGCTGCACGCCGATCGCGACGGCGCACTGGTCAACCTGATGAACGTGACGCCGGACGGTGACTACCAGACGTACAAGGCCAACGACGGCGCGTTCGTACGCGATCACTTCTTCGGACGTGACCCCCGCACCAAGGAACTGGTCAAGGACCTCACAGACCAGGAAATCTGGAACCTCAAGCGCGGTGGCCACGACTACCGCAAGGTCCACGCCGCCTACGCAGCGGCCATGGCACACAAGGGCCAGCCGACGGTCATCCTGGCGCACACCATCAAGGGCTACACCCTCGGTAAGCACTTCGAGGGCCGCAACGCCACGCACCAGATGAAGAAGCTGACGCTGGACGATCTCAAGGCGTTCCGCGACATGCAGCACATCCCGATCTCGGACGCCGAGCTCGAGAAGGATCCGTACCTGCCTCCGTACTACCACCCGGGCGCGGACGCTCCCGAGATCAAGTACATGCTCGACCGTCGTAAAGCACTGGGCGGGTTCCTGCCTTCCCGCAACACCGACGCTGCTCCGCTCAAGCTCCCCGAGGACAAGACGTACGACGTCATCCGCAAGGGTTCGGGCAAGCAGGAAGTCGCCACCACCATGGCGATCGTGCGCATCCTCAAGGAACTGTTGCGCGACAAGGAAATCGGCAAGCGCATCGTGCCGATCATCCCGGACGAGGCTCGCACGTTCGGTATGGACTCGTGGTTCCCGTCGCTGAAGATCTACAACCGCAACGGGCAGCTCTACACGTCCGTCGACGCCGAACTCATGCTCGCCTACAAGGAGAGCCCGATCGGCCAGATCCTGCACGAGGGCATCAACGAGGCCGGTTCGACGGCTTCGTTCACCGCAGTCGGCACGTCGTACGCCACCCACGGTGAACCGATGATTCCGCTGTACATCTTCTACTCGATGTTCGGTTTCCAGCGCACCGGCGACGGCCTGTGGGCGGCTGCCGACCAGATGGCTCGGGGATTCGTTCTCGGCGCCACCGCCGGTCGTACAACTCTGACCGGTGAAGGTCTTCAGCACGCCGACGGACACTCGCTGCTCCTGGCATCCACCAACCCCGCAGCTGTCACGTACGACGCCGCGTTCTCGTACGAGTTGGCGCACATCGTCAAGGACGGCTTGCGCCGCATGTACGGCGGCACCGAGGGCGTCGACGGTTTCGGTGGCGAGAACATCTTCTACTACCTGACCATCTACAACGAGCCGTACGTTCAGCCGGCCGAGCCCGAAGGTCTCGACGTCGAGGGCTTGCTCAAGGGCATCTACCTCTACAAGACGTCCGAAGCAGCCGGCCCGAAGGCACAGATCCTCGTCTCCGGTGTCGCGATGCCCGAGGGGCTGCGCGCGCAGAAGCTGCTTGCCGACGAATGGGGCGTCTCGGCCGACGTCTGGTCGGTCACGTCCTGGGGTGAGCTGCGCCGCGAAGGCGTCGAGTGCGAACGTCAGGCGCTGCTCAATCCGTCCGAGGATGCTCCGGTTCCCTTCGTCACCACGGCGTTGTCGTCGGCCCAAGGCCCTGTCGTCGCGGCTTCGGACTGGATGCGGGCGGTCTCGGACCAGATCCGTCAGTGGGTTCCCGGCGACTACACCACGCTCGGTACGGACGGGTTCGGGTTCTCCGACACACGCACTGCAGCGCGTCGCTACTTCAACGTCGATGCCGAGTCCATCGTCGTTGCCGTGTTGATCGGTTTGGCGAAGGAAGGATCGATCGAGCGGTCGAAGGCCGTCGAAGCAGCGAGCCGATACCGCATCGACGACGTGAATGCTGCTCCCGAGCAGACCGGGGACACCGGTAGCGCCTAAGTCGTAGGGCAACAGTCCCAGCGATCGAAAACAGACCTACGCCCATCGCCGCGGGTGTCATCTCGACATCCGCTGCGGCGATGGGCGTAGGTTTTTCTCATGCCCGAACCTGATCCCGAGAAACCCGAAGAGGGCGTACGCCGCACTCGACCACAGTCGTCCGGGTTGCAGGCTGTACTCGCCCGCCGTCGTCAGGTTCGCGATCCACTTCCAGAAGCCTTGCTCCGCCGCGTCAAACAGTTCTCCGGCCGGCTCTCCACCGAGGCCGTGACCGTGATGGAGGAGCAGCTTCCGTTCTTCGACAGTCTCGACGCTTCGCAACGCGCCGACGTTCAACTGTTGGTGCAGACGTCGGTGGTGAATTTCCTGGAATGGCTGCGGCAACTCGACTCGGAGATCAGCTTCGGATACGAGTCGTTTCCGGTCATCCCTCAGGATCTTGCTCGACAGCTCACGCTGCGCCAGACCGTCGACATGGTCCGGGTGGCGATGGAGTTCTTCGAGAAATGGCTGCCGGCTCTCGCCCGCAACGATCAGCAGCTGATCGCGCTGACAGAAGCCGTCCTGCGCTACGGGCGTGAACTCGGTTTCGCAGCAGCGACGGTGTACGCAAGCGCTGCCGAGTCGCGGGGTGCCCTGGACACGCGACTGGAAGCGCTCGTCGTCGACGCCGTCGTGCAGGGAGACACCGGCTCGGACATGCTCTCTCGCGCCGCCACCTTGAACTGGGATGCCACGGCTCCGGCCACCGTCATCGTCGGGTCTCCCCCGCCGGACGAGCGGGTCTCGGTTGCCGGCACCGTCCACGCGACTGCCGCCGCGCACGGGCGCGCTGTTCTCGCCGTGGTGCAGGGTCCGCGACTGGTGATGATCGTCAGCGGGGAACTGAGTAGCAAGACGGAAGGCAGCCAATTCCTTCAAGACCTGCTCATGAGTTTCGCCGACGAGCCGGTGGTGATCGGCCCGACGACACCCTCGTTGAGCGCAGCGCACTTCAGTGCGTCCGAAGCGCTGGCGGGAATCAAGGCTGTTGCCGGGTGGCGCGGCGCACCTCGTCCCGTTTTCGCGACTGAACTGCTCCCGGAACGGGCACTACTGGGAGACGCCGCTGCCGTGAAGGCTCTTCGCGATTTCCTTGTCGCGCCTTTAGCTGAATCCGGCACAGTCTTGACCGATACTTTAGACAGTTATCTCGACTGTGGAGGTGCGGTTGAGACTTGTGCACGTCTTCTGTTTGTTCATCCAAATACCGTTCGGTACCGCTTGAAGCGAATCGCGGAAGTTACCGGCCGGGATCCAACGAATCCACGCGACGCGTATGTACTACGGATCGCCGCTACCGTGGGCCGATTGACACAAATCGATCTCAAATCGAACAATTCGGTTACTTCAGTCACATCTTTAACATCCGGACAAACAAACCTGTAACCCCTGAGCGTCCAATTTCGATGGCCGAGCGCGACGTGGGATTTTGTGGGAACCCTACAAAACACTTCGCCAGAGTTCATCGCGACCGACATCTCGCAGGTCGCTCGCGGCGGTGTTCTCTTAATAAGTGATTTCGTTGCTCGCCCCGGGACAGGGCTCTCAGACACCCGGCATGCTCAGCCCCTGGCTGGCACTGCCCGGAGCACAAGACCGCCTCGAAGTGTGGTCGAAGGCAGCCGGCCTGGACCTCGTCCGACTCGGCACGACCGCGACCGCCGAAGAAATCACCGACACCTCGGTAACCCAGCCCCTCGTCGTTGCCGCTGCTCTGCTGGCATACGAGGAAATCGAATCACGTGGGCTCCTCGGCGCCGACGTCATCGCTGCCGGCCATTCGGTGGGTGAACTTGCCGCTGCTGCGGTCGCCGGTGTTATCTCCGCTGACGACGCGGTCGCGCTTGCCGCCCTCCGTGGCGCCGAGATGGCCAAGGCTTGTGCGCTCGAGCCCACGGGCATGTCAGCCGTTCTCGGTGGAGACGAAGCCGAAGTGCTCGCACGAATCGAAGAACTCGGGCTGGAAGCAGCCAACCGCAATGCGGCCGGCCAGATCGTGGCGGCCGGACTGCTCACCGCGCTCGAAGAACTCGCAGCAAACGCACCCGAAAAGGCCCGAGTCCGCGCACTACCCGTCGCCGGAGCTTTCCACACCCGCTTCATGGCGCCTGCGCAGGACGCCGTCGCAGCTGCTGCCGCCAAGATCACCCCTTCCGATCCGACGCGCACGCTGCTTTCCAACTCGGATGGCACACCCGTCTCCTCGGGCGCCGACGCCCTCACCAAGCTTGCCGCGCAGGTAACCCGCCCCGTTCGTTGGGACCTCTGCTCCGCGTCGTTGCGGACAGCAGAAGTCAGCGCGATCGTGGAACTCCCGCCGGCCGGAACCCTCGTCGGAATTGCCAAGCGTGAAATGCGTGGCACACCGACGGTGGCCCTCAAGAACCCGGAGGATATCTCCGCACTGTCCGAGCTGACCTAGCTCGGACGCCCACCCGGCCGATCAGCCCGAACGGCGGCCGGACGTTTCACCCCACCTCAATCGATCAAGAAGGGAGCCACACCAGTGGCCCACACTCAGGAAGAAATCATCGCGGAACTCGGCCAGATCGTGGAGGAGGTCACCGGTATCGAGCCTTCCGAGGTCACCGTCGACAAGTCCTTCGTGGACGACCTCGATATCGACTCCCTGTCCATGGTCGAGATCGCCGTTCAGACCGAAGACAAGTACGGCGTGAAGGTCCCCGACGAGGATCTCGCAGGCCTGCGCACCGTCGGCGACATCGTCGCGTACATCCAGAAGCTCGAAGCCGAAGGCGCCGAAGCCAAGAACGCAGAGTGAGCCGACCGTGACTTCCGCTTCTACCCGCAAAGGGAAATTCCCCGACATCGTCGTCACGAGCCTCGCGACGTCGACCTCGGTGGCTGGTGATGTGGATGGCACGTGGAAGGCGCTACTCGCCGGCGAAAGCGGCATCGGAATCCTCGATGACCCGTTCATCGACGAGTTCGACCTTCCCATTCGCATCGGCGGGCACCTGAAGGTTTCACCGGACGAGGGCTTGTCCCGCGTCGAAATTCGACGGATGAGCTGGGTGGAACGCCTTGCCCTCACGTTGAGTCGCACGGTCTGGAGCAACGCCGGCAGCCCTGAAGTCGATCAGGACCGCCTGGCCGTTGTCATCGGCACCGGACTCGGCGGCGGCGACACGCTCATCGACGCCGTCGACAAGCTCCGTGGCGGCGGATACCGCAAGGTGTCCCCGTTCTCGGTGCAGATGGTCATGCCCAACGGACCGGCCGCAACGGTCGGACTCGAACTCGGGGCCCGCGGTGGCGTCATCACTCCGGTGTCGGCATGTTCATCAGGTTCCGAGGCAATTGCTCACGCTCACCGCATGCTTGTCATGGGTGACGCGGACATGGTTGTGGCTGGTGGAGTCGAGAGCTTCATCGACGCCGTTCCGATCGCGAGCTTCGCCATGATGCGTGCGATGAGCACCAACAACGACAATCCGGCCGCAGCTTCACGTCCTTTCGACAAGGACCGCGACGGATTTGTCTTCGGCGAAGCCGGCGCCCTGATGATCCTCGAAACCGAGGAGCACGCCAAGGCACGCGGGGCAACGATTCACGCCCGCCTGCTCGGTTCCGGAATCACTTCGGACGGGTACCACATCGTGGCACCGCATCCGGAAGGCCTGGGCGCGGCGCGAGCCATGACCCGAGCAATCGAGATGGCCGGACTGACGAAGTCCGACATCAAGCACATCAACGCCCACGCCACTGCGACGCCGATCGGTGACATCGCAGAGGCAAAGGCAATCAACGCAGCGGTCGGCAATCACGCTGCGGTGTACGGCCCGAAATCCGCGCTGGGACACTCGATCGGCGCTGTCGGCGCCCTCGAATCAGTCCTCACGGTTCTGGCAGTGCGTGACGGGATCATCCCGCCCACGCTCAATGTTGACAGCCAGGATCCAGAAATCGATCTCGATGTCGTCAAGGGTGAACCCCGAACCGGCTCTTTCGATTTCGCACTGAACAACTCGTTCGGTTTCGGTGGGCACAATGTCGCGCTCGCCTTCGGTCGGGCCTAGCCCGAACCGTGGTTTGCACCTGTCCGCGGGTGTCGTTGCACACAACGTCACCCGCGGACAACACCGACCTTTCGTTCCACCCAAGGCTCGTACTGAAGGAGGACGCGATGACCATCCTGGCCCCCGTGACAAAGTCCGAATCATCGACAGACCCGCGCGATCCTCTTGCGCGCCTGGAAAATCTGTTCGACCCCGGCACAACAGTGCCGCTCCACGCCCGTGACAAGTCCGGTGTGCTCGCTGCGTCCGGAAACATCGACGGCGTCCGCACCATCGCATACTGCTCCGACGCCACTGTCATGGGTGGCGCCATGGGCGTCGACGGTTGCAAACACCTCGTCAAAGCCATCGATACCGCCATCGAGGAAGAGTCCCCCATCGTGGGCCTCTGGCACTCCGGTGGCGCGCGTCTGGCTGAAGGCGTCGAGGCGCTCCACGCCGTCGGACTGGTCTTCGAGGCCATGGTCCGCGCGTCGGGTCTCATACCTCAAATTTCCGTCGTGCTCGGCTTTGCCGCTGGCGGAGCCGCGTACGGTCCAGCCCTCACCGATGTCGTGATCATGGCGCCGGAAGGCCGAGTGTTCGTCACCGGGCCAGACGTAGTTCGTAGTGTCACCGGCGAACAGGTCGACATGGTGTCACTCGGCGGTCCGGACACACACACCAAGAAGTCGGGTGTCGCGCACATCGCCGCACACGACGAGGCCGACGCATTGCACCGCGCACGACGCCTGGTCTCGATGATGTGCGAGCAGGGCGAATTCGATCAGCGGGCAGCGGAACTCGGCGACAGCGATCTGCGCGCCATGATGCCTGCGTCCGCAAAACGTGCATACGACGTTCGTCCCATCGTTCACGAAATGCTCGACAACGTCGAAGGCGAGTCGAGTTTCGAAGAACTGCAAGGCAATTACGCACGGAGCATCGTCACCGGTTTCGGCCGGATGGCCGGACGCACCGTTGGAGTCATCGCGAACAACCCACTGCGACTCGGCGGGTGCCTGAACTCCGAAAGTGCAGAGAAGGCCGCTCGGTTCGTGCGACTGTGCAACGCATTTGGCGTGCCGCTCGTGGTCGTCGTCGATGTTCCCGGGTATTTGCCGGGCGTCTCGATGGAGTGGGAAGGCGTTGTCCGACGCGGAGCGAAGTTACTTCACGCCTTCGCCGAGGCAACGGTCCCCCGCGTCACCGTCGTCACTCGAAAGATCTACGGCGGCGCCTACATCGCGATGAACTCGCGAGCACTGGGAGCCACTGCCGTATTCGCTTGGCCCAACTCCGAAGTAGCCGTGATGGGCGCGAAGGCTGCTGTCGGCATCCTGCACAAGCGGGCCCTCGCAGCTGCACCGGACGACGAGCGTGAAGCATTGCACGACCGTCTCGCCGCCGAACACGAGGCGATCGCAGGCGGCGTCGACCGCGCTGTCGAAATCGGCGTCGTCGACGAGGAAATCGACCCGGCGAAGACTCGCAGCATCGTGACCGCCGCCCTCGCGTCTGCACCATCTGTCCGCGCGCGGCACAAGAACATTCCGCTCTGACAACCCTGGACAGCAAGGTGGGCCTCGCCGATATGGCGGGGCCCACCTTTGTCATTCGAGTCTTTGTCGTTCAAGCCGCGAGAGCGCTCAGGGTTCAGGATGGACCTCGGTCAGCTGACACGCCTTCGCAGCCATGTCACTTCGGCACCTTCGCCTGAACTCCGGAAGGGTTCGAGTTCCTCGTCCCACGGTGCGCCTATCGCCCGATCGATTTCCGCGGCGATGTCTCCACCGGAATTCATGATGGACCGCAGTTTCATCTCCCCTACGACGACATCACCGTTCGCACTGGTGGATCCGCGCCACAGGCCCAGACCGGGCACATGGCTGTACCGTTCGCCGTCGACGCCGTGACTCGGGTCCTCGGTGACCTCGAACCGCAACATCGGCCACGCGCGTAGCGAGTCGACCAGGCGGGCACAGGTTCCGACGGGACCCGTCCAGTCCGTCGTCGCACGCAGAAGCCCGTCGTAGGCAGGCTGTGAGGTCCATCTGAGCTTGGCAGGGCTGTCCAACGTGGCGGACAAAGCCCAATCCACGTGCGGGCACAGCGCCGCGGGCGACGAGTGGATGTAAACCACACCAGTCGTCACGTCCGCGAATTGATTCATTTCGCGCACTCGAGCCTCCTGCTTCGACGAGGGACGTCTTCCCCAACGACCTCTGTCGAGTTCGTGCAGCACGCTCGATTGAACAGTGTGCCTTGTGTTACCCGTGTTGCGCCAGTGGAAGGAGAGAAATTTGTGCTCTACCGCGAAACTTCACCGACCACGCCATCCGACAATTCGGTCCACAAAGGCTTGGCCCAATCACCGAAATCGCGATCGGTAAGCACGACGCACGCAGTATCGATCGTGGGATCGACCCACAGGAACGTCCCGGACTGGCCGAAATGACCGAAGGTAGCGGCCGAGTTCTCGAGACCCGTCCAATGCGGACGCTTGTCGCCCCGAATTTCGAATCCGAGCCCCCAGTCGTTGGGGCGCTGAGAGCCGTAACCCGGAAGAATTCCGTTGAGCCCCGGGAACTGCACAGTTGTCGCCTCTGCGAACGTCTGCGCCGAGACCAGAGTCGGCGAGAGCAGTTCAGCCGCGAACTTGGCCAAGTCGTCTGCCGATGCCTGCGCACCGTGACCGGCCGGACCGACAAGAGCCGCGCTGGTCATCGCCAACGGCGCGAACACCGCCTCGGCCAGATAGTCGGCAAATTCGATCTCGGTCTCCCGGGAAACCAACTCGGCAAGCACCTCGAACCCCGCACTCGAGTAGATCCGCTTCGACGCCACCGGCGCCTGAACAACACGTTCGGCGAATGCCAATCCCGAAGCATGTGCGAGGAGATGACGAACGGTCGACCCCTCAGGCCCGGCCGGCCCATCCAACTCGACCGCCCCCTCCTCCACTGCCACGAGAATCGCGTAGGCGCACAACAGTTTTGTCACCGAAGCCAGGGGGAAAACATGCGCCTGGTCGCCACTGAAACCACGAATGCGGTCGCCCTCACCGGGATTCTTCCCGGAGAGGACGACCGCTGCCGCATTGTCGACCGGCCACTGCTGGATTACGTCGAGACTGTGAGTACTGGGCACCCGATCAGACTACTGGCACAAGAGTTGCGCTTCCGATCACCAGTCAGCTTCGGTGTAGCGGATGACGCCGCGGATGTTCTTGCCATCCAACATGTCCTGGTAGCCGTCGTTCACGCCTTCGAGCGTGTAGGTCCGAGTCACCATGTCGTCGAGGTTCAGCTTGCCTGCCTTGTACATCGCGAGGAGGTTCGGCACGTCCTGGCGAGCGTTGCCACCGCCGAAAATGTTGCCCTGAAGGTCCTTCTGAAGCATCGCCATCAGGAACAGGTTCAGCTTCACATCCATGTCCGTCAGGTGCCCCATTGCGGTGACGACACAACGGCCGGCCTTTGCCGTCAGAATCATCGCTTCTTCGACGTACTCACCCCTCATTTCGCCGACGGTGATGATCGTCTTCTGTGCCATGCGGCCATACGTAGCGTCGATGATCGGCTGAATGGCAGCGGCAGCGCTTTCGAAAGCGTGCGTTGCGCCGAACTTCAGAGCCTGCTCACGCTTCCACGGCACGGGGTCGATGGCAAAGATGTACCGGGCGCCCGATGCAACTGCACCCTGTAGCGCACTGATACCGACGCCGCCGACACCCATGATCACAACGTCTTCGCCGGGCTTCACATCGGCGATGTGGGTTGCCGATCCCCAACCGGTCGGAACGCCGCAACCGACGAGTGCGGCAACCTCGAACGGAATGTCCTTGTCGATCTTCACCACTGACGACTGGTTCACGACCATGTAGGGCGAGAACGTCCCTAGCAGGCACATCGGGATCACGTTTTCGCCGCGAGCCTGGATCCGGTAAGTGCCGTCACTGATGGCCTGGCCGCTGAGGAGGCCCATCCCGAGGTCACACAGGTTCTGATGACCGGCCGAACACGCCGGACAGGTTCCACAAGCCGGAATGAAGGACAGAACGACGTGGTCGCCGACCTCCAGACCCTTGACCTCCGGGCCGAGCTTGGTGATGACGCCCGAACCCTCGTGCCCACCCATGACGGGGAACGACGGCATCGGGGTCGCGCCGGTGACGATGTGGTGATCGGAGTGGCACATTCCGGCCGCTTCCATGCGAATCTGAACTTCGCCGGCTACCGGCTCACCGATCTCGATCTCCTCGACGGACCACTTTTCATTGAGGCCCCACAGGATTGCACCCTTGGTCTTCACGTCACTTCACCCTTTCATTCGCACACCCGCATCTATCTCTGTGACCATAGCCACAAATCTGCGAAATTGGAACGTGTTCTAACGAAAGATTTTGCACTGCAGGTCAGACGTCCAAATGACCTGGCACAACCGGCGCGGCAACAACGGAATAATGACCCACTGAGTGGGACAGGCCACACGGGCACCCGAAAGTAGAGCCGCCCCGAAAGCACGCAACCATTCGACTCCACCCCCCACCAATCGGTCGGACACAGAGCAGCGGGTCTGAAACAGACCTGGGCATGTTCTGGTGCATCTGAGGTTCGTCCTCAGGTTTTGAAGGTGGTGTTCGCCGGCCGCGGTTGCTGGCCGGGGTCGATCGAGGGTGGTGGGATGAACCAGGGTTTGTTGTCGACACCGATCCGAATCGCCCACTTCCCGACGAACCCTGATTTCCGGTGCATCAACCGGTGGTGCGAACGGCACAGCAGGACAAGGTTGTTCATCACCGTCGGGCCACCGTTGGCCCAGTGCCGGATATGGTGCGCATCCGTCCAGGCAGGCACACATGAACACCCCGGGAACGCGCAGCCCCTGTCTCGGGCGATCAACGCCACTCGCTGTTCGGCGGTGACCAACCTCTTTCCTGGTTTCGCATCCAAGGGCGCGCCGTGACTGTCGAGCAGGACGGTGGAGAGGAAACAATCACATCCGAGGAGTCGGGTCTGCGACACCGAGAGTGGTCCGAGCCAGGGCATGTGCCCGACATCAAGATCCGACACAGCCATTCCACCACCATCGGGCGAGGGTGTGGCGGCGCAGTCCCGATGCTCAGCGAGATCCCGAGCGTTGATGTGCACGTTCACGTGCGGGCGTTGACCACCATCGGTACCGGTTTTCGCGCAGTCCAGATAGCGGCGGATCAGTTCGGTGAACCCATCCGCAGTCCGTTTCGCCGCCGACCGAGCATCCGGCGTCCCATCCGGTGCCGGGGTCGACATCGTCAGATTCGACAACGCCGACAGCAGCATTTCACCGGTCATAGACCGCTTAGGGGCATCCCTGTATCGTCCACAGGTTATGGCGAAGAAACAGGCACCTACCAGGGCAATCATCTACACGCGCGTCTCGAAGGATAGTGCCGGTACCGGGCGATCCGTGGCCGAACAAGAGACCGAATGCCGCGCCGTCTGCGAGCGTGAGGGTTGGCCGGTCGGTGAGGTTCTCCAGGACAACGACATAGGCGCGTCTCGCTGGTCTGGCAAGGATCGGCCCGCGTACCGACGACTAGCCGAAGTGCTGCGCCCTGGCGACGTGCTGGTCACCTGGGAGGCATCACGAGCACAGCGAGACCTCACTGCCTATGCGGAGCTGCGCGACCTGTGCGCGGCGTTGGGCGTGCTGTGGAACTACAAAGGTCGCACCCATGATCTGAACCTCGGCGCGGACCGGTTCACCACAGGGCTTGATGCGCTGCTGGCCGAACGGGAGGCCGATGAGATCCGGGACCGGGTGCTGCGAGCGCTCGAAGCCAACGCTGCCGAAGGCAAGGCGCACGGAAAGATCGCCTACGGCTACCGCGCCGTCCGTGATCCACAGACCGGGCTGATTACCTCACGTGAGATTGATCCCGAAGCTGCCGGATGGATTCGCGAGATGGCTGAGCGCGTTTTGCAAGGTGAGTCGCTGCGCTCGATCCTGCGCGACGTGAACCCTCGTGCCGGTCGGAAGTGGTACAGCGCGACCATCTCGAAGATGCTGCGGTCACCGACGCTGGCAGGCTTGCGCACATACAAAGGTGAGACGCTGCAAGGCAATTGGGAACCGATTCTGACATTGGACGAGCACGAGCGGCTGAAAACTGTCCTCGGTGACCCGTCGCGGCGTTCGTCTTACCGGGGTACCGAACCGCGCTATCTGGTCTCCGGGATCGCGGAGTGCGGCGTCTGCGGAGGGCCGTGCTACGTCGGCAGGAATCACGGAAAGCCTTCCTACGTATGCAGAAACGGGGGCCACGTCTCGCGCATGGTGTCCGATGTTGACCCTGTGGTGATAGACAAGATGATCCGAATTATCAACGCACAGAGGGTAAATGTGTTCCTGTTCCGGGACGACGATGCCACAGGGGACGAGTCTGCGGAGTGGATCGCGAAGGGTCAGTTACTCCAGGGCCGTTTGGACGAGTATTCCGAATCAGCGGCTAATGGTGAGATATCGAAGACCGAATATCTCAAGATATCCAATAGTCTCAATAAGCAAATAGCAGAGGCGAATAGTAAAGCTGCCGATTTGGCGGTTAACAGTGATCCTATGTTGGAGCTATTACGCCACGAGCCTGAGGAAGTCTGGGAATCAGCGAATATGGACCAGCGTCGGCGC
Source organism: Rhodococcus sp. C-2 (assembly GCF_027854095.1). Taxonomy (NCBI): domain Bacteria; kingdom Bacillati; phylum Actinomycetota; class Actinomycetes; order Mycobacteriales; family Nocardiaceae; genus Rhodococcus; species Rhodococcus sp. C-2. Next base: position 284,961 of record NZ_JAQGFI010000007.1, on the reverse strand, counting down.
TTTATTCGGGCCACAGTTAGGGTCACGATATTGAAGGCTGGAATAGGTAAGAGGTTCCATTCCGGGCTGGTGGAAGTAATAGGAAAGAATCAATAGTCGGCTATTGTTAGAACCATTCTTTTGCCATTCCTGGTGACCGATTCTCGTCGTCTGGTGGCAGATTCTCTTTCAGACCCCGTTTCGGCCTACCTGCACGCTCCTAAAAACCCTCTGACCTGCGGTTATGCAAAGTAGTTGAAGATTTCAACTTAGAGGGAGAAGTGATCGGAGGCAGGGTCAGGGAGTGCCTGACAGCAATAGGGCAAATGGATGCCCCCCTACCCTCGGCCCATGGGCACCATTCTTTTGGGTGCGCTCCTACCGAATTCACTAATAAAAGAATTGGTGTACTGTCGTATTAGTACGAGGGAATAGGACGCATTAGCGAGACGTTCTCTTGGATATTCGTCACCTACTGGAAGGGGTGAACGCAATGACTGATACATCAGCGGTAAACGATTGGACTGCATTAGTCAGGCGGGAATTGCCACAGGGAGTCACAGTGCGCAAGGTGGGTTGGGCAGCGTTGCGTGCATGCGTTGGACTGCTGGTCGTGTCCTTCGCGGTCGCTGCTGCACTGCTGCTGGCTGTGCTCGTCGTCGTCGGCAGCGTCGTGCGGAACACAGGTCCAATCGTGCTCAATGGTGTGGAGTGTGATGCACGAAAGCTGAGGTACAGAAGAGGCATTGGTCATGCAGGGTTCAGCACACTAGGCAAGGCATGCACATGGTCATGGCACTTCGTCGTAGGTGGCAAGGCATAGCATGCAGTGTGGTGTGGTCAGTCATGGTGTGCAGTGAGTCATGGTGTGCAGCAACACAAGGCAGTGCAGTGTGCAGGTAAGCAGTGTGGTGTGGTGCACAAGGCAGACAGTGCATGCAGCATGGTTGGTGTCAGTAGTGAAGCAGTGTGATGTTGGTGTGCAATGCAGTGTGATGCAAGATCATTGAGTGTTGTTGGTGCATAACATCTTGAGATGCACTGTGGGCTACCAGATTTGCGAGCCGGTCGGCGGGCCAACGTCTTCCACAGGTATCGGCTGCGCTGCTACGGCCTTGGCCTTCGGCGTTGTACCTGGTGCTCGGCGTGCTCGGCGTCGGAACGGCGCTTGATACGGCGCGGCCACGGTGCCAGCCAGGTTGCGTCCCTCGCGCTTGCCTGAGTTGCATTTACCGTGCGCGGGAGCAACATTGGCTAGATCGAACAAAGCGCCACCACGACTGACCGGCACGATATGATCACAGCTCAAACCGAACTTCGTGCGGCCACTGACGTTGGGATCAATGCGTTCATTGCACAGGTGGCAGGTCCAGCCGCCCGGAGGAGTGTTTTCCTTGTACCAACGACGTATGGCAACCCACCTCGGGTCTTTCAACCACCACGAGTCCGACATGACATTCCCAGCCTTCCAACAGGTTTCAATATGTGTATCAGGGTTTGTAGTGCCCTCGCATCTACTGCGACAAATGTCGCACTAGACGCCAAGACCCCCACCAAGGGGCGCAAACGTCTACTGAGTAAAATTACTCACTAGACGCCAAGACCCCCGAACCATCTACTGCGAGGGGATCTCGCACTAGACGCCAAGCCCCCGAACCATCTACTGGCACAAATGTTCCACTAGACGCCAAGACCCCCACCAAGGGGCGCAAACGTCTAGTGTTCAGAATCGAACAGTAGACGCCAAGCCGCCGAACCATCTACTGCGGCAAATGCCTCACTAGACACCAAGCCTCCGAAACGTCTACTGAAACAAATGATTCACTAGACGCCAAGACCCCCATCAAAAGGATGAAACGTCTACTGACAACAATTTGTCACTAGACGCCAAGACCCCCACCAACGACAAAGGCTCAGCGCCTCAGAGTGATTCACCTCCGAAGTGCTGAGCCTGAGCGGGTAGATGATGCCGCGCCCCTCGGCTGATATGGAGACGATGGGGCCGCCACTACCTATCCGGCGTTCTGCACCGGAATCCCTTGGGGTCCACAGGGAAGCGACAACGGCCCGAAACGCTTCCCTGTGGACCAAGATGACCGGCTAAGGCTCGCACGCGCTCTGCCGGTCGAACCCTCCCCCTCGGCTATGACAACGAGAGGGAGGGAGTTCATCAGGCCGTGGTTGCGACGTTCAGCAACTTGAAGGCGTTGGGGTTCACAACATCTGCGCCGACGCGGTAGTGGAGCAATACGCCGCGCTGGCCGGTCGGCCGGTTGCTGGTCCCGAACAAGTTCTGAATCAACTCGATGGTGGACCCGATGCGATCAACCACGACATAGTTCGACCAGTCCGCGTACACGAGCGAGTAGTTAGCCTCGGTCGCTGCGGCGTTGAGAACACCATCCATCCCGCTGATTTCGTGGGCAGGCCGTCCCAGCAAGGTCGCCGGAACATTGTGCAGACCGGGGAACTTGAGGGCACCCGAGCCTGTTTCTGCCTGCCTGAGTTCGTTCAGGATGGACAAGTTTGCCCCGAAGCGTGCATTGGCTTGGAAGCGTGCCCCCAGTGCGTTCTGCAGCTTGTAGGGATCGCCGGATGCGAGAGCTTCACTGCCGGTCCCGGTTTGGATCGCCGCGCCGCCCGCTGCCACAAGTGCAGTGACGAACCCCTTGGGCTGAGTCGTACCGTTGCCGGTCACGAATGCCGTGTTCTGCTGCTGCAGTGCCGCGTCGAACAACAGTGCCTGCAACTGTCCCAGGAGGTCCACACCATCCTGCTCAAGCTCGTAGCTGAACGGGACGAATGCCGCGCCCTTGTGTACGGGAATCGGCTTCGGTGCCAAGACCGGCGATGCATCTGCGGCCTCTGCTTCCTCGGCCAACCACTCTGCCGACACACCCGCGCTGGTTACTCCATTCCAACTGTCACTTGCGGTTTGGACGACTCGGGCAATCTCGCGGATAGGCGATGCACTGCCCGCATTGGTGAGCAAAATTGCCGGGTCCAAGTCGAAGGGCACGATAAACTTGCCGGTTCCGCCACTGCCGCCGATCATGCTGCGGATGTTCTCCACGTCGCTGTATGCGCGTGATTCCTCAGGTGTCCACAGGAGGTGGCCTCGGCTCGGATTGCTCAGGAGCTTACCGAATGCGCTGCGGTACTCCGGGGTTCCGGTTACTGCGGCCCAACGTGCGCTTGTCGAGTCGGTACGGACCATGTGCTCTACAGCCGCTGCGCCCTTGTCGGTCAGGTGTCCTGCCTTGTGTCCTGCCTCGGCGTTGCGGAGAGCAAGATCCTTGGTGGGATCGGAGTCGCGGTGCGTGCTGGTCGTTTCGAATGTCGTGCCGTTCTCGCGGCTGCCCGAATCGTGGAGGGACAAGAGACGTTCGCGCTGTTCCTTCAGATGGCCCAGGAATTCCAATTCGTCCAGGGCAGTGGCGAGTCGCTCGGATTCCTCGGCGTTGAGGCCGTCGCTACGCGTGGTGAGAGGTTCCACGTAGGCGAGGTGCTCGGAAAGTTTGGCTGCTCGCTGCTCGTTGCTGAGTCCGCGCAGGTGGTCGAATCGCTTGTCTTTGACGTCGATTTTCATTGTCTTGCCCTTTGTGTCAGATTGAGTATTGCGCTCGAAGTAGGCGAAGTCTTGCCTCTGCCTGCTCGGCGCTGATGTTGGTGTGTTGCTGGCGAACTCCGGCGACCTTGGCCGACTCGAATGCCGGGAACGTGACCAGGCTGATTTCGGTCAGCTTGCTTTCGGTCAGAGTTCGTTTGGTGCGTCCGACATTCCACTGCTCGCGGATCGGCTGGAAACCGATAGAGAAGCTGTCGAGAACTCCGTCTCGAATCAATTCGAGTGCCTCGTCGCCTGCCTGAGTCGCGCTGACTTTGAATTCGGCGTACAGCCCGGATCGGCGCTCTTCCAACAGGACTGCACGTCCCAGAGGATTTGTTCGCCGGTCGTGCTGAGACAAGAGCTTGATACGGTCCCCGCGCTCGGCAATGCTGCGCTTGAATTCTCCGAAGGTGTGAACCTCGTCGTATTCGCCGTCGAAGTCGAATATCGGCTGTGGATCGTCGTACGGGACAACGATTCCGAACACAGTCCGACCGTCGTTGCTGCGGATGCTGATGTCGGTGCTGAGTGCCCGCGTGAGTGTTTGGCGTTGCATGACAGGTGCCTTTCGGGATCGCTGAAGAGAGGGCATGAGAAGCCACTCGATCTACAGGGACTCGATTCCATGGTGGCCGATAGTTCGACTCCGGTGGGAAGATCCTGTCTCGCTGGCGGTCCCGGCTGAACCGGGCGACCTAGCGCCTCTCATGATATAGCAGATTTCAGAATCGTGCTGCGGGCGTGGCAACCCCGGAAAGAGTGTGCGGGCAGAGGTTCCGGGGTTGCCACAGGTTGCGGTGAATCGGTGCCGGTCAGTCGAGTTCGCTGATGTCGTCGGGAATCTCGTCGGCGCTCGGTACGTACTCCAGTTCCGGCCCCGAAGGATTACAGTCATCGAGAATCCAGTCCGCGTCTGCCTGGACGAGTATGCGATCCGGGAATGCTGCCGTACGAAACTCGACCACATGATCTTTCACGGTGTAGCTCACTCCGGGAGTCTTGGCGATCGCTTCTTGTTCATCGAACGGCAGTAACTCGATTGCCATCTCGGTCAATCGCGAGACCTTCCAACGAAACAGGTCGATCCCTTTCAGTGCTGAGTAGTTTTTTTCGTTGGTCATCTCGTCCATCTCCCTTTTTTGCTGTCGTGCTTGCTTACGTGCTTGCTTACGTCCGCGCTGTCTTCGGTAGGACTCGGTCACGTCCAATTTGCAGACCTCACCGAATTCCGGGTCATTCCAGGTTGCCGTCACCACATGCCTGCCTCGGTGAGTCGGTACCTGCCGGGATATCCGCGTCTCGAATCCGGGCACTTCGCTACCAGACCAGCCCTCTCAGATGCCCACAGTGCTGCCGTGGTCTCGTCGTGGGGTAATCCGGTAGACCCGCACAATTCGAGCGCTGAGCGTGATCCTGGGGCCGATCGGAGCGCGGTCAGGATCATCAGCGCCGCCACGATTGGGTTCGTCATCCTGACACCGGCCAGTATCCGGCAAGGTAGCGCTTCGGAAAGCGACCCTCGGCGCGCAGGAATCCCTCAATGTCCAGAGCGTCCATCGCCGCTTTGAGTTCGTCTCGCGCCCTCTGCGGGTTGGTCTTCCGAACCAAGGTGAGCAATTCGGGTCGCGTGCGCCTCGGGAATGCCGCGATGGTCTCATAGACCTCGGCCACGAATCCCAGCTCTTCGTATGCCGTCGCTGCGGCGTGGTAGTTCACGATCGCGGGTCTGAGATTGTTCTCGAAGTAGTGGGCGTGGTCGTGTTTCAGCTTGGCAAGGACTTCGTGTTGCTCCACAGGAGTGGCTTTGCGGTTGGGCATTTTCGGTGTTCCTTTCGAGATCCACAGGGAGGCAAGGTGGTCACCTGTGACGTACAAGTTTTTTTATGGATATCTTGATATCAAGCCTGGTCAGAGCTGACACCACTTCACGAATTTGACTAGGTAGTCACCCCCTGGTGAGTATGGTCACTGGTTTCCTGCTCTGACCTGCGATGATGGCAAGGTGGTCACCCCACGCGATTCGTGTCGTGGTGACCACCTTGCCCACCCTGTGGACCAACTCAGGCGACCCAGATATAGGTGCCGTCTGGTTGCTTTTTCGACTGAATTCCTAGCTTTCGTTTCGTTCGGTCCACTGTCGTAGGCGAGAACCCCTCGGCTATTCCTGCCGCTTTCGCCGTCTTCGCTGGTGCCGCACCACAGTTGGTCACCATGTAGTTCTGAAGCCATTTCTTGCAGTCGGCCTTGTCGGCGGCGTCGTCGTTTCCGGCCTGGAAGGATTCGTCCAGGTGCTGAGCTACAGTGCGGTCCGTATCCCCAACGCACACAAGGCGTGCCATTCGTCCGTCGCTGTGTTCTGTTGCGACCCAGAGCTGAATCATCACGATGTTGTAGGCGATTGCTGTCGGGATTCGTCCGTAGTTCGACTTGTCGACACCAACGACCAGGTTGCCGTTCTCGTCCTTCAGTGCCCAGAGCACCATTCGGGATTTCTTGCGTAGTTCCGATGTTGCGCCGACTTTGTCTCTAGCCGAATTCGTAGCGGTGCGGTTCGTGTGACTCAGTAGTAGGACTGCCGCGCGTTTCTCTGCTGCTATGTCCTGCCAGGGTTGTAGGGCTGTACGCGCATGCTGGCCGTTTTTCACGTCTAGGTTTCCCTTTACCGAATCCAGCCAGGTGTCCACGACGATCAGGTCAATGTCACGTTCGTAGTCCTGGAGTACCTTCATCGCTTCGGGATTCGGGAAGGTTGGGAACCCTTCGCCGTCGTCCTGCTCGCTGAAGTACCGAACATTCTTCAGGTTGGCCCCTGCCGCTTCCAGCCTCGGCCTGACTGCGGTAGTCCACGAGTCCTCGGTAATGATCAGCACCACGATCCCGCCACCAGGCTTGGCGCTCAATCCGAATTCCGGTAGAGCTGTCCCTGTTGTGATCGCTGCGGCCAGATAGACCCAGAACATTGACTTACCGATGCCCTCGTCGCCAATCAGCATCGTGATCGCGCTGCGCGGAATTCTGTCCCGGCACAACCAGTCTGGCGGAGCACTGGCCGCCATATCCTCTGCGTTTCTCAATTTGTATTCCACCTTTGCTGTCGTCAGTGCTGGCGGCGAGCTTCCCTTGGTTGCGAATGCGTCCAGCTGTCCACCCATGAGTGCTGCCGTGTCGGCCTCGTCCTGCATCTGTTTCCGGCTTTCCTCGTCGGCCAGGGAATCGCCACCGAATTTGGTCCACAAGCGTGGTACGTCGGTCCGTATCCAGTTCTCCCCCTTGCTTGCCAGTTCGGTTCGGCTGAGCGCGATTCCGAGTGTCTGTGCGATCGTGAGCCCTGCCGATGCTGCGGCATTGACGATGGTCGCGAGCATGGCCGACCGATCCCAGGTGCCGTCTCTCTTGAGCTTCGGATTGTCGAGCACATATTGAATCGCCTGGGGTACTTGGGATACCGGCGCGGCCACGATCGGCGCTGAGCTTGCAACCTGAGCCGTTGCCTGTGGCACCACAGACAGATCCAGTCCGATATGCACCGCCAATTCCTCGGGAACCCAGCGATATTCGGAGACAGTGCCATCCCAGGTGACCGATCCTGCTCCGGGCTTGCAGTTGATCGTGCCGGGAATCCGAAGTAGTCCATTGTCGCGGCACACTGCGGTATCCGACCCGAAGTAGGTCACCAACCAATCCTCGAATTTGTGGTAGGTCGCCACGTCCACGGACCGGTTCAGTTCGATGTACGCGTGTACGTGTCCAGGAGTGCCGGAATAGACCAGCCAGGCTTGCAGCTCAGTAAGTTTCGCCGTGTCTTCGGCAGTCAGCGCCCGGTCGATATCGAAGTGCAGTCGTCGGCGTTTGACGGACATTTTTACCGCGCGGCCTTGGCCCTCCGGCTTCGGTGCCTTGCTGTAACTCAGGTGCGCGGCATACCAGACTTCGTGACCGGCTTCGTTTGTCGTGGCGACGTATTCGACAATCTCCTCGACCTGTTCGGGCCACAGGAATGGAACCTCTGCATGGTTCTGTTTGGTGCCTGCGCCGATCCAAACGGTTCCTTTGTCAGTGCCGTACTGGAGTTCGAGAAACCTCCGGATCTGCTCGCGGTCTACGGTGTTCATTCATTCGCTCAATTCCTGCGGGTCAGGTGTGGGGTTCAGATTTCCTGCTGCGCTTTCCGGTGCCGCTCGTAGTGATTGCGACACAGTCCCTTGCAGTGAATTGCGTTTCGGCAGTCCATTGCAGCGCAATGCGGTTCAGTCGGTCTGGCTGGAGTCTCGGGAGCTTCTACGGTCCAGTCCAATTCGTTCGGGTGTCGGTGCCCGGATACCATGCCAGCGGATTTCACTTGTGTGCGTGGTAACTAGCCAGTGCGCGCCTGCGATTGCATGCCTTGCAGTAGCGTTCGGCGGGCTTGCCGTGTCGGTGGGTGCGGCCAGTGTTCTCGTCATCGAACGGGTGGCCGTGCTTGCAGTGGGAATACAGTGGATAGGTCATCGGGATTCGTTCCTCCGAGTGAGATCGTTGCCTCTGCGAACGACTTGAGGTAAACGTTAAACCCATTACGAAAAACTGCCAAGGTAACCTGCCAGCGAGTAACAAAGTGCCAGTCACGCAACGGGTAGAATCGGAGGCACCTTCTCTTGTGGGCCAGGTGGAGGGTTCAGATTGCGGCCAATGCGGGCCGCGCCAGGCAAAGCCCCTCGGCTACTTCCAGAGCTGGGGGGCTTTGTCGTATCCGGGCGTAGAATCGGAGATGCAACTTAGAGGATTGCGCGACAGGCCCCTACTGACTTCGGCTGGTGGGGGCTTTGTCGTGTCCTGAGCGACCTCGGCGTCTCAATAAGTCCGGGCTGCAACACTTCCAGGCTCGGTGATATCGAAATAAGTAACGTCTCAACACGTTTCGGCGGTTCGATTCTGCAGGACTCAATACGTCACTGTGACGGAATGCCTCGATCTGTACCAGGCTTTGTAGGACTCACCTAACGCGATATGGACCCGGTGAGAGCATCGAAATCCCCACGCACCACCACCCGACCATTGAGCGTCGACGCGATCCGCAACTCGTTGAGATCGACATCCTCGGCAGGCGGAATCTCATCCGATTCGAACAACCGCTCCAAGGTCGCGATCACGTTCCGCACCTTCGTCGTCGTCGCCTCCACACCCGACGCAGCAGCGAGCAACAAATCGATGCACTTCGGGAGCGCCTCCTCCGGCATCCCCTTCGGTGGTGATTCACAGAACGCCACGATCAACACGGCATGATCGAACGAGCAATCCCCGCCATCGAACCGAGCCGCCACACCCGGAAACGGCCGCAAAGCTGCACCCAACGCGGCGATCTTCTTCCCGTCCCGAACCTGCAGCATCGTGTTCGCCGCCAACCAGGACCCCACACCGCGGCTGGCAATCACCTGATCATCCGGGCGCAACGACAACTCGTCCACCACCGCAACACGAACCGCCTCGAGACGAAGAATCTCCGCACTCGCCTCGACAGCAGCAGCACGCAACTCCGAAGCAGACAACTGCCACAGACGTCCACGTAACCCCACCGCAGAACCAGACACCACATCCGACAACAAGACACTCATTGAATCCCCCGATCCCCTCCCCATATCATACTCGAACACCCGTTCGAGTCAAGAGTTTTTCGAGTCAATCCACCGAGCGTCCCGGAATCACCACACCGCATTGATATGCGAGAACCACCAGTTGCGCGCGGTCGCGGACATCCAGTTTCGTCATCGCCCGATTCACATGGGTTTTTGCCGTGACCGCGCTGATCACCAATTCCGCGGCGATTTCGTCGTTGGACATCCCCATAGCAACGAGAGTTACCACCTCGAGTTCACGCGGCGTCAATTGACCGAAGATCCCAGAAGTCGAGTCTGCCCGCGACGGGATGGAAAGGAATCGAGTAATCAACGCACTGGTCGCAATCGGCGACAACAACGAGTTGCCACTTGCGACCGTCCGAACAGCATCCAGCAGATCTTCAGCCCGGATCCCTTTGCCGATAAAGCCGCTGGCACCCGCCCGGATCGCCTGTGCCACATGCTCATCCACCTCGAATGTCGTCAGGATCAACACGTGTACGTCGGACAAATCCGGATGATCGGCAATCATGGCGGTCGCTTCGACTCCGCTGGTGCCTGGCATTCGAATGTCCATCAATACAACGTCGGGTCGGTGCTCGATCGCCGCCTGGAATGCCTGCTCTCCGTCTGCCGCCTCGGCGACCACCTCCATGTCCTCTTCCGAACCGATCAGCAGCGCAAGCGTTTGACGGAAGAGCGCCTGATCGTCTGCCACTACCACCCGAATACTCACGACTCCCCACTCTCCGAACCCCTGGACACCGAGACAAGCGGCAGTTGGGCGTCCACACGAAATCCCCCGTCCGCGCGGAATCCTGCTGAGACCTCGCCTCCCATTGCCTGTGCCCTCTCCTTCATTCCCAGCAGTCCGTACCCGGGCGGTGACGTCGAAGGCACTGCCGTTCCGGAGTTTTCGACCGACAGCACCAGAACCTCGGCTTCGTACGACAACGACACGGTGACGGCCCCTGGCAACGCATGCTTGCTCGCATTCACGAGTGCTTCCTGGATAATTCGGTACGCCGTGAGGTCTACTGCTGGCCCGAGAGGGCGCAGCGAACCCACAGCGCGCACTTCGATTTCCATTCCCGCACTGACGAATTGATCCACCAGTGCCGGTAGATCCGAAAGCCCCGGAGCCGGCTTCATCGAGCGATCACCGTCCTGAGCATCACGGAGAACTCCGACCGTGGCCCGAATTTCATCGAGTGCCGCCTTGGACGTTTCCTCCACTCCGCGTAGTGCAGTCGTCGCCTTCTCCGGGTCTTTCCCGATCAAGTGCGACGCGACCCCGACTTGCAGGTTGACCAAGGCAATGTGGTGCGCGACAACGTCGTGCAGGTCTCGCGCAATCCGCATCCTTTCTTCGACGACGCGGTGTCGGGCCTCGTCCTCGCGCATTCTTTCCGCTTGCACCGCGCGCGCCTCGACGGACTCCAGATAGGCTCGGCGAGAACGGACCTCGGCGCCGGCAAAACTTGCCATCAGCAACCAAGCCAACAACCCCAGTGCCTCCTGCAGGAGATTGTTCCCCACTCCCAGGAAGATCGTGACGAGCATCAGCGAGCTGACTGTGCTCGCCGCTGCGAAGAAGGTCCTCCGGCGGTCACTCGTGCTGGCAACGTAGTAGAGGCACACCATCGCTGCGGAACCTGTGCCGGCATTCGGCGGCGCTGACAGTGCAATCATCAATACGCCGAGGAGTACTGCCACCGCCAGTGCCGAGAACGGATAGCGCCTTCGGAACACGATGGTTGCCGCTGCGATCGCTGTTACAAGCACTCCCACAACCGTGACCTCGCGGGTGTCATTGCCGTCGAGCGCGATGCGGTGCGCCGTCCACGTGGCAAGGAGCACGAGAATCGCCAGTGCCAGGTCGATGGTGCGCGGGTGTTCCGCACACCATCGACCCCACGTCGATGTCGAAGTCATCGATCTACCGTATCCGGGTCACACCGACAACTTGTCGCTCGTGGGTTCACTGGATTCCTTCGAATCTGCGAGCAGCGCAGTCAACTGCTCCCCCTCGACATCGACGTTCGGGACCAACCGGTCCAGCCATGAGGGGAACCACCATGCCCTCGAGCCCAACAGGGACATGACGGCCGGTACGACGGTCATACGAATCACGAAGGCGTCGAACAGAACCGCGAACGAGAGTCCGAGTCCGATCTGCATGATGAAGGCGTCGCCGCCGAAGATGAAGCCCGCGAAAACGGCGATCATGATCAGCGCCGCGGCCGTGACCACTCGCGCGCCCTGGTCGAAGCCCTTCACGACTGCTTCATCCGGTCCGTCACCGTGGACGAACGCTTCACGCATTCTGGTCACCAGGAACACCTGGTAGTCCATCGCCAACCCGAAGACGATGCCAATCATGAAGATGGGCAACATCGCCACAACTGATCCGGTTTGACCTTCGATTCCGAGAATGCCGGCGAACCAACCCCACTGGAAGATCGCGACCAGCACACCGAACGTCGCACCGATCGAGAGCAGAAATCCGAGAGTTGCCTTGAGTGGTACCAAGATCGAGCGGAACACCAACATCAGGAGGATGAAGGCGAGGCCGACGACCAATGCGAGGTAGGGAACCAGGGCGTCGGCCAGGCGATCCGAAACGTCGATCGTCAACGCTGTCTGACCGGTGACCGACATCGTGGCTCCGGTCTCGTCGGTCAGTGATCCGGCGACCTCACGTATATCTGCGACGAGCGCCTTTGTTGCCTCGGTTTCCGGGCCACTCGAGGGAACCACCGTGATGACTGCTGTATCGCCCGCCTGATTGAGTGCTGGCGGCGTCACTGCCGCTACGTCGGGCAGAGCACCGAGCTTTTCCTGGGCGCCGCTCAATGCCGCTGCCGGATCTGCGGCGTCGGCAACGTCGACGACCACCATGAGCGGACCGCTGAACCCGGCACCGAACCCCTCGGATAGTCGGTCGGTAGCCCTGGCGGCAGTTGTGTCGGGCACTGGTGGGCTCGCCAAACTCAGGTTGATTCCGAATGTGGGGATCGCCAGCAATCCCAGCCCGAGGACTGACGCGAGCAAAACCGGAACTCGACGCCGGATCACGAACTTGGCCCATCGCGAGCCCGCCCCCTCCGACTGTTTCCGGTGTGTCAGTTCACCGCCGGACGCCAGCAGTCGACGATCAGACCGACTCATGACGCGCGACCCTGCAAATCCGAGTGTGGCGGGCAGCAGCGTCAGTGAAATCACCACTGCAACAGCAACTGCGAATGCTGCAGCCAGACCCATGCTCGTCAGGAACGGGATGTTCACGACGAACAGTCCTGCCAATGCGATGAGCACCGTCAACCCCGCGAACACTACGGCCGAACCCGCAGTCCCCGCTGCGCGGCCCGCAGCAATTTCTGGATCATGTCCGTCACGTAGTTCGGAGCGGTAGCGCGAGACGATGAAGAGCGAATAGTCGATCGCCACGGCGAGCCCCAGCATCATTGCCAGGACGGTTGTGCTCGAACCTAATTCGATGAAACCAGTTGCGATTGTGATCGTGCAGATCGCGATGCCGATGCCGATCAACGCGCTGATCAAGGGAAGCCCCGCCGCAACCAAGGAACCGAAGGTGACGGTCAGCACCACCGCGGCGATCGCGACTCCGATCACCTCTCCCATCGATTCGGCGCTGCTTTCCATCAGCACGTTGCCGGCAACATCGACTGCCAGCCCTGAATCCGCGGCGTCGTGGACGGCGGACTCGAGCAGTTCTTTCGAACTGTCCGGTAAGTCCATCGAGTCGGCGGTATAGGAGACCTGCATGTATCCGATCGTCCCAGTCGGCGACACTCCGCCGGAGGCATACGGATCCGATACCGCTGCAATCTCAGGATCCTTCCCGAGCGCAGAGACCAAGTCACTGACGGATTGTCGAATCGCCGGATCGGTGAGCGTCGTGCCCGCCGGAGATTCGAAGACGATGCGAGCACTGGCTCCGTCGGTGGACGATTGCGGAAATCTTTCAGCCAGAAGATCTTGCGCCGCTTGTGATTCGGTGCCCGGAATCGACAACGTATTGACGGTCGGACCGGACAGCGTTGCTGCGCCTACTCCGCCCGCCACCAGCAGGACGACCCAGAAGCCCACCATTGCCCAACGGCGCCGAAACGCGAGTCGCGAGAGTTTGTACAGGAATATCGACATGCGTGTCACTGTGCCGATACACGACCCCGTCGCACATCGTGCACAGGTAGGCAGTTCGACGTACTGCGCTCGCAGTAGGGCGGTGGTCCCCAGTGCTAGACGGGCCGGCCCAACTCCCTTGACCACGGCGGATCCGCCCCGGGACGTGACACGGTGACGGCTGCCGCGCGTGCGGCAAAGGTCAACGCGGCCGACCAATCTGCCTCGGTGAACGCACGCACAACAGCGACGTCGAGTGCGTCGTGACGATCAAGGTAGGCCAACAGGGCTCCGTGAACGGTATCGCCCGCACCGATCGTGTCCGCGACGTCGACCGCGGGCGCCGGCACCGAAACATCGAGTTCCTCGGTGATCAACCGCAACCCGTCACCACCACGGGTGAGCAGGACGGCGCCGACGCCTTCGTGGAGCCACTCGGCGCCGTCGACCGAACCCAACCACTTCGCGTCGTCGTCGCTCACTTTGAGAATATCGATGGCGGGCAACCACGAACGAAACCGTCGTCGATACGCGTCCGGGTCGGAGATCACCGCCGGACGAATGTTGGGGTCGACCATGGTGAGTCGACCGCGGGCGTGTGCTTCGTGCAGCAAAGCTTCGTAGGCCGAGGCCCCGGGCTCGAGCACCAGCGACAGCGTTCCGAACGAGAATGCCCGGGCAGAGGGAAGTTTCGGCAGCGCGAACTGTCGATCTGCCGTTCCCTCGAGGTAGAAGGAATACCGCGCACCTCCGTCCGCTGCAAGGTTCACGACGGCCAGAGTTGTCGGCTCGGGCCCACGTTCGACTCCGGTTGTGTCGACATTGGACGCGGCCAGCGAGTCGATCATCCGATCTCCGAAGGCGTCGGTGGACAAGCGAGAGACGAATCCCACGTCGGATCCGAGTCGACCCAGTGCAACCGCAACGTTGAACGGTCCACCGCCCAACTTGGGTGAGAAGTTCTCCCCCACCGGAACCAGATCAACCAGTCCCTCACCACACACCACGACGGATCGTTCGCGTGTATCACTCATCGGTAGACCCTAACCTTCTCACCGGTCGAAGATGGATGTGACCTGCTCGGCACGAACGAGTTCGGGTGCCGAGCAGGTCACGATTATGGTGGGATTCAGCTACCCACGCGCTCACCCGTAGTCGGGTCGAAGAGGTGAACGAGTCCGTCCACCCGCTCGAAGCCCAGCGTCTGGCCGTACTGCAGCTTCGATCGACCGCCGGTGCGTGCAACGAGCGAGATCGGGTCGGCTTCGGTACCAGGCACGTGTGCGTAGATGTACGACTCGTTGCCCAGTTCCTCTACCAGGTCGATCTGAGCTGCGATTCCGTCTCCGGCAGCAACCACCTGGAATTGCTCGGGCCGAATTCCCACTGTGACCGAAGCCAGACCGGCCGCGGCGATTGCCGCCATCTGCTCGCGGTCCAGCGGAACCTCGACGTCGCCGAAACGCACCCCACCCGAACTGACCGGCGCCGTTACCAAGTTCATACCTGGAGATCCGATGAAGCCGGCAACAAACGCATTGGCCGGCCGATCGTAAAGTTCGGTCGGAGAAGCGAATTGTTGCAACTTGCCGCCCTTGAGCACTGCCACGCGATCACCCATCGTCATCGCTTCCACCTGATCGTGCGTGACGTAGACGGTGGTGGTTCCGAGACGACGCTGCAACGCCGCGATCTGCGTGCGGGTCTGGACGCGTAGCTTTGCGTCGAGGTTGGAGAGCGGCTCGTCCATGCAGAACACTTGCGGTTCACGAACGATAGCTCGGCCCATGGCAACTCGCTGCCGTTGACCACCGGAAAGCTTGGCCGGCTTGCGGTCGAGATAGTCAGTCAGGTCAAGCAGTTTGGCCGCTTCGGCCACTTTCTTCTTACGCTCCTCGACGGGCACACCGCGCATCTTCAACGCGAACCCCATATTTTCCCCGACGGTTTTGTTGGGGTACAGCGCGTAATTCTGGAAGACCATTGCGATGTCGCGATCCTTGGACGGGACATCGGTCATGTCCTTGCCGTTGATGGTGATCGCGCCGGAATCGATGTCCTCGAGCCCTGCCAACATGCGCAGGGCCGTGGACTTTCCGGAACCTGACGGACCGACGAGCACGATGAACTCCCCGTCGTTGATGTCGAGATCGAGTGAATCGACAGCGAGGGTCCCGGCACCTTCGTAGATGCAAGACGCTTTCTGGTACGAGATTTCAGCCATGACGAACTCCTGAGAGGGTGAGGAGAATTATTTGATTGCACCGAAGGACAGGCCGCGCACCAGTTTGTTCTGGGCGAACCAACCGGCCAGGATGACGGGCAATGCCGCCATGGTCGCTGCCGCGGAGAGCCGAGCCCAGTACAGTCCCTCGCCGGTGATGAACCCGACCAGGAAGACCGGAATCGTCTGCGCTTGAACAGCTGTCAGGTTGACGGCGAAGAAGAATTCGTTCCACGAGAAGATCACGCAGATCAGCGCAGTCGCAGCAATTCCGGGCGAGATCAGCGGGAGGATCACCTCGCGAACCGAGGTCCACAAACTCGCGCCGTCCATGCTGGCAGCTTCGAGAAGTTCGCCGGGGACTTCGAGAAAGAACGAACGCATCATCCACACTGCGATCGGCAGATTCATCGATGTGTACAAGATGACCAGCGCCCAGATGTTGTCGAGCAACCCGATGTCGTTGACGATCACGTACAGCGGCACGATTGCAGCGACGACTGGGAGCATCTTGGTACTGATGAAAAAGAACAGAACGTCCTGAGTCTTGGCTACCGGGCGAAGCGACAATGCAAACGCAGCCGGAACACCCAGTAGCAGAACAAGAATCGTCGACATGGCCGTCGCAAATGCGGAGTTTGCCAGCGTCGTGCCGAGACCGGAGTCGAGGACGGCACGGAACTGTTCGAGGGTGGGAGTGAAGAACAGCTTCGGCGGATCCGTGTAGGCGTCTGCCTCGGTCTTGAACGCGGTGAGGACCATCCAGAAGACCGGGAAGAAAAACCCGAGAGCGGCGATCCACGCCACAACCGACCACGGACTGAACTTGCTGCTCTTCTTTTTCTTGACGACGGGCTTGTCGGCCGTCGCGCTTGTCGTCTCTACGGCAGTCATCACGCCGCCTCCTCGTTGCCGGTGAAGCTCTTGAAGATCAATCGGAGCGCAAGTGTCGACACGATGATCGTCGCGATCACTGTTACGACACCCATCGCCGCAGCTTGACCTACGTCGAAGCCGAGGAACGCGCGCTGGTAGATGTAGAACGGCAGGTTCGAGCTGGCCACGCCGGGCCCACCCGAGGTCATCATGTACACCGCGTCAAAGGTGTTCACGAGGTAGATCGCACCCAGAACTGCACCGAGTTCGATGAAGCGGCGCAGGTGCGGCAACGTCAGTTCGCGGAACATCGCAAACGGCTTGGCTCCGTCCACTCGTGCGGCTTCGAGAATGTCTCGGGGCATGGACTGCAAACCGGCCAGAATGAGCAGCATCATGAAGGGCGTCCACTGCCAGATCAGATTGATCATGACGGCGGCGAGCGGAAACTTGCTGACCCAGTCGACCTGGCCGACGCCGAAAGGCTGGAGGACAAAGTTCACGATACCGAACACCGGGTCGAACATTGTTGTCTTCCACAGCAATGCGCCGGCGACGGGAGTGATGAGAAACGGCGTGATGAGCAGTGTCCGGACGATGCCCCGACCAAGGAATGCGCGGTCGAGTAGCAGCGCCAGCGCGAGTCCGAGGATCACGGAAACGATGAC
Organism: Rhodococcus sp. C-2; assembly: GCF_027854095.1. Lineage (NCBI taxonomy): Bacteria > Bacillati > Actinomycetota > Actinomycetes > Mycobacteriales > Nocardiaceae > Rhodococcus > Rhodococcus sp. C-2. The sequence continues at coordinate 267,861 of NZ_JAQGFI010000007.1, read as the reverse complement.
GGTTCCCACGATCATGATGACCGTGTTGACCGCGACTTCCCGAAACTGACTGTCCTTGAAAACCTCTATGTAGTTGTCGAACCCGTTGAAGTGCCGCGATCCCGGCCGGACTAGGTTCCACGACTGCGTCGAGTAGTAGAGGGTGAACAGAAACGGAATCTGGGTGACGACGATCGAGAAGATCAACGCCGGCAACAGGGGACCTCTACGACGCCAACCCTCGGCGCGGGAGATCTTCTTTTCGACACGGACCGGTGGCGCGTCGTCCACCGTAGTTCTGGGCTCGGCAACCGTAGTCATCGGTTCTCCTGATAGGTCTTGCCGACCACCTCGGCATACTGCTGGGATTGTTCGAGTGCTTCTTTCACGCTCTTCTGACCCGCGATGGCCGCACTGATCTGCTGGCTGACGCGAGTGCCCAGGTCCTGAAACTCAGAGATGGTGAGGAACTGGACGCCGGTGTACGGAACCGGTTGCACTGTCGGCTTTTTCGGATCTGCATTGTTGATCGATTCGAGGGTGATCGGACCGAATGCCTGAGCAGCCTCTTGATATTCCGGAATCTCGTAGGTCGAAAGGCGACTTCCCGGAGGAACTCTCGACCAGCCGAGTTCGGTTCCGACCTTCTGGATGTAGTCCTTGTTCGTCATCCAGGAAATGAACTTCCAGGCGTCATCTTTGTTCTGTGCCGACTCCGGGATTCCGAGCGCCCACGTGTAGAGCCATCCGGGATCGGACTTCTCGACCTTCGGGGCCTTCGCATATCCGATGTTGCCGACCACCTTCGACGAGGCGGGATCTTCGAGCACCGACACAGCCGAGGTCGCGTCGTACCACATCGCCGTGTTGCCTTGCGCGAATTGTGTTGCACATTCACCGAATCCGCTTGTAGCAGGACCCGGCTGACCGTGCTCCTTGACCGTGTCCACGTAGAACTGAACCGCATCCTCGACCTGCGGACTGGTCAACTGCGCATTCCAATTCTCGTCGTACCAGCGTCCACCGAAGGTGTTGATCACTGTGTTCAGCGGTGCGAGTACCTCACCCCAGCCAGGCTTTCCGCGCAAGCAGATTCCCGCCATCTTGGCGTCCGGGTTGTCGAACTGCGCTGCCCAACCTGCGACTTCTTGCCACGTCGGGTCTTCGGGAACTGTTATCCCCGCCTGATCGAACAGATCCTTGCGGTACATCAGGAACGACGACTCCCCGTAGAATGGAACCGCGTACATACTGTCCTCGTACGACAGAGAAGTCTTGATCGACGGTACGAAGTCGTCCTCGTCGTAACCGGGCGTCGTGTCTGCATAGTCGGACAGGTTCGTGAGCCAACCGTTGGCGGCCCACTGAGGTGTCTCGTAGTTGCTGATCATCACGACGTCGAACTCACCGCCGCCGGTTGCCGTCGACGCCGTGATCTTGGCGCGCGCCTGGTTCTCGGAAAGGCTGACGAATTTGAGGTCGATGCCAGGGTTCTCGGCTTCGAAAGCCGGCGCCAGTTTGATGGCGTCCTGCATCTGCGAGTTCGACACCATCGCGATGGTGACTGTTCGTTCGCCGGAACCACCGAGCGCACCAGCGCCCGCACATCCCGACACCAGGAGGCAGAGCGCCGCCGCGGCAGCGTCCCACACTCGTCTTCCTGTTTTCACGGATTACCTTCCTTCACACTTGCGTGTCAGTCGCGCGCTCGGACCGCGAAACTCGTGAGATCGCTAGCCTTCGAGCAGCCACTGGGCGCACTCGACGTCGGTGACGAGTACGTTTGCCAAACCTCCGCGCAATGCGCCCAGAACGGCCTGGCGTTTGTGTGTTCCCCCCGAAATCAGAATCGTCTGATCGCAGGATTTCACTGCGTCGAGCGATACTGAGACCGTTCGCTCAGGCAGTGGCCCCTCCACTGGATTGCCGTCGATCGTGTAGAAACGGCCGCCGATTTCACCGACAGCGCCTCGACTTTCCAACTCGTCCAGCATGGTCGAGTCGACGAAGCTACCGGCAAACAAGGTCGTGGCAGTCGAGACGGCACCAACTCCGAAAACCATGATGTCGGAATCAGTTCCGGCATGCAGCGCCTTCGAGATCACCGAGTCGTTTCGCATCGACTCCACAGTCGCCGGGTCGGCATACAGCGGAGCGTTGAGACGAATAGGATTGGCCTGCAACTGTTGTGCACATCGGCCGATGGTGAAGTCGACACCGGTCTGGTAGTCGGTCACCGTCATGGAGCCGTCAAGTTGTACCACAGCCGAGCACTTCGCGGCCTTGTCCGGCAAAGATCCTGCTACCGCAACGGTTTCCGGACCCCAGGTAAACCCGAGAACGCTCGACGGCTGCAGACGACGAACCAGAACTTCCGCTGCTCTTCGACCGAGTGCGTCGAAGTCCGGGTCGTCCGCATCCGAAATCGCTTCGGGGACGATCAACACTTCGGCCAACCCGAAGTGCTTCTCCAGCTTCGATTCCAACTCCGTGTTCACCGAACCTTCGAGCTCCGGCGGTACCAAAATCTCGACCCTGACCAAACCTTGCGTCCGCGCCCTGGCCAACAGTCGCCCGGCTGTCGGCCGCGAGACGCCCAACTTCGCTGCAATCTCCGCCTGAGTGGCACCTTCGAGGTGATACATGGTCGCTGCCCGCAAGGCGAGCCGCACATCTTCGGAAGCGGGCAACTTCGACGTCTTGAGTCCTGTGGGCTGAGCCGACTGGTTCACGCGGTCTCCTTGTGCATCAGGTTCAAAGTTTCTTGATCGTGAGCAAATGCTCACTAGATGTTCTTATGCTCATTAAGCTAACATCTACGTTGTGACCCACACAACAGTTTCCGGAGAATCCGTCGATCTACCTGCGACAATTCGGGCAAATGTCCTCGTCGAGACCGGAAAGATGCAGATGGTCGAGAGACCACGACCGTCCCCGAAGGCGGGTGAAGTCCTCGTTCGCATCCATGCCGTGGGCGTGTGCGGGTCGGACGCGCACTACTTTCACGAAGGTCGCATCGGCCCTTACGTAGTCAACTCACCGCTCGTTCTCGGACACGAAGCATCGGGACGCATCGCTGCGGTCGGTGACGGCGTCGACCCAAGACGCATCGGGCAGCGTGTCTCCATCGAGCCTCAGAAGCCCGATCCGACAAGTCCCGAATCCAAGGCAGGCAGATACAACCTCTGCCCTCATATGGAGTTCTTCGCGACGCCGCCGATCGACGGTGCGCTGACCGACTACGTCACGATCGGTGCCGACTTCGCCCATCCCATCGCAGATTCCGTGTCCTACGAGGCAGCTGCGCTGTTCGAGCCACTTTCCGTAGGGATCGCCTCAGCCCAGAAGGCGGGGATCACTGCCGGCTCTCGGGTGTTGATCGCCGGCGCCGGCCCGGTAGGAATCGTGACGACGCAGGTGGCCAAGGCATTCGGCGCGACGGAAGTCATCGTCTCGGACATCGACGCGGCCCGGCGTGATGTGGCACTGAAATTCGGCGCAACAACCGTCGTTGATCCACGTGAGAGCGACGTACGCTCGCTGGCCGTCGACGCATTCATCGACGCGTCGGGTGCCACGGCCGCAGTGATCGACGGGATTCACGCAGTTCGGCCCGCTGGAACCGTCGTTCTGGTCGGAATGGGTGCCGACGAGATACCGTTGCCGGTCCCGATCATTCAGAATCGCGAACTGATGTTGACCGGAGTGTTCCGGTACGCCAACACGTGGCCGATCGCCGCCGCATTGGTCGCTGCCGGGCGCGTCGATCTGGACTCGATGGTCACAGCACGCTTTTCACTCGAACAGTCGCAAGAGGCCCTGGTGGCCGATCGCATTCTCGGCAGCATCAAAGCCGTAGTCATCGTCGCCGAAGGAGACTAGTACTTTCATGGAACTCAATACGAAGACCCTGTTCGACTTCGATGCTGCACTCGAAGTGCCGAACTACGACCGGAGCAAAGTCACTACTGGCATAGTGCATTTCGGTGTCGGAGGCTTTCACCGTGCACACCAGGCCATGTACATCGATGATCTCCTGCGACGCGGTGAGGGCTTCGACTGGGGAATCTGCGGAGTGGGAGTGATGCCGTCGGACAAGCGGATGAAAGACGCTCTCCGCGCGCAGGACTGCCTCTACACGCTGGCGCTCAAGCATTCTGACGGAACCCTCGAGGCCCGGGTCATCGGGTCGATCGTCGAGTACCTGTTCGCTCCGGAGGATCCGGAGGCGGTGATCGAAAAGATGGCATCCGAATCGACGAAAATCGTATCTCTCACCATCACCGAGGGCGGATACAACATCTCGCACACTACGGGTGAGTTCGACGCGTCCGATCCCGATGTAATGCACGATCTCGAGCCGGGAACACTCCCCCACACCACCTTCGGTCTGATTTGTGCGGCACTCGCACTCCGTCGCGACCGGGGCCTCGCCCCGTTCACGATCATGAGTTGCGACAACATCGAAGGCAACGGATCGGTCGCCAGGACGGCAGTCGGAGCGTTCGCCGCCCTGAAGGATCCCGAACTTGCGGAGTGGATCGACGAGAACGGCGCCTTCCCCAACTCCATGGTCGACCGGATCACACCCGTCACGACAGCCGAGGTGACCACCGAGATCGCCGAGACGTTTGGCGTGGACGATCAGTGGCCGGTCGCGGCTGAGCCGTTCACCGCGTGGTTCCTCGAGGACGAGTTCACCTCAGGCAGGCCACCTCTGGAGAATGCCGGCGTCAATCTCGTGCCGGATGTTCGCCCGTACGAACTGATGAAACTGCGCCTTCTCAATGCCGGCCATCAAGGCATCGCGTACTTCGGCTACCTTGCCGGATACCGCCTGGTCCACGAGGCATGCCAGGACGAACTCTTGTCGGGGTTCCTGCTCGACTACATGAATCTCGAAGCGACGCCGACCCTTGACCCGGTACCCGGCGTCGACCTCGATCAGTACAAGAAGACCCTCATCGAAAGATTCTCGAACCCCCAGATCCGCGACACGATTGCACGTCTGTGTGCCGAGTCATCCGATCGAATTCCCAAGTGGCTGTTGCCCGTCATCCGGAACCAACTCGACACCGGTGGGTCGATCAACCTGTCCACCGCAATTGTCGCTAGCTGGGCCCGCTACGCCGAGGGCACAGACGAGAACGGAGATCCCATCACCGTCGTCGATCAGCTGTCGGACACTCTGGTGCCGCTCGCCCAGAAACAGTCGAGCGACCCGTTGGCCTTCATCGGGTACCGCCAAGTGTTCGGCGATCTCGTGGACGATCGCCGATTTGTCGCTAGCTTCCGAAAGACCCTCGACTCATTGCACTCCGTCGGAGCCAGAAGAACCCTCGAGGAGGTGCGCGGGCTCTGACTACACCGAGACGTCGTGCAGGTGATGGATCGGATCGTGAATGAAGTAGGCCGCCAACGATTCGACGGTGAACGCCGATCCGTCACTGCGGAGACCCCGTCGTTGGCGGCTACCCTCTGGCACGGTTTCGAAGGCATTCGCGACCTCCGCCGCGGCGTCGGACAATTCCGATGCCACCTTTGCCGGATCTTGGTCGTTGTACCGCTCGGCCTCGGCTGTTGCGTCCTGATCCCAGTTCTCGAATCGCGGATCGTCGAATTCGAGCATCTGTTCCAACCGCACCTTGAAGATCCGGAACACGTCGCGTACGTGGGCGGAATACTCCAGCGCTGACCATGTTTCGCTGTCCGGTCGCTCCGTCACATTCTCGCGCTCCAGTACCTCGGCCCACGAGACGGCATTGCTACGCACAAGATCTGGAACATCCGCGAACGCCACAGCGGACGAATCAAACCCGCACTCGGCGCATGGGCGTTCGAGGACCCAGGTCCAGTTCTTTGTATCCGGGGTGATCGGCATGGATCGAGAATAGTCCGCCAGGGCGGGGTCAGTCTGCTTCGATTGGCCGATGAAGCGAATCATGATCGCTATTGCGACTCCATTCGTGCTGATGCTTACTTCGTGTGGCGGGGACGTGGGCGACGCCGAACCACACGAACTCGCCTTCACATGCGACGACGCACATGCGTACCTCGAAGTTTTCGGGACGGTCGAGGCGGCGTTGGCCCGGCTACAGAGCCCTGGATGGAACGATGTCCCTGAACTCGCGGGTTCCGCCAGCGCCTGGGCAGCGTTCACACCACAACAGCAGACTGCGATAGTCAATTCACTTCATGCGGCTTCCCGAGGTGAATGTTGATCCGTATTTCGGTGCCGTTATCCGGCATCTGACTCCGTCGACAAGATTTGCCGGTCGATACTCGGATCGGCCGAAGAACTGGACATACTCCGACTGATCCCACGTCGCCGATCGATCGAGTCCGCGATGACACGAGCGGACCGCACGACGACTGAAGAGGATTCGACGCTGAGGCGCGTGAGCGCACCCAAGAAGCCTTCGAAGCAGCGAAATCGGGATCGTGCGACCGAGCAACGCCGGAGGCCTGATTCGCCGGTCGCACAACAGAATTACAAACGACGACGTAACTACGTCATTCCGTTCGTGACAAAATACTCGTTCGTCGGCGACGGACCGATCACTTCGATTTCCTCGACGGGTCTCGTCGCCCCTCACGTGAAGGGCGTCGAGTCGACATGTACCCCTTCCGAACGCAGTAAATGCTCGGCCGCACAAATCAACAGGGAAATGGATTCGTACGAGAGTCCCTCGATCGCATGCATCAGCCTGTCAGGCGCCGGAATCGACCGGTCGACCGGCGAACCCTCGGATCTCCGCACAGAAAGCACGGTCGAGAGTTCTCGTTGATTCACCACCTGACCTGCGCTGTTCGCTCGCTCGAACATGGCATTCAGCCGCTGGACCAGTTCCTCACCTTCAGCTGATCGAATAGTGTTGCCGAACAGCCTGTTTCCATGATCGGCTTCGACACCAGGCCCGATCGAGTTCTTGATTGTCACAGTATGTTCTCCGTTACGTTGGTCTGTCAGGTTGATCAGGGGTGCGACCCGGCGCAATTCACAGAGCCTTTGTCCGTGCCGCCCAACGGCGTCGCGTCCATCGACAGCAGACGAATCTCCCCCGGCGCCCATCGGCTTCCGGTAGCGAGACCTCGAAGCCGCTGTTCATTTGCGACCTATCGTTACATATTAACATCAACTGTAACTCTTCGACAAGCACTTTGTTCCGATTGCCCGGTTTGATCACGGGTAGCGCAGAACATCAGGGGTGGCCAACTTATCGACATGATCTACGCCGTCCCTGCCATCTCCGTTCAGGCTGCAGTGATGGTCGAGCCACCGGCAAGGGACAAGAACGACATTCCGCCGACGAGCTCCCAGCGTAGGTATCGCCGCGCGTGCATCACCTGCGGTGAACTGCGATGCACGAAAGCCGCAACGCGGATAGGGGCGGCGACACAGTCCACGAGAGCTTTCTTACCCGAACTTCTCCATCACCGTGTGAGGCAGCCGGCCAGCCAAGACTGCGCCCAAAGTCCTCGCTACTGATGACCTAAGTCCGACAATACTTTTCACGAAAAAGAGGACCCCGCGCCTGCGGGGTCCTCTTCGCTTTCCTTCAGAGCTAGAGACCGAGCGAGTGAAGGTGCTCGCTGATCTTCTCGAACATGAGCCTTTGACCTGCCGGCGTGGGATGCATGCCGTCTTCCTTGAGTAACGTCGGGTCCGACAGCCAGTTCTCGGCGAGCGCATCAATGAAAGGCAGCTTGTACTGCTCAGCGGCGGAACGGATTCGATCGTTGACATTGACAGCGGTCTCGGATGGAGGCCGGTTGTCCATGATGGGGCCGATGACGACAACCTTGGCGTGAGGAAGCCGATCTCGTAGCTGCGCATACAACTCCCGAGTCGCATCTCGCACCTCGAGCGGGTACGAAACATCGTTCCGACCGCCGGCGATGATGACGACCTCGGGATTCACCGCAACGACCTGATCAATTTTCGCACCGAACGGTAGCTTGCCTTTTTCCTCGTTTCCCTGGACGTAGCCGGTGCCACCGCTCGCAAAATCTGCCAGGTACCAGCGACGATCGAAGGCGAGCAGCGCCGGCCAATGATCTCCCGTCGTGTTCGGAATCGAGTACGAGTCCCCCAAAATTGCGACCGTGTCGAAGTCGTCGGTAGGGGCATTCAGCGCCGGCGCCGAACTGTCAGGCTGCGATACAGAGGCAGTTGCCCGACTGTCTCGGGATTGCTCGTACGCAAATCCTACGATCACCGCTACGACGGTGAAAACCATGGCACCGATGACGGCGACAGTTCGCTTGTTGGGTTTGGTCACCCCGTAAACATACGGGGTCGAATCATGTTGCCTCTGAGCGAGTGTCAAGCATCTGTCGTTCCGCTTGAATCGGCCATCAACGAAGGAGTGAAATCCCGCTCTCACAGCAGACTGGGGCGAAGCTTGCTGGAAGTTAAGGCGCGGCAAAGCATTCAGGGCACACTGTCCCCCATTCGACGGACCAAAGTCCATTTTCAAATCAACACTGCGACAAGCGGCAATCGCGCAGCTATATTTCGTCGACACTTCAACTACTTTCGGCACATCTGCACGGACGCGCGACAACACCCAGTCCCCTCGCTCGGCAATCCCCTCTATTTTTCTCATTCGAAGAAACCGGCACCAGGTGCCAGGAAGAACGTCGACATGCCGGAAACAGAAGCAAAGCGCAGCAATCGGCGACTGATCGCGATCGCAGCACTCGCAGTCGTACTCCTCGTGCAAGGCGCCTACTCGTTCGGTGTCCGCCCTGAGCCATACCCGACAATTCGCATGCCCAGCTTCGGTGGCGTGCCCAATGCAGACGGCGAGTTCAGTGGGAGTGGCTTGGATATCACTCTCCATTACACCGACGGATCCACGATCAGTCCCAACCCAGTGGATCTCGCCGGCGATATTCGCTACTCATCCGCGAGAGCATCACTCGATTATGCGTTCCGCCCCAGCGGGGCAGACGACCGCAACACCCGAACCGCGGACCCTGAATTGGTCGAATGGCTCCGAAACCGCAGCGTCGAAGTCGGAAGTGGTGCCATCCCGGACAGTATCGAGTTCTGCTGGCGCAAAACAATTATCGACATCACCGACGGAACCGATGCGTCAACTGACCCGTGCGAAACGACAAGGGTTGATCTATGAGTGCCCGTGCGGGAACTCTGTTGTTCCTGCGCGACCACATCGATCAGTTGTGCGAGGCGTACCGCGGGGATGCGAGGTTCCTCGCTGTCATTCGAATCCTCTTCGCGCTATATGTGATCGTGTTTCCCATCGACTACACGTGGGCGGGCGACGTTCCCTCGATTCTGTTTCATCCACAATCCGGTCCGTTCTCCCTGCTGTCGTCACCACCCTCCGGAAACTTCCTCGTCGGACTCGAAGTCGCCCGATTCATCCTGGCGATCGCCCTTTTGGTCGGATATCGAACGACGGCCGCGTCCATCGCAATGACCCTCACGCTCGTGACCGGCAGCGGGGTGGTCAATTCCTTCGGCAAGGTCGACCACTTCATTCTTTTCGAAATCTTGCCGGTAGCCATGGCAGCCGCTGGATGGGGCGCCGCATGGTCCCTCGACGCACGACGTTCAAGCACACAACGCAAAGCACTTCAAACCCGCGGACTGCCCATGCTCATCTGGGCAGTGACGGTCGCCTACGCCCTGTTTACAGCGGCACTACCCAAAGCTGCGTCGGGCTGGCTGAACCCCGAATTGCAGGCAACCCGGGGCTACGTTGCGCGAGACGTCGCTGACCCCACCAAGCTCGGTCCGCTGACCCACGAACTATTCGACATCCATTCGGAGTGGCTATGGAAAGCACTCGACTACGCCACTGTCTTCGCTGAAGGCTGGTTGATCGTTGCCGTGCTCTTCCCTGTCTTGTTCAGAATCGGGATCGTCGTCTTACTCGGGTTTCACCTTGGGGTTTATCTCGCGTTGGGCATCGAGTTCGACAGCTATATCTTCGTGTATCTGCCGTTCCTGTCGGCACCTGCCGTATGGGTCACCAAGCGAGTCCTGGGCAGAAGCCCCGATATCGGTAGAACGTCGGCGCCGGAAACTCCACGTCAAGTGTCTCCGGCCAGTTCGGACGCACCGTAAATCTAATATCCGGGAGCGGACCTTTCCGTCACAGTTCGTGAGTGCCCCAATCACAGGTAGGCGATCCCCAGACTCCCTCAACCTGGGGATCAAACAAACCTACTGTCTCCCAATGAAATTCCGAGAACTTCTACATTCACTGACATTCGGTTCGCAGACGGGCGCCCTAATCGCCAATTCGGCGCCGCCATTCGGACCCCACATCGCGTGTTGGGGGCAGTCGAGCCGCGGGGGGTCGGCTCGACTGCCTGCACTTACACCAGGCGAAGATGGTTTCTTGCCAGCTATCTGCTAAACCAGCGTGCGTCGACGCTCAGGGGGTCACTGGAACGCATCGTCGTCACCTGTGGGCCGGGCTCGCGCCGGCAGGTACAGACAATTGTTCAGTGACCCCTGAGTTCGATCGTCGAAATCACCTTCGATCGCCGTGCGTAAGTACATCCAGAGCGTGACACTTCGGCTGGTTGAGCACATACGCTGAAATACCTGGATAGGTACCTGCTTTTCCTTCGTCTTCCGAGTGGTCGCTGTCTCGGTCACGTCCAGAAGCGTTGCACATCCGACACTGTCGGGAAATTGGTCATCTGGATCCGAGACTTTCACCTCATCTGCGATCGACGATCATGATGCGACGATTCCTTGTGTGACCACGAACGCTCGACTCAGACGCAACCGCAGGCGCATTGCCAGGCGATTCAATCCCAACAACGTGTGGGCAACTGTCCTGGTGATTGCACTTTGCGCACTAGTCGCCTTGGCGATCGTCTGCAGCATGATTTTCGACAAAAATCATTGGGGCTGACCCGCGGGCTCACGGCACCTGAACGTGGGGCGGGCGGGGCTCGAACCCGCGACCAATGGATTCTCGATACATTGGTCGCGTCAAGTCTCAATCAATCGCGACAGTCATACTCCGCCAGTTGGATTGGCCGAAACTTATCACTCGTCGACTCTCGTTAGATCGCGTCGTATCTCACTCATAAACCATGAATAAACGATGGATCTGACCGTAGCCATTCGCCCCTTTTGCAGTGCACGCCGCAAAAGGGCGCGCACTACTGCGCACCCCAAGGGTGGTCACTAGTGACAGCCCTGACCGTAGTTGAAATACGGTCAGGTCGAGCGCCAAGCCCGCTCACTAGTGAGCGCCCCACATTGAGGAGACTTTCAAAAGCAAAGTCCCCTTCGTCCGCGCCAGTTGTGTTGATATGACCACGACCGGTGAATGACGATATTCGTCACGCGCGGCACGTCTCAACCGTGTCGAGATTCGACACAGTTGCCACGACTGACCTGATATCAGTTGAACTGAGGGCAGGGGTTGTCATCATGACTGCCCCCGTCGAGCGCAGCCCGCCTGTCGACAGCCGATTGGAATGCGCGACGAGCCACTGCGATCTGTTCGGAGTTCCAGACGGGGAAGGTAGCGAACACCTTCTGAAGGTGAGCCTCATCGTCTTCGGTCCATGGGCCAACCTTGGGGAGCGATGGGGTTCTCATGCGGAGAGCATGCGCTTCAACATGCCGAAAGCGTAGGGGTATGACCACAGTTGGTTTGAGAAGTCCTGCTAGGACCACGCATACCAGGTGTGGAGTTCTTCTCCACACCTGGTGTCGGTTGAGGCGAGAGCAGGTCAGCTCGACTCGCCACGGAGGAACCGATCGCAGTCGTCGCGATGGATTCGCCAGTGACCATTCGGCGCCTTGCGCTGATACCCCAGAAGGCGCTCGGACTCCAGATCCTTGCGGACAGTGACGGGATGCCGGCGCATGTACGCCGCGGCCTGGGAGACGTTCATCCAAGGGGTATCGATGATCTCAGTCATGCCTCTGCACCCTACGTCGAGGTCAAGCAATCCGATGCCGATTCAACCGACACCAGACCGCCCAACGCGCGAACTTCAGGAGCGCGAAATGAGCGAATGGTACGTGTAGACGGTCTTCGTTCTAGGCGCTTTTGTGGCCCGGACCTTGATGATCACATGCTGACCGAATCGCAGCGATCCGCCACTAATCAGTTCTTCCGGCACGTCATCGACTCGCCTGTTGCCCTGAGGGACAAGGACTTCCACCCAGCCATCCAGGCTCATGCCCTGGACTCGCCCCTCGATTTCCAACTCCGAGCTCGACTCCCGCTGAGTAAAGAACTGGACGGCAGATTGACGTCCAATGGATGTCAATTTCGACGACCTGTGCGGACCACGGCTGGTTAACGCGGACACCTCAAGATCAACATTGAAGCTGTTGAGGTCAATGACCATCGCCTGAACTGCATCGAGAAGTTTCGCAGAGGCATGGGAAAGCGCACCGTCAGGCTGTAGAGCGCCATCGGAATCCTGAGCTCCTGCGCCTAGACGCTCAAACGAATCGTGGATGGACATCACCCGACCAACAGCTTCATCGAAAACGTCTAGCTCGATCGCCGGGAATAAATGATCGGCGGCTAGCCCAGCGATCTTCGGCTTCATGTGAAGAACGACACTTCCCGAACTGACGCCAGCGAGCTCGATAACGGCATCGCCACGCTCCACCGCGGAAATAGTCATAGCGGCCTCTATTTCCGACTGGAAGCGCTTGACAAGTGACGTCATCTCAGCCGGAATCGAACCGTCAATTCCCTGGCCTGACAGCCGGATGTCCACGAGGCTGGGCAGAGCTGATTCAGGATCGAGACGCCTGAGCGACTCCGCAAGGGCTTTGCGTGCAGCGGAGACCAGGTCATCGTTCGACTCTGTCTCGTCGTCGAGCCAGGTCGGCAGCTTGCGGTCTTGCATCTGGGGATACTGATCCAGGATGCTCATGCCACTACCACCTCCAAATAGCCGCGCCGAGCGTGTGCAGTGTCAACTGTAAGCCCCGTCTTGACGTCAGTCGAGCGGGTTCGCTGCCAAAAGTCGTCCATCAACCCGCGGGTGGCGATGTAGTCAATGGCGAGATTGTCCACCTTGTCGCGCCTCAGCGTGGTGACAGGCCACCAGGTAAACGGGAACGGCTCGACGCCATACTCCTTCGCGATCCGTTCTCTATGCTCACCCTGAAGGCGCTGTATACGTCTAACGCCAGGCACTCCTCGGATCTCCCGAAGTAGAGGTCCGTCCAATATTGGCGAGACGTCGATATCTTCGGGATCAATTTTCGCGCTCGCAAAACTGCCGGCGATCCAGATTTGCTTCAAGACGCCTGGGGCCGAAACAACGTCGAGCGCCAGCTCCCAGTCGCGTAGATACGTGAGCAGCTGATCAAAGAGCATCCGACGTCGTTTTGACGTAGCGAACTGGGCGTCGTCTACGAAGCGTTGCTCGATCTCGGGCAGCGTGCACCTAAATCTGCCAGGGGGAAGATGTCCGCTCGTGGGGTCCAGATTTGGTATCACGCCGGCATCCTGTGTCGAGATGGTGACTTCAGGTACATAACGAGGATGATCCCACCTTGATTTCGAGTGGTGGTGAATTGGGTCTCGTTATTCCGTTCCTATGACATAAAGCACGACAGGAGTTAGTACACGGTCTTAACACAGGAGAAAATAACGAACTTTTGGATCGGCGCTGAGCCAGCCTCCCCGAGAAAGGGTTCGGGTCCTGAGCTGGTCATCCATTCCGCGTTGCGACACTGCCCACTTCGGATGTCGCCACGGTGAGGTTGACGCCGATCTACCGGCCGGCCGAGGGATCGAAGCTCGTGTTACGACTCGATCCCTCTGACCTGGTGCTTATCGGGCCTTCTGACGGTTGCCCTGGTGCTGAAACTGCCCACCTCGCGCCCCTGGATGACTGGTGATCGTGGGCTCTGATTCGTCTCAGGCCCCGATATGGCCCATCTGGGGCCCAAACCCCCAGACCCGTAGGCGTTCCGAGCCACAGAGCGTTGCGGCTGGACGATGGGGGCCGGGAGGGAGGTGGTGCCCCTGGCCTGCTGCTGGTGGAGCTGAGCCCATCCGTGTGGCACGAACCCCACCTCGATCGATGCTGTGCATGCCCGAGGGATCGTCGGTGTCACAGCAGCCCTGGGTGCTTGGCGAACGTCGAGGGATGCCGGCGCTTCTTCTGGTTCACCCTGCGTGCTGCCGCTGACTCTTGTGCGGTTTTCTGCTTATGACATGTCGAGCACACGGCTTGCATGTTCATGACGTCCTCGGCTCCACCTGATTCGATGTTGACGATGTGGTCCGCTTCGGTGGCCTTGCCTGTGCATCCCTCGTAGCGAAGCTGGCAGCGTTCCTTGTCTCGTGCGAGGACTGCTGAGCGTCGGTTGCGGTGCCCGGGTGTGCGTGTGCGGTGACTGCTCCCTGTTCCCCAGTTGCTCTGTGCCATGAGTCAGAACACCGACAGGGTCTCGTGGATGCGGCGCTTGGGGTTGGGCTTGCCTTCTCGCTCAGCCTTGTGTGCAGCGATGATGGCTTCTCGGTCTGCCTCTTTACGGTCCGCCCACAGTTGAAGGAGCTGCTGCTTGGTCGGCACCCACACCTTGGCGTCAGAGGTGGCGAGCCATACCAGCTGTGCGAGTGGATCAGCCGGCCACGGCGCAGAGATGAGCCGCTCACCGGAGATTGCATCGCGCGGTACGTCACTGGCTGCCTGTGCGCGCCAGCCTGGCCATACCTCGTCGAGGTTGGCGATGTCGGTGTCTCGTGCCAGTCGATCGTTGTCACCGATTCGTCTGGCGCTTTCGAGGATTCCCTCGTAGTTCTGTCCCATCACTACGGTCTGAGCTGTCCTGAGTGCGTCGTACTGTGCTCGCAGTGTGGGTAGTTGGCGCCATGCATCGGATGCCTTCTTGCCGGCGGTGATGGCGTCGTCTGCGGAATGGATGCCGTCGAGGTCCTGTGCGAGCGTGCGGACTTCACAGACGGTTGCAGTGACGCGGGCGTTGAGCTCGGTGAGGATGGCCGGCGCGGCTCCTGAGATGACGCTCTCGCACTGAATCACTGCGCGCTTGGCCAAGTCGTCGAGGACTGTCCGTTGGTTCTGGTGGTCTTCGATGTAGGCGCGCTGGCGGGCGAGGTGCTGGCCGAAGTCGTCGGGAACCTCTCCGGTGGTGAGGATTCGCTCGATGTCAGCTTCGGAGTCCGACTGCTCGGGGTCGAGGTGCAAGGCCTGCAGTCGATGCAGGCAGGTATCGGCCACCTGGACAGCCTGGGTCCATCCCGGAAGCTGTGAGGCGATCTCAGCGAGGATGGTGTTGGAGGTGTAGCGGGCAACGGGGCGAAGGTAGTGGTTCATTTGGTTCCCTTTCCGAAACGGCGTTCGGCTTCTGCGGCACCGGAGGATCCGGCTTTGCGTTTGGCTTGCTGTGGTGTGACTCGGGTTCGTGCAACGAGAGCTTCGAACTCTTCGTCGGTGAGGGTGTAGAGGTATTCCTCTAGGGCGAGGTCGAAATCTGCGGACATGACGTCCCTTTCGGTTGGCCTGGTGGCGTTCATCGCCCGGTGAAAGATGTGGCTTGCTGCTTCTGTCGGATGCGTTCCTTGCGGATCGCTTCATCAATGTCTGTGACGTGATAATGGATGTGCTCCTCGATGACGCGGCCACCTTCGGCGATCGCGGACTGAATCGAGTTGGACCCGAGCTGATCTGAAACGACCGGGCCGACTGCTTGCGCTCCCATGGCAGCGGACTGAATATCCATCGCTGCCTGCCAGTACCGATGATTCGGATCCAAGGGCGTGCCCTGAACTCCGAGGATCTCCGGGAGCGCCTTCTTGGCGATGTCGCCCGCCTGGGTTCCGAACTTGCTGATTCGGCCTTCGAGGTAGAGCCGCTGTTCCTCCGGCGTGAAGACACCACCCTCGGCGAACATGCCCGCCATTTGCATGCCCATCGCCCGCTGCACACCCTCGACACCCTGCTTGCGGGCGATCGAGTTCATGCCATCGACGAACGACGGACCTACAGCGCGAGTCCACTCGGGCCGCATGATCGACTCACCGCCGGAAACTCCGACCTGGAACTTGTCCTGGCCGGGGCTGTATCCGGGGATGATCCCACCGAGTGCGTAGCCGTGCCCTTGGCCGATGACGTCAAGCAGGCTGTCGCCGTACTTCTGCTCGCCGTAGCGAACCATGGCGTTCAGCATTGCCCATGCATTGCGACGGTCATCCGGCAACGCGGGGTCCCGATATGCCTGCCACGTCTCCGGAATCATCTGCCCCAGGCCGACTCCGGCAGCTTCACCGGTTCCGTTCACATCGACGATCTGCTGGGCAATATCCTTGTCTCCACCCGACTCGGTGTCGACCTGCCGCATCCAGGCGTCAATCTTTGCCGGAGTTGGGTCGTACCCTTGGTTCTTGTAGGCGTCGATCATCATCTGACGCCACTGCTCAGCGCCAGCGCCAGGCTCGAACGAACCGCTACCCGAACCCGAACTCATCGACCCACGGATAGCCGCAGTCAACGCATCCTTGATTGCGTTGAACGCGGCCTTGGGAAGTTGGCCGACCAAAGAAGGGCCGAAGTCCGGGATCCCGGCACCGATACCGGTGACGGCCTTGTCGAACGTCGATGCAGCAAGTCGCCGAGCAGCATTCGCTGCACTGGCGAACAATCCGCCGCCACCCTGGCCGCCACTGGCGAACTGACCAGCCAACTCCTGCAGGGTGTACTGCAACCCGAACATTGAGTTGTCAGAACCTCGAGCAGGTCCACCCCACTGCACACCGTTGTCGCCCGACGACTCCGCATTGGTGCCGTCGATCGTTCCCGCCATGTGCGAGTTCTCGCCGCCACCACCGCGCATGATGCCGATCGTCACGCGACCGTCGAGGCCGGGCTTCCAGCCCATCGACTCGAAGTCCGACTCCGTATTGAACAGACGCCCCGAAGTAGCAGGCCGACCGGACAACTCGTTGACGATGCCCGACCAGAGGCCCGAGCAGTCCCATGAAGGATTGCCGGTGCCGCCGTACTGGTACGGCTTCCCGCTCTCGTGCTGCATGAAGCCCTTGGCACGGGCGACTGCTTCGTCGACCGATCCGCCGACCTTCATACGGATGCCGGTGAACATCCCCTCTGCCAAGACTTTTCCCTTGGCGATGAGCGGGTTGTTGTTCAGTCGGTCGAGGTTGGCGACGCCGATCTTGTCGACCGCCGATGCCCGCATGACGTACTCGCCATTGGACAGTTTCGCGTCGATCAAGTCGTCAGTCGGACCGCCGCGGCCACGAACGTGGCCACCGGTGGCATACCGCTGAACGAGCTCGGGACCGCCCTCCGACTTACCTGTACCCGAGATCTCGATGCGGTTGACGCCATCCCACTTATCGAGGCCGAAGACGTTGGCGACGGCATCCCAGGCATTCTTGAGAGCTCCGTTGATGACGTGATCGATGATCCAGTTGATCGGGCCGGCTGCCATCCCCTTCAGCCGATCCCAGTTTCCGCCGAAGCCTTCGACGATCCCGCGACCGAATTCGAGGAGGGTCCCGAGACCTTCCTTGAGGCCCGGGAAGATCGTTCCGGTGATGTTCCCGACGACCTCACCGATCTTGGAACCGAGGTTGCCCCAGTTGGTCTGGCCATCCTCCGTAGTTCCGAGGATGTTCTTCGCCAGATCGCCGAGGCTGGACTTGAAATTACTGAAGTCGCCTGTGCCTAGCGAGATCAGAGCCTGGGCGGCGTTCGATCCGAAGGTCCCGAACTCACTGCTACCGATCCGCTGAGTCTCGATCGACTTGAGTTGCAGTTCTTCGAGCTTGCGGTCGAATTCCTCGACGTCGCCGAACGTCTGTTCCCATTCCTCGCGGGTGTACTGCTTCTGTCCGCCCGATCGACCACCACCCACGTTCGGACCGGGAACGGTGTTCGGAAGGAAGGCGATTCCGTTTCCGTTCGTGTTCGGCGTGAAGCCTTCCCCGTTTTCGGGTGACGGGAGGTTGCCGTCTCCACCGCCGTCGCCCCCGAAGAGTCCGGACAGCCAGCCCCACGTCTTCTTGATGTTGCCGATGCCCATGTTGATGGCGCCGCCGTTTGCCCCGGGAACCCCGGCTGCTCGGAAGATCGACGAGTAGCTTTCGCCGGCCACTCCGCCGAGGCTTCGGAGTGCTCCGCCGAAGTCGCCCTTCGAGGCGCTGTTAGCGGCACCGAAAACTCCGACCGGCGCCCCGTCTGTCGGGAAGGCTCGGTTGATCAGGTCCGTCGTCTGTGCGACCAGGATTCCGGCTTCCTTGACCAAGGTCAGGATGTCGGTGATCGTTTTGCGGACGTCCTCCCAGAAGTCGCGCATCTTCTGCTGACCTTCAGCGGTGCGCATCCAGTCTGCGAATTCACGCATCGTGTCAGTGAGGCTCTTCACCATTGACTGGCCGGCCTCATCGGAGGTGCTGAACAGTCCTCCGACTACTCGGCCGATCTCGACGAACAGATCCTTGATTTCACCGAAGGCTCTGATCGAGTCCTCCATGAAAGTGCGGATCTTGTTCTGCCCCTCCTCGGAAGCAGTCCATTCCTGGAAACTCTTCATCGTGTCCGCGAACGAACCGCTGAGCCCGGGCAGGAAATCGGATCCGATCGAAGCGATATTCGTCAGTCCACCAAAGAGATCCGAGAGTCCGTCGATAACGGGCTGCATCGAGATCCGGGTGTTCTCGAGAATGTTCGTCCAGTCGAGCTTGCTGGACTCACTCGACAGGTCAGCGATCGCGCCCTTCAGCCCGATGTTGATCTCGGTCGCAATGCCGCCGAGGCCGTTCTTGAGGATCGGGAAGTAGTTCGTCGCGAGATCGGTGATCGATCCGCCGAGCCCAGCAAACAGGTTGTCCTGGATCTGGAGTCGGAGATCCTTCCAGGCATCACCGAGGCTGCGGGTTTCCTCCACGAACGCACGGGCGTTGGGTGACAGGTTCGCCAGAGCTGCGGCATACTCGTCGACTGCGTCAGCATTAGCCGTTGTCGCTTCAGCGGCACGTTGCTGAGCATCGATGACGGCTTCCTGCGAATCCGCAAGGTTCTGCTGTGCATCGAGAACTGCACCCTGCGCGTCAGCTACAGCAAGGTGTGAATCCGCCAGAGACCTCTGCGAATCGATGACGCCCTGATCTGCATCGGCGATGGCTTCTTTCGCGGAGACAACCTGCTCGGAACCTTCGACACCAGCCTGATTCGCCGCAGCGACCTCATCGCGGAGGTCACCATTGCGCTCACGCACTTCGTCGAGACGTTGCTTCGCCTCATCGACGCCGAGAACAGCCTCGGAAATGTCGAGCTGAGTGACCGGCTGGCCACCCTTCCAGAGATCCCGCAACTGCTGCTCGGCGCGACGAACCGCCAACTCGGCGCCACGCTCGTCGAGAGCGGACCCCTTCAGCGCGAGGTTCAGGTCCTCGATCTGCTCCTGAGCGTCCTTGCGGGCCCGGGTCAGACTCTTCTGGGCGTCCTCAGCCTTCTTCTGTGCCTGGATAACTCCACGCTCAGCGCGCTCGACGTTGTCCAGTGCGGTGCCGACGCCACGCTGGGCGCGAGCGACGCCGTCAGCAGCCTTCTCCACGCCGCGCTCAGCAGACGCAACAGCCTTCGCGGCCGACGCACGTTCCCGCGCCTCGGTCGCCTGCTGCTTCGCTGTCTTTGCGGCATTCTTCGCAGCTTCCTCGGCGGCCTTAGAGCCCTTGGAGAAGGCGTCGAAGATGCCGGTGGAGCCGACGACGATTGTCGCGATGCCGGCCGCTGCAGATGCGGCAACGGCAGGGAGCAGTGAAATGACTCCCGCAGCCTGGGCGAGCTGACCGATCAGCGGAACAAGGCTGACCGCGGCTAGTCCAACGAGGGCTGCAGTTGCCAGCCCAATGGGGCTGATAATCCCCGAGGCAGCGGTACCGATCGAGCCGATGCCTCCGACAGTGCCGATCCCCTGGGAAGCTGCCCGATGCTGCCAACTGCGCCAGTGCGGCAGTGATGTCGAGATCGAAGTCCGCGTGCATCGAGCGGCTGGCCTCGACCCGGAAGGCGCGGAGTTGTTCACGCGCCACGGTCAGATCGAGACGAATTGGAATGGTGATGGCGGAATCGACTGAGGTCGCCGCCAAGTCCGTACGGAGTTGCTGTCTGAATCCCGAAAGGTCTGGGGAGACCTTCACCTTCAAGTTTGCGTTGAATCTCCCCAGGCCCGTTTCGAGCTTCTGTTTGAAGTTGTTCAGATCAGGGACGATGACGACGGGAGCTTCGACCCGCTCCGATCGGAGTTGCATCTTGACTCTTCGATGGAATCCGCTCAGATCAGGTGAGATTTTGATCGATGCGGTTCCGGCGTTGAACTGAACAGCCAAGGCAAACCTCCGGGTACTACGCCACGAGACCCCTTGTCCCGTAAGCCATCACGACATTCCTGTCGAATTCGAGGGCCCCGGCGCCCGTCCTTCGACCGTCCAGCGATCTCGCGATCCGTTGAACGTGGCGTCTGCTGCACCCGAGGATTTCCGCGGCTTCAGCACTGCCTATGGATAATTGTTGTGGGATAGGCTCTTTGGCGACGTCGCCTTGTCGCCGCCTACTGAGTTCGTCGGCGGCGGCGTTCAGTCCGTAGAGCAGTTCTTGCTGCAGCTCAAAGAGCTTTGGCTCCACTTTGTAGCCCTCTGTGGTCATCTTGCGGATGGCAATCGAGACCAGCAGATACATGTCGCGGACGGCTTGCCCTCGGAGCAGGATCACTCCCGCTCCGAGGTGCTCAGCGTCAGCCCTCGTCATCCGACAAGGTGATGTCGCCGAACGACGCAGCGTGAGCAGCGAGGTCGACCATCTGCTTCTCGAACTCGTCGCCCATGTGAGCCTTGAAGATGTCAGCGAGGGCGAAGAGGCTCGCGAAAGTCAGTTCCGCCAAACGATTGCGCTCGTTGGCTTCGTCGATGACGACTTGCACACCTTCGATGTCGCGGCGTTTGGCGTGGGCGATCGCGGCGAAGCAGCGGGAGAAGTCTTGGGGCGCGCAGATCTGGTGGATTTCTTCGGGCATGCTCATGCTGTTGCCTTTCGTTGAGGTGTCGTGGGCGCGCGGAGGTGCGCGCCCCAAATTCCAGTGCTGTCGTGCTCTCTCGCGGCCGTATCGCACGCAAGCCTTACCGGGCATACGATGCAGACCAATCGCGCCTCACGGTGGCGCTGAGAGCGACTCTCGATGGACTCGTCGTCGATGAAGTCATCGAAAAGCGGTGCGCGGCCCGTACAGAGCGCACCTTCGAGTCGTTCGTCGACGAGCGAGGCCAACAGCTCGAGAGGTTCTTTCTTGCGGCGGCTCATCGGATCAGCCCCTCGATGTAGTCGAACTGTTTGAGTAGATGCGGTTTACAAACCAGGCACGGCACCATCCGGCCGTCGAGATCCTCACCGAGCCATCCGTTGCGACACTGAGGGTCATGGGAAGCAGCGACCTCGGATGAAACTTCTTCAGGCTCATCTCCAAAGCGATCTTTCATCTCAACCAGCTCTCCGACGCAAGGGGCGCTTTCTGTGGAGTCGAATCTTCTGGGCTATCCCGTATCCGCGTAACCCTTCGGCAGCGAGTTCCTTGGCGAGGAGTTCTTCGTCCTCGTTCAGGAAGCCGAGCATTTGACGTGCATGCTCCAGAGGAGTCAGCGGCTCCGACTCCTCCTCAGGCTCGGGATGCCATGTCGGTTGCTGTTTCTCGGGAGCCTTGAGAATCGGATCCTCGGTCGGCGTCGGCTTGAGAAGGCTGCTGCCGAAGATGGCGCTGAATCCCGGATCGAGTTCATCCCGCGGTTTGTCTTCCACCACTTCAGCTTCAACAGGCTCGTGCTCCTTCTCCTCGCGTGCGCTCGCGTACGCGTTACTTACAGAAGAGAGAGATTGATCTGGTGTTAATGAACTGATGTAAGGAACTGGTACCGGGACATCCAGGTGTCCCTTAGTCGAGCCCAAATGTCCCCTAGTCGTCTCTGAATGTCCCCTAGTCGAGTCCGACTGTGGGACATCTGAATGTCCCCTAGTCTCATTTGGATAGTGGGACATCTGGGTGTCCCCTAGTCCAGACTCTTCGACCACAGGAAAAGTCAGTCGGTAGACGTTGGCCGAATTCCTCATTCGGCCTTGCCGGCCCTTCGTCGTACATTCCACGAACCCGAGTTCGATCCCCACATTGATGGCTCGCGTGACCGTCTTCTCGGAGACGTGCCCGCTATCCGTCAGAAGCGACTCTGCGATCTTGGAACGGCCTGGACGAGCATTGCGCCCGTCCGGGTCGGCATAGGATTCGAGCTCGAGAAGGACGCGCCGCGCGGCGTCGGAGAGGTACGGGTCGCGCACCACCATCCGGCGCCACGCGTAACGCATCGAGTCAGTCACAGATCAAGCCACCTCTCCGATGTTGTCGGAGGTCCCCGCAGCGAGATCCGCAAGCAAGAGCAGTCCCCGCGCCATCCACACTGCTTCCTCGACTGTCAGGGAGTACTTCCACTGATGCTCGGCGCGGATGGGCTCTCCGTCGCGGCCCCACCCGTGGCGTTCAAAGCTAATCCGGGGTGCGCTCTGCTCGGGTTGCTGACTGACGTTCATCGCGATGTACGCCAGTTGCCATGTCTCAGTCTTCTCTTCGAGTTTTGCCAACTGGAGGGAGCGCGGGATCGTCAACGGGCTCGAGCGCCACTCGGACTGACTCGGTTGTGCAACATCTCCGTCGTAGCAATCAATAGCGTCGTGGTCAGAGTCGGACCAAGCCGGCCTGTCACGATCAAAGGATGCGGTCGGGGCGTAACCCTGAAACTCCCTGTACCGGTCCATTTCTCGTTGGAACTGTGCGCACTCCGACTTAGCGGCATCGAAATTCCGGCTGGTCATCACGCCACCTCCGCAAACCCGGCACCGTGGGAGAACCGAACAATCAGGGCCGAATCGCCGAGAACGGCCGCCAGCTCCTCTGCCTCGTCGAACGACAAGCGGAGAGAAGGGTTCCCGGCCCCGGGAAGAGTGATCTCGATGCCGCCGTTTTCGGTGACGCCAACGCGGACACACTGCTTATTGCCGAGGGAGTCGCGGTGTGACCCGACTCTCACTTCACTTTCGAAGACGTTGGGCACTACAATGGTGGACATAGATGCTCCTTCGTAAGGGTTGGGGTTCTGCTCGATGGCACTGATCACAAATGCGGTTGGCCCCGCGTGATCGGTGCCGTTTTCTTTTGCGCGCATCAGTCGCCGCTCGCGGCGGAATACTGTGCGTCCTCCCATGCGATGACGTCACTTAGCTTGTACCGGCAGTGACGGCCGATCTTGACGTAGCGTGGGCCCTTTTTCTCGTAGGCCCACTTCGTCAGGGTTGTGACCGGAAGCTTCAACCGGCCCGCAAGGTCTGGCCGGCTGAGCCAATAATCTTCCGAGTTATTCACCGTGAACTCCTTTGTCGAAACAGCTCGTCGAGCTGTTGCATTCAGTAGACCACGCAAGGCGACCCGTTGCAACAACACGTCGAACTAGTTCGACGGATTGACGAGATAGTTCGCAACAAGCAAGGATGCAAGCCATGCCGAACTTTGTTGCGATGCGTCAGGGGATCCGACCACAGGGTTGGATGCTGTACGGAAATCGCTTGTGGGTGCAGTCACCTCGCAAGGTGCTCGTTCACCCGATGCCCGATGACACCGTGCCGCTCGGCTTCATGGTCGACATGACTACTGACGTAGTCCAGGGACGGCTGGTATGCGTGTCCATGCGACTTACGGTCGAGGAGAATGGCGAGGTCACTTCCGATGTTCTGCGCCGCATCCCTATCGCAAACTGGGTGGAACAGGCCGCTCGAAAGCTGGGGATTGTTCGGGAACTTCAACTGCAGGAGGACGGCACATTCAATCCCGTCAATTTCCAGATGCCCGATTCACACTTCGCGGACAGCGGCATGAGCGACGAAGCGCTGGAGTCCATCTCAAGGATCTACGCCTTCTGTATGGCGACTGGACAGAAACCAACCGGCGTACTTGAGCGACAATTCGGAATGGCAAGACCAACCGCATCTCGCTGGATCTCCATCGCACGAAAGCGCGGCATTCTTTCCGACGAACATCATTTCGTCCGTCATGCCGAAGATCTCATCTCGCGCGACAAGTTTGTTATGGCCTCAGTTCCCATTGAGGAGCAAAGCCGTGGCAGGTAGACCGCCCCTGCGAATCGGCCAACACGGCAAGATTGCGCGCATCCCTCTCGGCGGTGACGCGTACCTAGCCCGATGCCGCTACCGCGACGATGACGGCATTGTGCGCATTGTCGAGCGGCGCACACCGGTCGATGTCAGGGACCAGCACGGCAAAATCGCCGAAGAAGAATTACTAGACGCACTGGCGGCACGTCGAGCACCTTCCGAGGATGAAATCGACTCCGACACATTGGTTTCCGCGCTTTGTAAGACCTACTTGGCAAGGCTCGAAGAGGAGGGTCGCGCAGCGAACACGATGTCTACCTACGAGTTCGCGCTCGGTAAACTCAACCTGAAAATCGGCGGCCTCCGCATAAGCGAGGCATCCGCAGGCCGTATCGATACAGCGTTGCGGGCGATGTCGAAGCAGCACGGACCGACTATGGCGCGCCAAGCGAAGACCATCCTCCGCGGTGCGTTGGCTATGGCAGTCCTCGTCGGGGCGTTGAGTTCGAATCCGGTCAATGACGTGTCGAGGATCCGGGCCAAGAATCCGCCGGCAGGCGCGAAGGCGCTTACAGGCGATCAGCTGGGCACTCTCCTGGTCGCACTCGGAGAGTCGGACTACTGCCAAGCGAACGACCTCGTGGACCCGATCACTCTCTTGATCGCCACGGGTGTGCGGCGTTCCGAACTGCTGGCGATTCGTCGGCAAGACATCGACCTCGAGTCCGGCACCGTAGCCATTACCGGCAAGGTCGTCAGAGAAAAGGGAATGGGGCTGAAGCGCGTCGACGAGACGAAGACCGCCGCCGGACTACGCACCATCCCACTCCCCCAGTTCGCAATCGAGATGCTGAAGAAGCGCGCAAAGCAACCGCGTTCCGGCACTCTCGATGTCATCTTCCCTTCAGCTGTCGGCACGTTGCGAGATCCGAACAACTTCGGCAAGCAATGGCGCAAGGTTCGCGATGACCTCGGGGTCGCTGACAGTACCTCTCACACGTTCCGCAAGTCAGTGGCCACGCTCATCGACGACGAGGGCCTGTCCGCACGCGTAGGAGCCGACCATCTTGGGCATCGAAACATCTCGATGACTCAGGACAAGTACATGACACGTGGGCGTCAGCACTCAGCGGTTGCGAAACTGCTGGATAAAGCGGTTGCCATAAAAGATGAATAAACGATGGATGCCCTATTTCGGTTTCCCGAAAAGGGCCTCTGACGTGGGGCGGGCGGGGCTCGAACCCGCGACCAATGGATTATGAGTCCACGGCTCTAACCGACTGAGCTACCGCCCCATCCGGATGCGAAGCATCGCGGCGAATCCGAATGTTACCGGCACATCCGACGCGGATCACAATCGGGCAGGCGGTGACGCGTTGCACTCTTTCGAGTCGAGTCTTCCAAGGTTGGTCGGCACAGGAGCGATGAGCCGATACCGTGGGAGTGCACACCCCACGGAACAGGATCACCACATGAAGCTTGCACTGACCGAATTCAAGAACTCGAAGGCCACGATCCGGATCATCATGTCCGACGGCGCGAAGCTGAACGGCACCGTCACCGATTTCACCGAAGACACTCTCGTCCTCAATTCTCCGAATGGTGTCTATTACATCAACCCTAGCCACATCATCCGGCTGTTCGAGCCGTCGGATCGCGCAGCGAAGTAAGCGCACCCGTCAAACAGTTCGACGGTTCCACCGAAAGCCCGACGCAGACACTTGCGTCGGGCTTTGGTGTATCTGTCGCCAATATCTACGCGTCGCGTTCACGGGTGCAGCGGCCATCGGCGTCACTGAAAACGACAATGGGCCTGTCCTGTTGGCCGCCATCGAAAGTGTTGTAACTCCAGTGGCAATCGACGAGCATGTTTTCTCCTGCATGCTCGGAGCTTCCAAACCCGACCCTGCGGCCTTCCTGGCTGCGCTGGAGTTTCTCGATGCGCGTCCACAGCAGACCTTCTTCGTCGACGACAACCCGGTGAACGTCCTAAGCGCTCGACGGCTGGGAATTCTCGCAGAACAAGCAAACAAAGCGGCAGACGTCGGATCGGCACTTCGATCGGTGGGTCTGCTGCAAACGCACTAGCGGCGACGAATACAAGAAAGCCCCCCACCCGATTTCTCAGGTGAGGGGCTTTGCTGCTCCCCCGGCTGGACTCGAACCAGCAACCGTCCGATTAACAGTCGGAAGCTCTGCCAATTGAGCTACAGGGGATTGTCTTGCTCGCTTCGCCCGTTCCGGCGTTGCCTGAGAAACTGTAGCGAATCCTTCACCGAAGTACCAAATCGCCTGCCCAGCGAGTCATCAGGCAGGATGGAGTCAGGACGATCGGTGCTGGAGGGAAGCAGGAATGATGCGTTTGTTGATCGGTGTTGCAGCTGGGTACGTCCTGGGAACCAAAGCGGGCCGCGCACGATACGAGCAGATCAGCCGGGCCGCGAAGGCGGTGGCCACCAGTCCGGCCACCAAGAAGGTGTTGGACGCGTCACGGCAGAAGCTGGCCGACTCACTGAGTACTCAGCCCAAGCTCGAGCCGATGAAGCCGATCAACGAGGAGACTACGATTCTGGTCCCCCACGACCAGCTGAAGAAAAACCGTTAGGTCAGACGCTTTGGTCGCCGACAGCCTGCTCACGCAGCTGTCGGCGATACTGCTCCAGCGCCACGAGGTCGCCGAACAGTGAGTTGTACTCCTCGGGGGCTGCAGCAGGTGAAACGCGCTGAAGCTTGGATTTGAGGTCGGCAACCTGCTCGCCCACCCACGCTTCCTGCAGTCGTGCGAGCACTCCGTTGATGTAGCGCGGAACCGTGTCTTCGTCACACGGCATCGGTTCGACGGCCAGCTCAGATACAACCGAGGCCACCGTCATGTCTTCGACGCCCTTGGTGACGACTTCGATCCACTCGGCGCCGCCGAGTCCCTTGCTCGTTCCACCGGCGTCAGCCATTGCCTGTCTGATGACAACGTAGGCGGGGTGGGTGAACGTCTCGGGCGGCAACGAGTCGAAGACACTGCCGGCGATGCCAGGGTGCTGCAATGCGGCCTTGAGGACAGCTCGCTGCGTCGAGAGCGCGGGATCGTTGGGCCGGGGCCTGGAGATTCCGATCGGCAGCGCAAGCGCATCGGCAGCAGGTTGGTCGACAACCTGACGACGCTTGGGTGCCGGTGACGATCCACGCGTCGACGCCCGTTTGCGAGCTTCGTCACGCACGCGTCGTCGAACCGACGGAAGATCGTCCCAACCGACCCATCCGCACAACAGATTCGCGTAGCTGTCGCGCAGAGTTGATTCCTTGATCTGCGCAACGACGGGCACGGTACGACGCAGTGCCTCGACACGACCTTCAGCGGTCTCCAGATCGTGTTCGGTGAGGATGGACTTCACCACGAACTCGAACATCGGAGTGCGCCGTGCCACGAGGTCGCGAACGGCGGCGTCACCAGACTTCAGACGCAGATCGCACGGGTCCATTCCGTCGGGCGCGACGGCGACGAACGTCTGCCCGGCCATCTTCTGATCACCCTCGAACGCCTTCATCGCAGCGGCCTGCCCCGCGGCATCACCGTCGAAGGTGTAGATGATCTCACCGCGAAAGTAGCTGTCGTCCATCAGGAGTCGGCGGAGCATCGCAAGGTGCTCCTCACCGAAGGCGGTCCCGCACGAAGCGACGGCGGTCTTGACGCCGGCCAAATGCATCGCCATGACGTCGGTGTAACCCTCGACGACTACCGCCTGGTGCCCCTTGGCGATGTCGCGCTTGGCGAGGTCCAAGCCGAACAAGACCTGAGACTTCTTGTAGAGAATCGTTTCCGGCGTGTTGACGTACTTACCCGGCATGGTGTCGTCGTCGAAGAGCTTGCGGGCACCGAAGCCGATGACGTCACCGGCGACGCTGCGGATCGGCCACAGAAGTCGGCGATGGAACCGGTCGATCGGACCTCGCCGGCCTTCTTTGGACAGCCCGGCTGCTTCTAGTTCTTTGAACTCGAAACCTTTGGACATCAAGTATTTTGTGAGAGTGTCCCAACCTTCTGGCGCGTATCCACACCCGAACTGCAGGGCCGCTGCACCGTCGAAGTTTCTCTCGGTGAGGTAGTCGCGAGCCGCCTGGGCATCGGGTTCGCGCAGACGAGCGGCGTAGAACTCCTGAGCCGCCGCGTTTGCTGCGATCAAGCGTGCACGGGTGCCGCGATCGCGCTGAACGGACGGTCCGCCGCCCTCGTACGAAATCGTGTAGCTGAGTCGATCCGCCAACTGCTCGACGGCCTCTACGAAGCTGATGTGATCCATCTTCTGCAGGAACGAGTACACATCACCACCCTCACCGCAGCCGAAGCAGTGGTAGAGGCCGTGGTTGGGTCGCACATGGAACGACGGCGACTTCTCGTCGTGAAAGGGACACAGACCTTTGATCGAATCGCCACCGGCACGCTTGAGTGAAACGTATTCACCGACGATGTCCTCGATGCGAGTGCGTTCGCGAATGGCCGCGATGTCTCTGTCAGAAATTCGGCCCGCCACGTACATCAGTCTAGGCGGTCCCCCGGCACCTCCTGACAACGATATGTTGATGGCCGACTCTGCACCGCAGCGATGGGACCGACGATTACTGAAAACGCCTCGAGCTCGCACGAAGGGCGATCAGGAACCCGATTCGGCGTGTACGAGTTGCGTAGCCTCCTCGGCCGAGGCGGAATGGGTGAAGTGTACGAGGCGTACGACACCTCGAAGGATCGCCTGGTCGCTCTCAAGTTGCTCCATCGAGAGCTTGCGGCCGACCCGTCATTCCAAGCTCGTTTCCGCCGAGAATCTCGCACCACCGCCGCCCTGAACGAACCGCACGTGATCCCGGTGCACGACTGGGGCGAGATCGACGGAGTTCTCTTCATCGACATGCGATTGGTCGAAGGTCATACGTTGCGAGCCGAGTTGACCGAATTCGGCCGACTCACGCCTGTACGAGCCGTCGACATCGTCTCGCAAATCGCGTCGGCGTTGGACGCCGCCCATGCCCGCGGGCTCATCCATCGTGACGTCAAACCAGACAACATCATTCTCACGAACAACGGCTTCGCCTACCTCGTCGACTTCGGAATCGCATACTCACAGACGGACACGAAGATCACCACCGAGGGAAGCGCAGTCGGTTCGTATGCATACATGGCGCCGGAGCGGTTCGGAATCGAAACGCCGACGGCCGCAGCGGATGTCTATTCCCTGGCTTGTGTCCTCTACCAATCACTCACCGGAACAACACCTTTCAACACCACAAGCATCGAGCATCTGGTCAATTCGCACCTGAACGCTCCGCCGCCACGCCCCACACTGGCGGTTCCGTCGCTCCCGCAAGGCCTTGACGCCATCGTGGCTCGCGGCATGGCAAAGGATCCCGCACACCGCTATCCGACTACGGGAGCGCTCGCACTCCAAGCGCGGCAGGCCCTCTCGACGACCCACACCCCCGGTGCCGCCGGCGGATTGCAACCCACGATCGTCGGGCAGCCCACCTACACCACGGCGAATCCCGCTCACGGGAACTACACGCACATCGTGACAAAGACCAAGCGAAACCGAGCACCGATCGCGATCGGTGCGGCTGGAATTGCACTCGTTCTGGCCGCAGGAGGCACGGCGGCCTGGGTGACGCTGGGGAATTCGGGCCCCGAATCACCAACCGCTGTAGCAGCTTCCACCGCCACGTCGGCACTGGCGCCCATTCAGGATCCGGTCAGAACGCCGAAGCTCGAGCCGCTACCCACCGCCGGACAGCAGGCAACCACGACCACGCGGGCGCCGAACCCCGCCACGAAGAACGGCGATCTCGGGGTGAGCAAGCCGATCACCGTCCCCTCATGCAAAGGAACCGGAATCGTGGTGTTGGCCAATGCCACCGATCCGGCAACGTACGCCAGCGAGATCCAGAACTACCTCGACGCGTTCCCCGGCTCGAAATACCTACGCACAGACCAGTCCTGCCCGTCACTGCGTCAAGTCTCCGATTCGGGGACGGCGATCTACACGGTGTATCGCGAATCCGGGAACACCGAGTCGAAGATCTGCAAGGACGTTCGCGCAGCAGGTGGCGACGCTTACGGCAAGTGGCTCGATACCACTACCGACCCGTCGACGCGGATGACTTGCTGAGGGCGTAAGTGGCTCAGCCCCAGCTGGCCTGCGCGCCCAGGCTCGCTTTGTCCACCCGTTCGAGCCGACTCTCCGTGTACGACGCGATCTGATCCACCACTACCCGGACCCGAGCACCGTCGTCCGCGGCGCGTTCCCACGCGGGCAGCAGGATCGGATCGAGCCCGGCCGGCGCAGTTGCCAGCAGCCATTCCGCGACGCGATGAACACGATCACGCTGCCGATCCTGACGCGCTTTGTGTCCGGCGTCGGACATCACGTAGTACAGCGCCACGGTCTTGAGCAACGCCACCTCGGATGCGACGGCCTCGGGTATGTCGAGGTCGGCTTGATAGCGCGAGAGGGGTCGGTCACCGTGTGTCAGCCGGGTGCTGGCGATCGCCGCGGTGGCGAAGCGACCCACCAATTCACTCGTGAGATTCTTCAACGCGACGGAACTTCCGAGTGTTCCGTCGAAACTTCCGACCCCGCGTACGACGGGGAGTTCGGACAACCGTTGAGCGGCGTCGATCAGATCGTCGACTACCAACCCCCGAAACTCGGAGGCCCCCAGTTCTGCCAGTGCGCGCTGCTCGGACGGATCAGCAAGCGAGCGAAGGTCGATACGGCCTGCGATCACCCCGTCCTCCACGTCGTGCACGGAGTACGCGATGTCGTCGGCCCAGTCCATGACCTGAGCTTCCAGGCATTGCCGACGCTCGGGCGCTCCCTCGCGAACCCAGGCGAGCACCTCTGCGTCGTCGTCGTATGCCCCGAACTTCGCGCCGGGCTCAGGGCGGGTCCAGGGATACTTGATGGCTGCGTCGAGTGACGCCCTGGTGAGATTGAGGCCTGCGCTCAGACCGTCGGGGCGCAGGATCTTGGGTTCGAGGCTGGTCAAGATCCGCAGATTCTGCGCATTGCCCTCGAAACCTCCGCAGTCCTTGGCGACTTCGTCGAGGGCCTTCTCGCCGTTGTGACCGTACGGTGGGTGCCCGATGTCGTGCGCGAGACCGGCGAGGTCCACCAGGTCCGGATCGCAACCGAGTCCGTCGGCGATCCCTCGCCCGATCTGTGCGACCTCCATCGAGTGCGTCAACCGCGTGCGAGGTGTGTCACCGTCGCGCGGGCCGACAACCTGGGTCTTGTCGGCCAAGCGCCGCAAAGCCGCGGAGTGTTGGACACGCGCCCGATCTCGCGAGAAGTCCGAACGATGCTGCGCCGCTGCGATCTGCGAACCCGGCAACCCCGCTCGCTTCGGCGCCTCGACGACACGACGTTCGAGGTCGTGTTCGGAGTAGGTGCCGCCTCCGTAGGTGGTGTGAGCTGTCATGGTCTCTATTGCCCTGCCGTGTAGGGGAAGTCTGCCGAGAAGTGCGTGAGCTGATACCAGAGCAGCGCGCCGGTTTCGCGAGCGATTCCGTGCAACTGGGATTCGCGGGTGAAGACAGCCGGGCCCTGACGAGTAGGTGCGGTCCACGCCTGGAGTCCTGTGTCGCGGGCCATCGTCCGCGTTCGCAAGGAGTGCCACGGGTCACTGACCAGGACAGCGGAATTGATTCCCTGCGAGGACATCTCGGCGCTCACCGCGTCGATACTGAGCAGTGTGTCCGAACCGGTCTCCACCGCGGTGATCGCACTCGAAGGAATTCCGCGATCGGTCAGATACATCTTTCCCGACGCCGCTTCGGTGTACTCGTCACCTTCTTGTTTGCCGCCGACAGTGATGATCTGCGGCGCCACTCCGCGCTTGTACAGCTTGTACGCCTGCTCGAGTCGGGCCTCGAAGACGGACGACGGAGTGCCGGAATACTGAGCCGCGCCCAGAACGACTATCGCGTCGGCCGGCCGCGTGTCGTCGATGCGCGCCACCTGCCACACCCGGAACGCAGTACCCCCGACCAGAACCACGGCCATCAACACGGCACCGGCGATCAGTCGGCGCGTCCAGCGAGCCAATCCTGCCCCGAAGCCGCCCGCCCGTGAGGGTGATGGGTCGTGGGGGCGGTTACCGAAAGCAGGTTTCACTCCCGCAATTCTGCCAGTTCGCGGCGATCACCTCCGATGCCGACGCGCCACAACGGATAGATTTGCGTCATGGCCCTCGCACCACACTTCTCGCAGTTGTCCTCGGTAGAGCAGAGTCGGACAATCACCCGACCCGTTCGCCGTCGGGGAAGCGCCGCCGCCGTCGCTGCGATTTTCGCTCTGCTGGCGCTCGTCTTCAGTCCTGCGCTCGCCTCGGCGGACGCCCCGATGGTGTTGCCGAATCACATCACCGACACCTCCGGGGTTCTCGACGCCGGGCAACGCAGCGACATACAAGCCGCGATCGATCAACTCGGCGAGGACCACCAGATCGATCTGTGGGTCGCGTTCGTCCCCGATTTCAACAACCTGGGTGGCCAGGCGTGGGCGCAGCAGACAGCCACGAAGTCGACGCTGAGTACCAAGTCCGTCCTGCTTGCAGTTGCCACGGCGGAGCGTGCTTACTACCTCGATGTGCCCGCTGAGCTGAGCAACATCACGGATTCCGACATCGAATCGATCAATACCGACGCGGTGGAACCGGCTCTCGCCGAGGATGATTGGACCGGCGCGGCGATTGCCGCGGCCGGCGCACTCGGCGACGCGAACAACACGAGCGGCGGAATGGGAGTCGGAACACTCCTCATCGCGGGCGGCGCTGTGGTGGTCGGGACGGGCGGCGTGGTCCTGTACTCACGCAAGCGCAAGAACGACAAGAACAAGGCAAGCGTCGAAGCCGCGAAGAACATCTCCCCCGACGACATCGCCAGCCTCAATGCACTCCCGCTGCCAACGCTCGACGAACGCGCGAAGGAGATCCTCGTCGAGACGGACAACGCGATCGCCGGCAGCCAGGAGGAACTCGATCTGGCCCGCAACGAGTTCGGAGATTCCGCCGTCGCACCCTTCTCGGCAGCATTCGACAAGGCCAAGGCCACCCTCGCCGAAGCCTTCGCGATCAGGCAGCGACTCGACGACGCCATCCCGGAAACTCCCGATCAACGCCGCCAGATGCTGATCGACATCATTTCCTCGTGCGGTCGAGCCGACCAAGAACTCGAAGCTCGCGTCGAGGAGTTCGACGGGCTTCGCGACCTTCTCATCAACGCCCCCGCCCGTCTCGATGCGTTGACGCAGAGTGTTGTTTCTCTCAGCGTGCGCTTGCCCGAATCCGAGGCGATTCTGACCAAATTGAAGGATCAATTCCCCGCGCCGACGCTGGCATCGGTCGTGAACAACGTCACGATGGCGAGTGAGCGCCTGACGCTCGCCGAGAAGTCGATCGAGGAAGGACGAGACGCGACGGCACTGCCGGCCGGTAAGCAAGGCGCTGCCGTCACTGCGATTCGCACGGCCGAAGCCGCCCTCGATCAGGCACGCAAGCTACTCGACGGCGTCGATCACGCCGCCGACGACATCCGAAACGCCATCGCGACACTTCCGTCCGCGATGGACGACGTCCAGCAGGGCATCACCGCTGCGGACGCTTACCTGGCGCAAGGCGGGCAGAAGTTGGCGGACGCGAAGGCCGCAGCCCAGGCAGCGTTGGCGAATGCTCAGACGTCGAAGGACAGCGATCCGCTGACAGCCTTCAACCAGATCGTCGCAGCCGACGCCCAACTCGACGCGCTTCTTGCCGACGCTCAGGAGCAGAAGCAGCAGCTCGAACGTGCACAGCAGCGCCTCGCCCAGGACATTCTGGCCGCACAGGCTCAGGTGACCGCTGCAGGCGACTTCCTCGGAACCAGGCGCGGCGCGATCGGAGCGGAGGCGCGCACTCGCTACGCCGAGGCTCAGCGGCACCTGCAGGCGGCCCAGCAATTGCAGGCCTCGGATCCGTCGAAGGCGCTGCAACACGCCCAGGCCGCGACCACCTTGGCGACGCACTCACTTCGCGCCGCGCAGAACGACGTCAACACCTGGGAAGCAAACCAACGACCCCGTGGCGGCGGTGGCGATGCGACAGGAGCGATCCTCGGCGGCATCCTGATCAACAGCATTCTGCGAGGTGGCGGAGGGCCCCGTTCGTACGGCGGACCGAGCAGCAGCGGACGCTCCGGTCGCGGTGGCGGCGGCGGTGGTTTCGGCGGCGGGGGCGGCGGCCGAACCAGTCGAGGCGGCGGCGGCCGGTTCTGACGGATCCCGTCGAGGTAGTAAAATCCCTACTTTGTTCACGACCGCACTCGTCGTACGCTTCATCCGGCAAGTCGGGATCACAGATCATACGAAGGTGTTATGGAAAGCGTCGCCCCGCAGATAACCGTCGTTGTACCCACATACAACGAGCGTGAGAACCTGCCAAAGCTCGTCGATCGCCTCGCCGCGTTGAAGATCCCGAACCTGCACGTCCTCGTGGTGGATGACAACTCCCCCGACGGAACGGGCGAGGTTGCGGACAAGTTGGGTATCGATGGTCCCATCCCGGTCGGAGTGCTTCACCGCACGGTCAAGGACGGTCTCGGCCGTGCTTACGTCGCGGGCATGAGCCGGGCTCTGGCGGAGAACGCAGACATCGTCATTCAGATGGACGCAGATCTCTCGCACCCGTCCGAAGCGATCCCCGCCATGATCGAGATCCTCACCACTACCGATGCGGCAGTCGTTCTCGGCTCCCGCTACGTCGAAGGCGGCGCAGTCGCCGGCGACTGGCCGTGGCACCGCAAGGCCTTGTCCGCCTGGGCGAACTTCTACGTCAACGCCATTCTGCGACTGCACGTCAAGGATGCGACCGCCGGCTTCAAGGCGTGGCATGCAAAGACCTTGCGCGACATCGACGTCGAATCGGTGCAGAGCAACGGCTACGCGTTCCAGGTCGAGATGAACTACCGAGTTGTTCAGCGCGGCATGAAGATCGCCGAAACGCCCATCCGCTTCGAGGAGCGCACCGAAGGCGTCTCCAAGATGAGTCTCTCGGTTCAGTTGGAGTCTGCTCTGGTGCCGTGGAAGCTCAAGTTCGGCAAGAAGTCCCTGTGACCTCGGCGGCCGATCGAAAGTAGTCGGCCGTCTGCGTGTCCGACGGGTAGAACGATTCGATCGCAATCTCTGCGAGCGTGACGTCGCGCGGCGTACCGAACACGGTGGTGGTGCTGAACATCGCCAGTTCGGTATCGCCGACGCGTACACGCAACGGAACCAGCAGGGAATTCGCGCGGTCGTCGTGCCAGTCTCCGCCGCTCGGATAGGCGCGCAGCTCGTCGAGCAACGACGACAGCTGCACATCCGCACTGACCTCCACTTCCCGAGCCAGCCTTGTGAGCAGGTGGGCCCGCGCGCGAGGTTCACGATCCGCGGCGCCATGCCCTCAGGATGCAAGCTCAGACGCAATACGTTCACCGGTGGTTCCAGGAGGAAATCAGCGGCGCCCGCGGTCAAAATTCCCACGGCCTGGTTCCCGGCGACCATCTCCCACTGCTGATCGACCACCACGGCCGGATACGGGTCATGCGCGTCGATGATGCGATCGATGGCCTCACTCACCGCTGACATCGGCGCTTCTGCCAACGACTTCTGCGAGTACTCCGGCGCGTGGCCACTTGCCAGCAGAAGCGTGTTCTGTTGTCGTAGAGGAACATCCAGACATTCGGACAGGTGAAGAATCATGTCCCGGCTCGGCTTGGAGCGGCCGGTTTCGATGAAGCTCAGATGCCTGGTCGACACTCCTGCCGCCGCCGAGAGTCCCAACTGAGTGAGCCTTCGCCGCTCCCGCCACCGCTTGAGTTCGGAGCCCACGTCCATCGTCTCGAAGGTCATTCTTTCAAGTTAGCGACCCGAGGTAGCCGAGGCCATGACCTCAGAGGTAATCGACCCGACGCAGTTTCGGAGGAACAGTGGTCTCAGCCGGCGAGGCCGCCGGACATTCACCACCGGAAACTGATCAAGGGAGCGACCATGAGCGACTTCGACGCAATCGCCGACGCCTACATCGACATGTGGAACGAAACCGATACCACCGCCCGTAAAGCACGGGTCGAGCAATTGTTCGCACCCGGCGGTCGCTACACCGATCCGCTCGCGGACGTCACCGGACACGATCAGATCGACGCGATGATCAACGCTGTGCAGCAACAATTTCCGGGCATGCACTTCACCCTCGTCGGACCTGTGGACGCGCATCACCGACAGGCCCGATTCGGTTGGGCTCTCGGCCCGTCGGGGGCCGAGTCACTGATCGACGGATTCGACGTACTCGAACGCGACGACGACGGCCGGGTGACGCTTGTCCTCGGGTTTCTCGACAAGGTGCCTTCGGCCTGAATCGGGACTACCACCGACAGCGTTCGTCACGAAGGTTGTCGGTGGTTCGTGGCATCATCGGTGCCGATGAACGCCGACGGATTTACCTGGTCCACACCGATTCCCGAGTCCGAGGGTGCTGAGTACGACGCTCACACGTTGACCGTCAACGGCCTTGCCTCCGTCTATCGAACCGCCAAGACGACGCCGACCAAGCTCGGTCAGTTCGTCACGCTGTGGCGCCGTTCCGAGGCCGGGCCCATCCGCCCATTCGACACCAGCGACGGCGTCGCGCTGTTTGTGGTGAAGGTATACGACGAAGAGCATTCGGGGCACTTCGTCTTTCCCGTCGAAACCCTCGTCGAACACGAGATCGTCTCGACGAACTTCTCCGGCGGTAAGCGCGCTGTCCGGGTCTATGCGCCCTGGGTTACGCCGACCAGCGCGCAAGCAGTCAGAACTCAGCGCTGGCAGATTCGGCATTTCGGCGAGTTCCCTGATGTACTCAGCTCGACTGTGTTCAGCTCAACTGCGTTCAGCTCAACTGATACGTCGCGATGATGACGCCTGTTGTCGTAGGGACGCTGTCGGTGAGGGTGAACTGAGCGAGCGCAGCTCCGTCGGGGAATAATCTGCGCCCAGTTCCGAGAACCAGCGGATGTATCAGCAGAGTGTAGGTGTCGACGAGACGCCGATCGGCCAAGGACGTGATCAAGTCGCCACTGCCCAGAATCACCAGATCCGGGCCCTCACTTTCCTTGAGCGTGGCGACCGCGTCGGCGGCATCACCTTTCAACAAGGTCGAGTTCTTCCACGGGAGCTGTACGCCCAAAGTTCTTGAAACTACGTATTTCTGCGTGTTGTCGAGCACCTCGGTGAACGGATTGTCGGTCTGAAACGGCCAGTACGAGGCGAAGTTTTCGTACGTTCTGCGGCCCAACAGCAACTCCGATTTCT
The DNA here is from genome assembly GCF_027854095.1 of Rhodococcus sp. C-2. Classification (NCBI taxonomy): domain Bacteria; kingdom Bacillati; phylum Actinomycetota; class Actinomycetes; order Mycobacteriales; family Nocardiaceae; genus Rhodococcus; species Rhodococcus sp. C-2. Next base: position 230,368 of record NZ_JAQGFI010000007.1, on the reverse strand, counting down.
TCGCCATCCCCTCCCCCATCTTCTGCGCCATGACGGAATCGTTGAAGGGTGCTGCCCACCCACCGTGCTCGAATCCGCCACGACGGTCCTCGTCCGGCCCACCAGGTGCCTGCATGACACCGTCGAGAGTCACGCTGTTGGTCACGCTGAGTTTTCTCATAACTTCGATCCTGCGCCTGAAGGACCATCGGGGAAAGAGAAAACGGGCGGTCCTTCTCGATTGAGAAGGACCGCCCGTCAGCTTCGAACGAGAATCAGGAGCCGATCAGCCGTGCGGCCAGGTAGCTTTCCACCTGATCGAGGGCGACGCGTTCCTGCGCCATGGAGTCACGCTCACGCACCGTCACAGCCTGGTCTTCGAGAGTGTCGAAGTCGACCGTGATGCAGAACGGTGTGCCGATCTCGTCCTGGCGACGGTAACGACGACCGATGGCGCCGGCGTCGTCGAACTCGACGTTCCAATTCTGACGCAGCTGCGCTGCAAGATCTTTGGCCTTCGGCGTCAGGTCCGCGTTACGCGAGAGCGGCAGAACGGCAGCCTTGACGGGAGCGAGTCGACGATCCAGGCGGAGCACTGTGCGCTTGTCGACGCCGCCCTTGGAGTTGGGCGCCTCGTCCTCGGTGTAGGCGTCGACCAGGAAGGCCATCAGCGAACGCGTGAGACCGGCCGCCGGCTCGATGACGTACGGCGTGTACCGCTCGCCCGTCGTCTGGTCGTAGTAGTTCAGCTCGGTGCCCGAGTGCTTGGAGTGCGTCGAGAGATCGAAGTCGGTACGGTTCGCGATACCTTCGAGCTCGCCCCATTCGCTGCCCTGGAAGTGGAAGCGGTACTCGATGTCGGTCGTGCCCTTCGAGTAGTGCGAAAGCTTTTCCGGCGCATGCTCGTACAGACGCAGGTTGTCCTTGTTGATACCGAGGCCGGTGTACCAGTCAAGGCGGTAGTCGATCCAGTACTGATGCCACTGCTCGTCCTCGCCCGGCTTGACGAAGAATTCCATCTCCATCTGCTCGAACTCACGGGTGCGGAAGATGAAGTTGCCGGGGGTGATCTCGTTGCGGAAGCTCTTGCCGATCTGGCCGATGCCGAACGGCGGCTTCTTACGCGAGGTGGTCAGCACGTTGGCGAAGTTCACGAAGATGCCCTGTGCGGTCTCGGGGCGAAGGTAGTGCATGCCCTCTTCGCTCTCGACGGGGCCGAGGTACGTCTTGAGCATCATGTTGAAGTCGCGCGGCTCGGTCCACTGGCCGACGGTGCCGCAATCGGGGCAACCGATGACATCCATCGAGACGTCGTCCGGGTTGTCGAGCTTCTTCTTCTCCGCGTACGCCTCCTGCAGGTGATCCTGACGGTGACGCTTGTGACAGTTGAGGCACTCGACGAGCGGGTCGTTGAAGACACCGACGTGACCGGACGCGACCCACACCTCGCGGGGCAGAATCACCGACGAGTCGAGGCCGACGACGTCCTCGCGGCTGGTGACCATGTTGCGCCACCACTGGCGCTTGATGTTCTCCTTGAGCTCGACACCCAATGGGCCGTAGTCCCATGCGGACTTGGTACCGCCGTAGATCTCACCGCACGGGTAGACCAGGCCTCGCCGCTTGGCGAGATTGACAACGGCTTCGATCTTGGACTTGGGTGCCACTCGATTGCTCTCCATCTGGGTAATAGATGCATGATTTTCGTGCGCTTTTCGCACCATCAGCCTATCTGGCGGCTGCCACGCACTTCCGTCCAAGGTTGACATGCATACTTGTGCATATCAAAATGAAAGTGATTTGCAATAATGTGGTGAGATGGCTATGCCCGGACATCATGATCTACCCCTCGAAGGAGCCTCGCTGTGAGCATTGCGGATACCGGCGATCTCCACAAAAGCCATGATCATTCCGACCTCGGACACACGCACGACCCGTTCGAAGCCGCACCGCCCGCGCCCGTGCCGCCCAAGGAAACCCTGGCGGCCGCCGGCGAAATTCTGCGGGCGCTCGCTGCACCCGTTCGGATCGCGATCGTGCTTCAGTTGCACGAGTCGGAGCGTTGCGTTCACGAACTCGTCGGAGCTCTCGGTGTCACTCAGCCACTCATCAGCCAGCATCTGCGCGTACTCAAAGCAGCGGGCGTCGTCCGCGGCGAGCGCAACGGACGAGAAGTTCTCTATCGACTCGTCGACGATCACCTTGCACACATCGTCGTCGACGCTGTCGCCCACGCCGAAGAAGGATGAGATTCCACCGCATGAACACCCCGGGCAGTACGACCTCGAAACGTGGACCGGCCACAGTCGGCGTTCGTTCCACGAAACAGCGCAGCGCCATCTCCGCCCTGCTCGACGACATCGACGAATTCAAGTCGGCACAGGAATTGCACGACGAACTGCGCAAGCGAGGTGAAGGCATCGGCCTGACCACCGTCTACCGCACGCTGCAGGCACTCTCCGACGCCGGAACCATCGACGTCCTACGCACCGACACAGGTGAGTCCGTCTACCGACGCTGCTCCTCCGGGCACCACCATCACCTGGTGTGCCGCAACTGCGGATTCACCGTCGAGGTCGAGGGCCCGACGGTCGAGCAGTGGTCACAGACCATCGCCGAGGACAACGGTTTCACCGAAGTGAGTCACACCGTCGAGATCTTCGGCACCTGCCGCGACTGCGCCGCCGCCTGAGAGCGTCAGGGAATCAAACCCTGCCGGGCGGTATCGGCACCGGTGAGCGCCAGTAGCAACATCGTGGTCAGTGCCTCGTCGTCCAGTCCGGCGGCAGGGAACGTGTAACGCAGGATGACGTCCGCCAGACTGCCGTGGCCGAACACCGCGATGGAGCCGAATTGGATGGTGCGATTTCGCTCGGCCACCTTGCGATGCAGTGCCGCGCTGACCGGTCGGTCCCATGCGAGAACGCACGTCATGGACAGCACGTCCAGACCCTCGGACAGATTCATCGCCTGGATGGAACACAGCGCGCCGGAGTACTGGAAACCCAGTGATCCGTCGGCGGCAACATCGACCGTCACGAAATGCGCCAGCGAGGCGGCCGCGCGTTCTTGTAGGCGGGCTGCTTCGTCGGTGGTGTCGGTCATGTTCTCCCCTGTCATTTGACGCCACCGAATCTACGGTCGCGTGAGGCGTACTCGACGCAGGCGGCCCAAAGGTCGCGGCGGTCGAAATCGGGAAACAGCTTCTCCTGGTACACCATTTCGGCGTAGGCGGATTGCCAGATCAAGAAATTGGACGTCCGCTGTTCCCCCGACGGACGCAGGAAGAGGTCGACGTCGGGCATGTCGGGTTCGTCGAGGTACTTGGCAACGGTCGCCTCGGTAATCTTGTCCGGATTGATCTCACCGGCCGCGACACGCTTCGCGATTTCCTTTACCGCATCGGCAATTTCGGCCCGGCCGCCGTAGTTCACACACATGGTCAAGTTCATGACGGTGTTGTTCTTGGTCAGTTCTTCGGCGATCTCGAGTTCCTTGATCACGCTGGCCCACAGGCGCGGCTTACGACCGGCCCACCGAACACGCACACCCATTTCGTTCATCTCGTCGCGTCGGCGGCGGATGACATCACGGTTGAAGCCCATCAGGAATCGAACCTCGTCGGGACTCCGCTTCCAGTTCTCGGTGGAGAAGGCGTAAGCGGAGAGCCACTCGACACCCATCTCGATGCACCCGCAGACGGTGTCCATCAGGACAGCTTCGCCGCGTTCGTGCCCGGCGGTTCGGGGCAGACCGCGCTCCTGCGCCCATCGTCCGTTGCCGTCCATCACCAAAGCGACGTGGCGCGGGATCAGTTCGGTTTGCAGGATCGGCGGGGTCGCCCCGGACGGATGTGGGTCCGGTGGTCGGATCACCCGGTCAGCAGCAGAATCAAGCGGAGTTCGCGGTTCGCGTCGTCGAATCACGTGTTCCATCCTGCCTCACGGGCAAGTCGACCTCGACGGCTGCATGCGGCCTCGAACGCTCGATCAGCGGCAACGTCCGCAATTGGCGCTCGAGATGCCACTGCAGGTGTGCCGCGACCAGTCCGCTGGCTTGCGTCCGCAGCGTCGCGGGCGCCGAATCGGTACCCTCCCACTCCCCTCGGAGCAGAGCTTCCATCAAGTCGAGCACTCCGGGCGACGGCGTCGCAGCACCCGCCGGGCGGCAATAGGTACACACGGCTCCGCCTGCGGCGACATGAAAGGCCCGGTGCGGTCCAGGAGCACTGCAGCGGGCGCACTCTTCGAGGGCAGGCGCCCAACCCGCATAGCCCATGGCTCTCAACAAGAACGCGTCGAGCACGAACTCGACCGGTCGTGCCTGCTCGGCGATCGCACGCAGTGCTCCCACCGTCAATCGCTGAAGCTGCGGGGCCGGCGCGCGTTCCTCGCCGGCCAACCGCTCGGCAGTTTCGAGTACGGCGCAGGCCGTGGTGTACCGGCTGTAGTCGTCGACGATGTCGGTGGCGAATGCGTCGACCGTCTGCACCTGAGTGATGATGTCGAGATTCTTGCCCGGAAGTAGTTGCACGTCGATGTGAGCAAACGGTTCGAGTCTGGCACCGAATTTGGAGGTGGTTCGGCGGACACCTTTGGCCACGGCACGTACCAACCCGAACTGACGGGTGAGCAACGTGACGATGTGGTCGGCTTCGCCCAGTTTGTGCAGGCGCAGCACCACTGCCGTGTCTCGATACAACCTCACTCGACCAGTGTCCCACGTTGTACCGACGACCGATCCCGATGCCGCGCCCGATGACAAGTCGGAAACACGGCAGGTCCGTCCGGATAGACTGGCGCGATGCCGAGCGACGCAATTGCGCAACCTGTCACTGCAGAGTTGACCGGTCGCGAAGCGCGGTGGGAGCGACACAACTCCGAGCGTCAGAAACGGATACTCACCTCGGCGGTCGAACTGATCGAAGAGCGTGCGGCAGGTGCCGAGGTGTCCGTCCAGCAGATCGCCGATCGTGCCGGCCTCGCCAAGTCGGTGGTGTACCGCCAATTCAGCGGCCGAGACGACCTCGATCGACGAGTCCGAGCGTTTGTGCTCGGACAATTTGCGGCGGCCCTGGACGCGTCGATGAGCATTTCGGTAGGCACTCTCGACCAGATCCTGACCCGAACCATCAGCGCCGTCGCCGAGTGGATCACCGAGCATCCGCGGATTCACGAGTTCATGGGTACCGGCCCCACCGACTACGACGACGAGAGCATCGACGCGATCAGCAGTCTGAAGGCCACAATCGCCGACTCCGCCCGCACCACTATCACCGAAGTCGGTCGATCCGTGGGGATCGACTCCTCACCCTTCGATTCACTACCGTTCGCAGTGGTGACAATGGTCGAGGGCACGCTCACCCACTGGGTCCGAAGCACCGATCCGAAGCCGAGCCGCGAAGAGATCGTCGCCGACCTCGCGAAATACACCTGGTACATGTTCGACGGCGTTGCCCGCTCGAGCGGACTACAGATCGATCCCCATGTCGAATTGTCCACGCTCATAGCCGAGCTGGTGTCCTCCGACGGAGGAACTTCGCGGCCGGACTAGATCCGGGTCTTGTCGGAACGCTTCGGCTCGCCGCGGTAGCGGGCGTAGTCGCCGTCGATGCGCAGCTTTCGCCACGCACGCTTCGACACCGGATTCATCAATCCGAGTTCGTCTGCCAGGGCTCGCATTTCGCCGAAGTAGTTACCCAGGATGCGGCGTGAATGCGGGCTCCCCCAGAAGGCGCTCTTCATCACCTCGTCCGGGATTCCGAATTCTTCGGCGAATTCCTTTGGCGGTGACATGATTTCACCCGCAAGCCAACGCATCGCGCCGGGGAAGGCGACCGATGTGATGGCTCGACTCGTACGACTGAGTCTGGGGACGTGATTGCGCAGGAACTCGTGAGCAAACGAGATGTGTCTCGCTTCTTCGGCGATGTGAATCTCCATGGTGCGGAGCATCGCCGGCGGCGTGTCCTTACCCTCACGGATGAGATCCTTCTGGAAGTGGTCGATCGGTTCTTCACCAGCCAGAATGCCGATGAAGAAGATGACCGGGAACTTTGCTCCCAGCACTCCGATGATCGGCGACAGCCGCCGGAACATCGGACGCATACCCGGCACGTCGATGTCCATGCGATTGACGAGTTCCTGGAACATCTGGATGTGATTGCACTCTTCGGTCATCTCGTGCAGGCAGTACCGGAACTCAGGCGACTGGTTGGGTAGCGCCATGATGTATTGCAGCATTCCCCGGATCAAGATGCTCTCGAAGGCCGAACCCACCTTGGTCACGTTCGCCTGACGCCACATTCCCATGGCGATTCGACGCTCCAACGACTGATCCTGGTACCACTGCGTCGCCCCGAGGGGGTCCGACACGGACGAGAGCACCCATCTCGGATCATGCGGATCGATCGCGAACTCTGGTGAATCCCAGTCGATGTCGAGATAGGGATCGAAACTGCGGGCAACTGAGCCCTCGGACAAAGTCTGCAGTACCTGGTGGTACGGCTTTTCCACTTCGATCGACGCTGACCGAGCCATCGGTGTCTCCTCACGGCCAGTCCGTCGATTGCAGTCGACGGACTTGAATGAGGTCAAACATAATGGGACACCGCGTCCCACGCAACCCCCTCGGGGGCCTATTTCAGGCCCGACGCAGCGGGATGATCTCGCGAACCTTCTCGTCCCGGAGATACAGTCCCGCCCACATGACGATTCCGGTGTAGACGGCAAACAGGGTCGTGCTCAGCAGAGGCTGTTCAGCTCGAAGGTTGGTCAACACCGCTCCCCCCAGGTAACCGGTGAGCAAAATCGCGCCGAGTATCGACGTTCGCGGAATCACGTACAGCGCAAGGCAGATCAGTTGCACCACCCCAGCCGTCAATGCCAGCGAGTCCGGCAACCCAAGTTCAGCCGACGCATCCTCGACTGTCTGAAGGTTGAGAATGTGGATGATGCCGTCGAAGAGCATGAAAACGACGAACAGCCCACTCAGGACGTATCCGAGCTTGCGAGCCGTGGCCGAAGGTGTCGTCGTCGTGGCGTCACCGGAAACAGTTTCGTTGTGGACGGGCTGGGTGGTCATCGGAATCTCCTGGGGCGAAGGCGAGCGGCCGGTTGCCACTTCGCTTGCAATTACGACTCCCGCGCGATCGAAAACTCATCGCGCCGGCCGTTACAACGCACCCGGCGTTCAGGACGATTCACCTCACGTGGTCTGATGGACGGTGACACGGGGTGCCGAAAAAGTCGGCTGAGATCAGACCCGATGAACCTGACCAGTTAGCACTGGCGGAGGGATGTCGACGTGACCGAACAGCAATTTCAGCGCGCATTGAACCTCGACGAGCAGATCGTTCTGATCACCGGTGGCGCCCGCGGGCTAGGCGCCGCACTGAGCCGAGCATTCTCCCGCTCGGGCGCCCGCGTAATCGTGAACTACAACAAGAGCCGCGATGCCGCCGAGGCCCTGGTCGCCGAACTGGGTGAGGATCGCACCTTCGCAGTCCAGGCGGACGTGACGGACCGCAGTTCCGTCGACCAGTTGTTCTCCGCTGCACGCGAGAGATTCGACGCACCGATCTCGACCGTGGTCGACAATGCACTGGTCGACTTCTCGTTCAACGGCGATGCACGGCCGAACGCGGACACGATCACCTGGGCCGACTTCGAGTCTCAACTACGCGGAGCTGTTGCCGGAACACTCAATACCACCCAGGCAGCGCTACCAGGCATGCGCGAACTCGGCTTCGGCCGAATCATCACTGTCGGAACCAATCTGGTCCAGAATCCGGTAGTTCCGTACCACGACTACACCGCTGCCAAGGCCGCACTGTTGGCACTGACACGGACGCTGTCCGCCGACCTCGGTCCGGACGGGATCACAGTCAACATGGTCTCCGGCGGCTTGCTCCGCACCACCGATGCGAGTGCCGCGACACCGGAAGCCGTGTTCGACATGATCGCGGCAAGCACTCCCCTGCGCCGAGTCACGACGCCGGACGAATTTGCCGACGCTGCACTCTTTTTCGCCTCACCATGGTCACGGGCCGTGACCGGCCAGAACCTGGTTGTCGACGGCGGACTCGTCAAGAACTGATGGGCGCACAGCTGCGGATAGGTGCGTTCCTGCTCGGTTGCGGACATCACAGTGCGGCATGGCGTCATCGCGACTCACCGGTCGAAAGTCTCGGCGACATCACGTATTACGAGTCGCTCGCCCAGATCGCCGAACGCGGCAAGCTGGACGCCGTCTTCTTCGCTGACGGTCACAGTGTTCGCGAACCCGAGTCGGGTGCGTCGTGGTTTCTCGAGCCGATCACCGCATTGACTGCCATGGCACGAGCGACAGCGGACATCGGCCTGGTGACCACCATTTCCACCACTTTCTACACGCCGTTTCACGCGGCGCGACTGTTGGCCTCGCTCGACCACATCAGCGGCGGACGGGCCGGCTGGAACGTCGTGACCTCGATGTTCGACCAGGAGGCGCGCAACCACGGACTCGAGGCGATGCCCGATCACGCATCCCGATACGAACGAGCCGACGAATTTGTCGAAGTGGCCCTCGCATTGTGGGATTCATGGTCGGAAGACGCGCTGATTCTCGACCGGTCGGGGCGTTTTGCCGACGCAAACAGGATTTCTCGAATCGATCACGACGGCAAACATTTTCGGGTGGACGGGCCGTTGACGGTTCCGCGCTCCCCGCAAGGCCGGCCGGTGTTGTTCCAGGCCGGGGCGTCCGAGCAGGGCCGCGATCTGGCGGCGCGTCGCGCCGAGGCAATCTATTCGGTTGCCTACGACTTACCCAGCGCACAGGCCTACTACGCGGACGTGAAATCGAGAATCGAGCGAGCCGGCCGGGATTCGAACTCTGTCGCCGTGATGCCGGGACTGGTCACCTACGTCGGCAGCACCGTCGCCGAGGCCAGGGCGAAGAAGGCCGAACTCGATCTCCTGCTGCCCACCGAACAGTCGATACGCCAACTCTCGTTGTTCACCGGACAGGATTGCGAGAACTGGGATCTCGACGGGCCCGTGCCCCCGTTGCCTCCACTCGAAGCGTTCACAGGGCCGCAGGGACGCTACGCCACTATTTTGCGGATCGTCGAGAAGGACGCACCGACTGTGCGGGAGCTCCTCGGGACGCTCGCTGCGGGTGGTGGTCACGCAACGATGATCGGAACACCGGAGTCGATTGCCGACGAGATGGGATCCTGGTTGAACGGCCGCGGTGCCGACGGTTTCAATCTGATGCCGCCGACCTATCCGCAGGGTCTGGAAGATTTTGTCGATCACGTGATTCCGGTGCTGCAGGCGCGTGGGTTGTTCCGTCGCGAATACGAGGGAGCGACTCTGCGAGAAAACCTCACCTAGTCCGGCAGTAGCGGCACCGACAGGTCCGGATCGCGTCCCAGGAGCACTCCCCTCGTGAGGGCCGCGGAGCCGAACTTCTTCCGGACACTGTCCATTGCCGAGTCGAGGGCGGCAGTGTCCGGACCCGCGAATCCTGGACCGTCGAAGGGCAATTCGAGTTGTTCGGCGCCGTCCCGATCCAGGTTGGAGACAGCGACACCGATCAACGTGATGCCCTTGTCCGCGATCATCGGTATCGCTTCGTCCAGCAGCACCATCGAGGCGCTCAGCAATTCCGCTGTGTCGGCGGTGGACCGGCGCAGCGTGTGAGATCGAGTTGCCCGCGTGAAATCCGCGAAGCGGAGCCGGAGCGTGACCGTGCGCCCCGTCCGCTGCGCCGAACGCATGCGTCGACTGACACGGTCGACAAGGGACATCAACGACGCATCGAGTTCTGCGCGGGGATGGGATCCGCGACCCAGCGCATGCTGAGCACCCATCGAACTGCGGCCACGATAGGCGCGGACGGGGCGCGGATCTCGATTGTGTGAGAGTGCGTAGAGATGGCGACCGGCGCCGCCCCCGAGAATCGAGACGATCGAGGATTCGTCGTGCCGAGCGATGTCACCCACCGTCACGATGTCGAAGTTTCGCAGCTTCTGGGCCGTGATCTTGCCGACGCCCCACAGCTTCTCGACCGGCAAGGGATGCAGGAACTCGGTCTCGCCCTCCGGCGGCACTCGCAGCAATCCGTCGGGTTTCGCGAATGCACTGGCGACCTTGGCCAGGAACTTGGTGCGTGCGATTCCGACCGTGATCGGTAGTCCGACCTGCTCGGCCACATCGCGTCTGAGGTTGGCTCCGATCTGCAGCGGGTTTCCCACGATCTTGGCGAGCCCGCCGACCTCGAGAAAGGCCTCGTCTATGGAGATTCCTTCGACCAGCGGCGACGTGTCGTGAAAGACGTCGAACACGTCTTTGCTCGCCTGCGAGTACGCCGACATTCGCGGAGGGACGACTATCGCCTGAGGACACAGTGATCGGGCCTGACCACCGCTCATGGCTGTGCGAACCCCGAACGCCTTGGCCTCGTAGCTTGCCGCCAAGACCACCCCACCACCGACGATGACCGGCCTGCCGGCCAGAGTCGGGTCGTCGCGTTGCTCGACTGATGCGTAGAACGAATCGAGGTCCGCATGCAGGATTGTTGCGTCACCTGTGGACCGACTACCGCCAGAATGATTACCGCCGGAACGAGCACCGCCAGGGTGATTACCTGGCGTTTCTTGATCCAGCGGTTCATGCGACACGAACATATGTTCCCATGCGCCACCGACACAATGAAAGGCCGCAAATAGATTCCATGGAATTAATCACGAATCGGGCGTACGGTGAGAAAATGATTCCACGGAATGCATATCGGTTCGGAGTCTGCTCGTGACCAGATCAGCCCTGAGCAGGCACTTCGACAACCTCGTCCGCTTCGAAACCGAACTGTGGACGGCCGTCGACCAGCGACTCCGAATCGAGCACGACCTGCCACTGAGTCGATTCGAGCCGATGCAGATCATCGACAGGCTCGGCTCCTGTCGGGTCTTCGACATCGCCGAGGCCCTCGCGATCACCGTCGGTGGCACGAGCAAGCTGGTGGATCGAATCGAAGCGGCTGGACACTGCCGTCGAAAATCCAATCCCACCGACAAACGATCCTCACTCATCGAGTTGACTCCCGAGGGCAATGAGCTGTTGCGGCGGGCGAAGGCAACGTTCGACGGCGAATTGGAGCGCCGTCTCGGTTCCGTGCTGACGCCCGACGCTCTCGATCGATTCGGCGCCACACTGGCCACGCTGCGTGAAGCCAATCGAAACCTGACACCGACCACGAAGGAAAAAGCATGACCGACACAATGCGCGCAATCGTGCTCGACGCCCCCGGCCCGCCAGAAGCATTGACTATCAAAGTGATTCCGATACCCGTGCCGATTGCGCGCTGGGTACTGGTCCGGGTGAAGGCTTTCGGCCTCAATCGATCCGAACTTCACACCCGCCTCGGCCTCGCCGAAGGCGTGACATTCCCGAGGGTGCTGGGCATCGAGGCCGTCGGCGAAGTGGTGAACTGCCCCGGCGGGGAGCTCACCGAAGGCCGGCAAGTCGCCGCCATGATGGGTGGGATGGGGAGGACGTTCGACGGCGGTTATGCCGAGTACACGTGCGTTCCCGTCAGTCAGGTCGTTCCCTTCTCGAGCGAACTGGACTGGTCGACAGTGGGAGCTGTTCCCGAGATGCTGCAGACGTCCTACGGCTCGCTGACGGTAGGACTGGACGCGAAATCCGGTCAATCCCTGTTGATCCGGGGAGGAACCTCCTCGGTCGGCATGGCAACCGCAGTCCTGGCGAAGCAGTGGGGACTCACTGTCCTTGCGACCACCCGAGATGCGAACAAAGCGTCGTCGTTGACCGCGATCGGGGTTGACCACGTTATCGTCGACGACGGTGCTGTGGCCGGCCAGGTTCGAGACATCCTCCCGGGCGGTGTTGATCTGGCCCTCGAATTGGTCGGAACACCAACACTTCCCGACACGTTGCGCGCGACCCGCGTTCACGGCACCGTGTGTTTCACGGGAATGCTGTCCAACGAGTGGACAGTCAAAGACTTTTATCCGATCGACTACATTCCACGCGGAGTGCGATTGACCTCGTACGGTGGGGACGCGTCCGACCTGCCTGCCGGCGTACTGCAAGACTTCCTCTCCGCTGTGGCGTCAGGCGAGGCGGTGGTACCGATCGACGAGGTGTTCGCGTTCGAGGACATCGCGCGAGCACATGCCAAGATGGAAGCCGGTACGGCACGTGGCAAATTGGTAGTTGTGCTCTGACCTGGCTTCTCACACCACGAATCGATAACCCATTCCTGCCTCGGTGATCAGATGCTTGGGGTTCGCCGGGTCATCCTCGAGCTTCCGACGAAGTTGAGCCAGGTAGACACGTAGATAGTGGGTCTCGGTGTCGTACGCCGGTCCCCACACTTCCCGAAGCAACTCCTTCTGCCCGACCAGCTTTCCGCGGTTGCGCACAAGCATCTCGAGCATGCCCCACTCGGTCGGAGTCAGGTGCACCTGTTCACCGCGCCGACTCACTGTTTTCACAGCCAAGTCCACCGTGAAGGACGCGGTCTCGACCGACGGTTCCGAAGTGTCCGCCGCGGAGGTTCCCCGCCTCGCCGCAGCGCGCACGCGGGCCAGAAACTCGTCCATCCCGAAGGGCTTGGTGACGTAGTCGTCCGCACCGGCGTCGAGAGCCTCGACCTTGTCCGCGGAATCCGTGCGCGCCGACAGCACGATGACCGGCGCCGTGCACCAGCCACGCAGGCCGGCAAGCACTTCGGTGCCGTCCATGTCGGGCAGTCCGAGATCGAGTACCACGACGTCCGGTGGACGCTCGGCAGCAGCCCGCAAGGCACCGGCGCCCGTCGACGCGGTCACCACCTCGTACCCGCGCACCGAAAGATTGATACGCAGAGCTCGCAGAATCTGCGGTTCGTCGTCCACTACCAGGATTCGACTCATGATCCATTCCCATTCGTACCGGCCGCAGCCAACTCCACGATCATCGTCAATCCCCCACCAGGTGTGTCTGTGGCGCTGACCGTTCCGCCCATCGCATCGACAAATCCGCGCACCACGGAAAGTCCGAGGCCCACTCCGCCGGTGTTGTCGCGATCTCCCATCCGTTGGAACGGCTGGAACATCGTTTCGGCCTCACCTCGCGGAACACCTGGGCCCGTATCGGCAACACTGATCACCACACGATCACCGAGTTGCGCCGCCCCGACGCGCACCGGGGTTTCTCCCCCGTAGCGCAGAGCGTTGTCGACGATGTTCGCAATCACCCGCTCGAGCAGACCTTGATCTGCCTGCACTGCAACGGTACCCACGTCGACGACTACACTTCGAGCCCGCGAATCCGAGCGTCCACCGATGCCGAGGCCCAGCAACGCGCGGTGAACCACCTCGTCCAGATACACCGGCCGCAGCGTGGGTTTCACCACCCCGGCGGCAAGTCGGGACGAGTCGAGCAAGTTCCCGACCAGCGCCGTCAACTGATCCGCCGACTCCTCGATGGTTGCCAACAATTCAGCGGTGTCTTCGGGCGAGAACTCGATGTCGTCGCTGCGCAGACTCGACACCGCCGCCTTCACTCCGGCGAGAGGCGTTCGCAGGTCATGGCTTACCGCTGACAGCAGGGCTCGACGCAGTTGATCAGCCTCGGTGAGCGCGGCAGCCTTGCTCGCCTCGACTGTCAGTTTCTCCTGGCGGATCATCCCAACTGCTTGGTGAGCCACCACCGTCAGCACTCGTCGATCCCGCGCACTCAGGTCGGGCCCAGCCAACAACAGCGCGTATTCCCCGTCGTTGACCTCACAGACCGTATCCGCTTCGTCGTCCGTGGTCGGCGGCTGCGTACCCACGGCGGCGATGACTCCGTCGTCGTGATGAATGACGGAAACCCCTCGCTGGCGATAGATTTCGAGTGCCTTCGCCAGAAGTGTCGACAGATCCGCTCCGCGGAGAACTGATCCCGCGAACAGTGTGAGCAGTTCGGCTTCCTCGGATGCGCGCTTCGCCTCGCGGGCGCGCTTTGCTGCGGCGTCGACCAGAACGGCAACTGCCACAGCCACGATCAACAGCACGACAGTGGTGATGAAGTTGTCAGGTTCGGCGATGGTGAAGCTGTACCGCGGATCGGTGAAGAAGTAATTGAGCAGCAGTCCCGAGATCAGGGCCGACAATATCGCCGGGCCGACGCCGCCGAGGAGGGCGACCAGAACGACCACGACGAAGAACAGCGCGTTCTCGCCGTTGACCCCGGAGATTCGGTCGACGAGACCCATGATCGCGGCCGCGAGCGAAGGCACGACGATCGCCGCAATCCACGACAGGACCCGGCGCTCCGAGCGCCCCAGCACCGAAATGCGTCGTCGCGCCGTCGCTTCCTCGTGCGTGACCATGTGAACGTCGATACCACCGGACTGCTGAACCACCGCAGCGCCGATCCCCTCGTCGAGGATGCGAGCCAGGCGGGAACGCCGCGACGTTCCCAGCACCAACTGTGTGGCGTTCTCCTCACGCGCGAACTCGAGGAGCGTCGACGGTACGTCGTCACCGACAACGGTGTGAAGCGTGGCGCCGACTCCGACAGCCAACGCGCGCACCTTGCCCATCTCTGGGGCCGAGACGCCGGTGAGTCCGTCACCGCGTACGACGTGGACCACCATCAGCTCGGCGCTCGACTTCGACGCGATTCGAGATGCGCGTCGTACCAGGGTTTCCGACTCCGGTCCCCCGGTCACGGCAACGACGACACGCTCGCGCGCCTCCCAGGTATCGGTGATCTTGTTCTCGGCCCGGTATTTCGCCAGTGCGGCGTCCACCTGATCGGCCACCCACAGCAGTGCCAGTTCGCGTAGCGCCGTGAGGTTTCCGCGTCTGAAGTAATTGCCCAAGGCCGCATCGACCCGTTCCGGTGAATACACGTTTCCGTGAGAAAGTCTGCGGCGCAGCGCCTCCGGGGTGATGTCGACCAGCTCGACCTGCGCCGCACTACGCACTACCGCGTCCGGAACCGTCTCCTGCTGAACCACGCCGGTGATGTGCGCGACAACGTCGTTGAGGCTTTCGAGGTGTTGCACGTTGACCGTGGACAGAACGTCGATCCCGGCTTCGAGCAGTTCCTGTACGTCCTGCCAGCGCTTGTGATTCTTGCTCCCTGGCGTGTTGGTATGTGCCAACTCGTCCACCAGGACAAGGGCCGGACGCCGAGCCAACACGGCCTCGACGTCCAGTTCCGGCATCCGTGTTCCGCGATAATCCACCAGCTTGGGCGGCACTGTTTCGAGGTCTCCGATCTGCGCCGCGGTGCGGGCGCGGCCGTGTGTCTCCACGACGGCCGCGACCACGTCACAGCCACGATCTCGACGCCGATGAGCCTCACCGAGCATCGCGAAGGTCTTTCCGACGCCAGGCGCAGCGCCGAGGTAGATACGCAATTCACCACGTTTGCGTGCCCTACCGAAAGATTGACCGACCTTCTCCGAAGAACTCACGTGACAATCATCCACCAGTCGTCGGTGCAGCACACGTAGGTGCCGTCAATCCGAGTGCCAGGTTCAATTCCAGGACGTTGACTCTCTCGGCTCCTAGAAATCCGAGTTGCCGACCGTCGGTGTGCTCGGCCACCAAGTCCCGCACCTGGTCTTCCGAGATGCCGTTGTTCGCCGCCACCCTCGCGACCTGCAGTTCGGCGTACGCCGGACTGATGTGGGGATCGATACCCGAGCCCGAACCGGTGACTGCGTCGACGGGAACCGATGCCGGGTCGACACCTTCACGTGCCGCGATGGCTGCCCGGCGCTCGATGACGAATCCGGCCAGAATCTCGCTGCTCGGCCCCTGGTTGGACGGCAGTGCCGCAGCGGGATCACCGGTGGCAAACGGATCCTCGTCCGAAACGGATCCGACAACACGATTGTGGAAGAACGGGTCCTGCTGCCCTTCGGCGACCTGCGGATCGACACCCACCCAGGCACTGCCGACCACGCAACCGGCGGCATCGGTGACCGGTGAGCCTTCGGCAGATCCGGAGCTGATCCGGCTGACACCCCACACCGCGGCGGGATAGACCACACCGAGAACGACGGTGAGCGCGAGCAATACGAGCAAACCCGCCCACACCTGTTTGGCAAAACCGATAGTGAAACGCATGTCAGGTCACCCAATTCCAGGAATCAAACGTACGACGAGATCGATCAACCAGATACCGACGAACGGTGTGATCACACCGCCGAGACCGTAGACGAGCAAGTTACGTCCGAGCAACTGCGATGCCGTCGACGGTCGGTATCGAACACCCTTGAGTGCCAACGGAATCAAACCGATGATCACCAAGGCGTTGAAGATCACGGCCGAGACGATCGCCGATTCGGGGGTGGCGAGACGCATGATGTTCAACGCGTCCAGCTGCGGGTAGATGCCGCTGAACAAGGCCGGCAGGATTGCGAAATACTTCGCCAGGTCGTTCGCCAACGAGAATGTGGTCAACGCGCCGCGGGTGATCAGCAATTGCTTGCCGATTTCCACCACCTCGATCAGCTTGGTGGGATCGGAGTCGAGATCGACCATGTTCCCGGCCTCTTTGGCTGCCGAGGTTCCCGTGTTCATCGCGACCCCGACATCGGCCTGGGCAAGGGCGGGAGCATCATTGGTCCCGTCACCGGTCATCGCGACGAGACGTCCGCCTTCCTGTTCCTTCCGGATCAGGGCCAGTTTGTCTTCCGGGGTGGCCTCCGCCATGAAGTCGTCGACGCCCGCCTCGTCGGCAATCGCCTTCGCGGTCAACGGATTGTCGCCGGTGATCATGATCGTGCGAATACCCATCGCCCGGAGTTCGGCGAACCTGTCAGCCATTCCCGGCTTGACGACGTCGGACAACGCGATCACGCCGAGGATCGAGGTACTCTCACCATGCTTGACGGCAACTACCAGCGGCGTTCCGCCCGCTTGGGCGATGTCGCCCACGGTGTCGGTCACCGCGCTCTCCGCGTGTCCACCGCCACTGACGACCCAGTTCATCACCGCATCTGCTGCACCCTTTCGGATTTGGCGTCCGGAGTGGTCGAGTCCGCTCATCCGGGTTTGTGCCGTGAACGGAACGAACTCTGCGCGTTCCTCGTCCAGCGTCGGCTCGGCAGCGAGACCGAACTCCGCTGCGCACAGCTCGACGATGCTCCGTCCCTCGGGAGTTCCGTCGGCAAGGCTCGACAAGCGAGCTGCCGCAGCAAGATCGTCGGCGGATACACCGGGCGCCGGATGGAGTGCGGTGGCCCGGCGGTTACCGAAAGTGATGGTTCCGGTCTTGTCCATCAACAGGGTGTCGATGTCGCCCGCAGCTTCCACCGCGCGCCCCGACATCGCGAGAACGTTGCGCTGGACGAGGCGGTCCATGCCCGCGATACCGATCGCCGAGAGCAGCGCTCCGATGGTCGTCGGGATCAGGCAGACGAGAAGTGCGATCAGCTTGATCGGATCCTGCTCGTGCCCCGCGTACAAGCCCATCGGGCCGATGGCTACGACGGCGAGGAGGAAGATGACGGTCAACGACGCGAGCAGGATGTTGAGCGCAATCTCGTTGGGTGTCTTCTGACGTGAAGCACCCTCGACGAGCGCGATCATCCGGTCCACGAACGAACTGCCCGGTGCTGCGGTGATTTCCACGACGATGCGGTCCGAGAGAACCGTCGTACCACCGGTGACGGCGCACCGGTCACCACCGGATTCACGGACCACCGGCGCGGATTCACCGGTGATCGCCGATTCGTCTACGGAGGCAATACCTTCGACCACGTCGCCGTCGCCGGGGATGACCTCGCCGGCAACCACTATCACCCGATCGCCGACCACCAGTTCGGTGCCGGAAACCGATTCGATCGCACCGCTCATCGTGATCCGATGTGCTGTGGTGTCCTGCTTCACCTTTCGCAGGCTCGCCGCCTGCGCCTTGCCGCGCCCTTCGGCCACGGATTCGGCGAGGTTCGCGAAGATCACCGTGAACCAGAGCCACAGGGTGATCACCCAGGAGAACACCGAGGGATCGGCGATCGCCATGACAGTGGTGATGACGGAACCGACGAACACCACGAACATGACCGGGTTGCGGGCGAGGTGGCGTGGGTCGAGTTTGCGCACGGCCCCCGGCAACGCGGTGATCATCTGCCGCGGGTTGAAAACGCCTGCGTGTACTTGACGGGACTGCCCTGGATCAACCTTGTCGGCAGCGTCTTGCGCTACCACGGGTTTCTCACTGATACGCACGGTCATTGAAGAGCCTCCGCTAGCGGGCCCAGCGCGAGGGCCGGGAAGAATGTAAGTGCAGCAACAAGAACGACGGTGCCGGTCAACAAACCCGTGAACATCGGTCCGGACGTCGGGAGGGTGCCGGCCGTCGGCGCCACCTTCTTCTGCGAGGCAAGAGCACCGGCCAAAGCGAGAACGAAGATGATCGGCAGGAATCGGCCGAGAAGCATGCAGATTCCGAGAGACGACTGGAACCAGTCGCTGGTGACCGTCAGACCGCCGAAGGCGCTGCCGTTGTTGTTCGAGGCGGAGGCGAAGGCGTAAAGCACCTCACTGAACCCGTGGATCGATCCCGGCGTACCCGGATCTCCCCCATTGCCTTGATAACCGGTGGTCGAACCGAGGATGACGGTGATGGCGGTACCGATCAAGACCAGCGCGGGCATGACCAGAATCGACAGCGCCGCAAGGGTGATCTCGCGTCGACCCAACTTCTTGCCGAGATATTCGGGCGTGCGACCGACCAGCAGTCCGCCGACGAACACTGCGATCAATGCCAGCACAAGAATCCCGTAGAGGCCGGTTCCGACTCCACCTGGCGCAATTTCGCCGAGCAACATGTTGAGCAGGACCGCGCCGCCGCCGAGGGGGGACATGCTGTCGTGGGCCGAGTTCACCGCGCCCGTCGACGTTCCCGTGGTCGCCACCGCGAACAACGCCGATCCGGGGATTCCGAAGCGAACTTCCTTGCCCTCCATCATCGAACCAGCTGCTGTGGCGGCAACACCGCGTGCGCCGGATTCGGCAGCGAGCGTGACTGCGAGCAGCCCGCTCCACAGGATTCCCATCACTGCCAGCAGGGTGAGGCCTTGCCTACGATCCCCGACGAGAGTTCCGAACGTTCGGGTGAGGCAGACCGGAATCAACAGGATCGCCAGGATCTCGACGACATTGCTCAACGGGGTGGGGTTCTCGAACGGGTGCGCCGAGTTGGCAGCCAAGATCCCGCCACCGTTGGTGCCGAGTTCCTTGATCGCTTCCTGGGACGCGACGGGGGCCAGTGCATTGGTGACCGCATTGCCGTCGAGGCCGGTGGAGGCGAAACCGCTGTGGAACGACTGGATCACTCCCTGGCTCAACAGGATCAGGGCGATCACGAATGAGAACGGGAGGAGGATGCGCAGAGAACCACGCGTCAGATCGACCCAGAAGTTGCCGATCTCGCCGCCCCTGGCCACCCGAATGAAGCCGCGAACCAATGCGATGGCCACCGCCATGCCGACCGCTGCCGAGACGAAGTTCTGCACCGCCAGACCGACGGGCTGAACGAAGTTGCTCATCGTCGTTTCCGGCGTGTACGACTGCCAGTTGGTGTTCGCCACAAACGAAATCGCGGTGTTGAACGCTACGGCAGGACTGACCCCGGACAGACCGTCACTCAGCGGCAGTACTCCCTGAATCCGTTGCAGGAAGTACAGGAACAATGCGCTGGCCAGCGAGAATCCGAGAACGCTTGCGGCGTAGCCGTACCACGTCTGCTCGGCCCTGGAGTCGATCCGACCGACGCGGTAGATCACACTCTCGACCCGAAGATCTCGCGTCGACGAGTAAACACGCGCCATGTAGTCGCCCACCGGAACGTAGGCGATTGCCAGAACGACGAGGACAAAAGCGATCTGCAGGCCGGCTGCAAGAGCGGGCGACATCAGAACCTCTCAGGATCTACGAGTGCAACGAGCAGGTAAATGACCAATGCCGCGGCGACGGCGATCAGAACCACGCTGACCACACCGGCAACCGTCATTTGGGAGCGCTCGCCTGTAGGGCGCGCAGTACCAGCGCGCACACGAGAAAACCGCCGAGAATCAGAGCAACGTAGGCCAGATCGGCCATGAGCTTCCCTCTTCGAAATCTTTTGCCGTGCTGCTGTGCATCGCAGCCATGACGCGCGGTCGCCCTCGACCGGATGCGCTCTCTCAGCTTCGACCTCCGGAAAGGCCGATTCCGCGTCTCTGACGATCCGCTTACGCACTGACCTGGCGTCTTGACGCGATCTTGACGCGAAACCGAAGTTCACTAATACTGAAACAAGTTACTGTTCGTTCGAACGAACAGTTTTGCGAAGGGAACCTGATGACTTCTCGAACCGACCACGATCTCGCCCCCGGTCTTGTCGACCAGGTTGCGAGTCTGGCCTCGGGCGCCACCTCGTCCGTCGCGGCCACGGAGGCAACGCTGAGCCGGATCGAGGCCACTCAGCCTCACCTCAATGCGTTCAAGATCGTGCGGCGCGAGAAGGCACTCGAGGAAGCTGCCGAGGCCGACAGGCGTCTCGCACTCGGCGAGCGCCTACCTCTTCTCGGCGTGCCGATCGCAGTGAAGGACGACGTCGACATCACCGGCGAACCCACGGCCTTCGGTTGCCCTGGCGATTTCCCGGCCAAGACCGAGGGCTCGGAGATGATTCGACGCCTCCGCGACGCCGGCGCAGTGATCGTGGGCAAGACCAACAGCCCGGAATTGGGCCAGTGGCCGCTCACGAGCGGTTCAGCCTTCGGTTACACGCGCAATCCGTGGTCGCGTCACCACACTCCAGGCGGATCGTCGGGCGGCACCGCCGCGGCCGTCGCCGCCGGATTGGTCAGCGCCGGAATCGGTTCCGACGGAGCCGGTTCCATCCGAATCCCCGCGGCCTGGACCAACCTCGTCGGAATCAAACCGCAGCGCGGGCGCATCTCAACCTGGCCCGACGCCGAAGCGTTCTACGGCCTGACGGTCAACGGACCGCTCGCTCGCACCGTCGCCGACGCGGCACTGTTGCTCGACGTCGCTGCCGGCAACCACGACGGCGACCTCCACAAGCCGACACCGGTGACGGTCAGCGACGCGGTGGGACGCGACCCCGGAAAGCTGAAAATCGCTCTTTCCCTTCGTAATCCGTTCACCGCCACTCCCGTGAAGCTGGACCCGGAAGTGCGCCTGGCCGTGCATTCGATCGCCGAAACGCTGCGGGAACTCGGACACCACGTCGTCGTCGACGATCCCGCATACGGCCTGATCTTCGGCCTGAACTTTCTGCCCCGCTCGCTCGTCGGGGTCCACGACTGGCTCGGACGCGTTCCCGACCCGAAACTGGTCGATGCCAGAACACGCGGAAATGCCCAGAACGGCAAGCTACTTCGCGGCGCACCTCTGCGCGCGGCCCGCGCGGCCGAGCCGCGGATGCGAAAGCGGATCGGAGCGATCTTCGACACCTACGACGTCGTCCTGGCACCCACGACGGCAACTCCACCGATCATGGCGACCGCGATCGACGGCATCGGTGGCTGGGACACCGACAAGGTCATGACCGGCGCCTGCCCCTACGCGTGGCCGTGGAACGTCCTCGGCTGGCCCTCGGTCAACGTGCCGGCCGGATTCAGCAAGGCCGGCCTGCCCATCGGTGCGCAGTTGATGGGCAACGAGAACACCGAACCTCTGTTGGTCTCCCTCGCTTCACAGTTGGAATCGGTCCTGCGTTGGGATCAGGTCCGACCCGAGCCGTGGTGGTGACCCGATGAGTAACCGGGACGTTCGCGAGCGAATACTCGACGCCGTTCTGCACGTCGTCGGTACCGACGGCATCCCGGGTGTGAGCAACCGGCGCATCGCCGCGCAGGCCGGCGTCTCACTCGGATCGATCACGTATCACTTCGCGAGCCAGTCGGACATGCTCCGCGCTGCTCTGTCTCGTTTCGTGACAGACGAGACGACGCGCCTGCGCGCCTTGGCCGAGGAGTACCGCGACAAAGGTCTGAGCGTCGAGGACGCCGCGGCAATAGCCGAAAAGGTGACGCGAGATCTTTCGTTCTCGGCCGAGCGGATCGCGCCGTTCGAGATGTACATCGCCGCCGGGCGCGACCACGAACTCCACGAAGTCGCCGTCGAATGCTTTGCCGCCTACGACGATTTGACCGTCACGATTCTGACGGCACTCGGTGTACCTGATCCGGAGTCGATTGCATCGACGCTCGTCGCCGTCATCACCGGCCTCCAACTCCGACGCCTGGCCACCGGCGTCGACGAGCAGGACATCGGCGCGGCGATCCTCAGGGTCCTCCGGCCCTAGAAGCCCAGCCGGCCGAGCTGCTTCGGGTCGCGCTGCCAGTCCTTGGCGACCTTGACGTGCAGCTCCAGGAAGATCCGCACACCGAGCAGCTTCTCGATCTGCAGGCGCGCACTGGTACCGACTTCCCGCAGACGCGCTCCGCCCTTACCGATGACGATGCCCTTCTGACTGGGCCGCTCGACGTAGAGCAACGCATGCACGTCGAGCATCTCGCCCTGCTTCTCGGTGCGACCCTCACGCGGGATGACCTCCTCGATCACCACAGCCAGAGAGTGCGGCAATTCTTCGCCGAGCCCCTCGAGCGCAGCCTCACGGATCAGTTCGGCCATGAGCACCTCTTCGGGCTCGTCCGTCAATTCGCCGTCCGGGTAGAAGGCCGGGCCCTCGTCCATCAGACCGGCGAGGACGTCGACCAGGATCTCGACCTGTTCACCCGACTTCGCGGACACCGGAACGACCTCGGATTCGGGGCCGAGCAGGGTGGACAGCGCGAGCAACTGCTTTCCGACGGCGTCGCGGCTGACCTTGTCGATCTTGGTCACGATGCCGACAAGCTTGGTCTTGGGCGCCATCTGACGGACCTGCTGCACGATCCAGCGGTCTCCGGGCCCGATGGCCTCGTCAGCCGGGATGCACAGGCAGATGACGTCGACCTCGGAGTACGTGTCGCGAACCAGGTCATTGAGGCGCTGCCCGAGCAAAGTGCGGGGCTTGTGCAGTCCAGGGGTGTCCACCAGGATCAGCTGCGCATGCTCGCGGTGAACGATGCCGCGAATCGTGTGGCGCGTCGTCTGCGGGCGCGAGGACGTGATCGCGATCTTGCTGCCGACCAACGCGTTGGTCAGCGTGGACTTGCCCGTATTGGGTCGACCCACGAAACACACGAAGCCTGACCGGAATTCGTTCTTGCTCATAACTGCTCCTCGCTGAACTCTCGCTCAGTCATCGGTGTCTTCTGTCTCTTCGTCTTCGGACGGCGGGATGCGCTGCACGAACACCGTGCTGATGCGTACCCGGCCTCGGCCCGTATTGGTTCCCTCGCCGCGCAGGATCAAACCGTCGTACTCCACTTCGGAACCGGGAAGTGGCACTCGGCCGAGTACGTATCCGATCAGCCCGCCGACGGTCTCCACCTCGTCGAGTTCGAGTTCGAGATCGAACAATTCACCGAGGTCTTCGATGGGAAGTCTCGCGGATACGCGGAACATTCCGTCACCGAGATCCTCGATGGGCGGCGTCTCGTCCTCGTCGTATTCGTCGGCGATCTCACCGACGATCTCTTCGATGACGTCCTCGATCGTGACGAGCCCGGCGATTCCGCCGTACTCGTCGACGAGTATCGCCATGTGGTTGCGGTCGCGCTGCATCTCGGCCAGCAAGCTGTCGAGCGGCTTCGAGTCGGGAACGAAGACGGCGGGCCGCATGACGTCGCAGACGTTGACGTTCCGGCCGCCGTCGGGCAGGTGGTAGGTCTGCTTGACCAGATCCTTGAGGTAGACGACACCGAGCACGTCGTCGACGTTCTCCCCGATGACCGGCAGGCGCGAGTGACCACTGCGGACGGCCAACGACGTTGCCTGCCCGGCATTCTTGTCGTTCTCGATCCACACCATGTCGGTGCGGGGCACCATCACCTCGCGCGCCGACGTGTCTCCGAGTTCGAAGACGGACTGGATCATTCGGCGTTCTTCGTCGGCCACGACGCCACGTTCCTGCGCCATGTCCACGAGTTCACGCAACTCGATTTCCGACGCGAACGGGCCGTTGCGGAAGCCCTTACCCGGGGTCAATGCGTTACCCACGAGGATCAGGACGCGACTGATCGGCCCGAGCAGAACCCCGATCCACAGCAGTGGCAGCGACGCGGCCATCGCGATGGAGTACGCATGTTGGCGCCCAAGCGTTCTCGGTCCGACGCCGATGACCACGTACGAGACGAGAACCATGATCACCGCGGTGACGGTCAGCGCCCAGCCCAGCGAGAGGACGTCGATCAGGCCGCCCACGAGTACGACGGTGGCCGTGATCTCGCACAAAATGCGAAGCAGGACCATCAGATTCACGTATCGCGGGCGATCGGTCAGGATGCGTTGCACTCGCGCGGCGCCGGCTCGCTCTTCCTTTGCCATCTCGTCGATCCGCGCCGACGAAATGGTGTTGAGCGCCGAGTCGACGGCCGCGAACACACCACCGACCGGGACAAGAGCAATCGCCAGAACAAAGAGCGCTATGGCGCTACTCACTACAGAACCCCCGGATAACTGTTATCGGTCCACTCCGTCGACGAAACCGGTCTTACCGAGCAGCTTCTGATCGCGTTCGGCCAGTGCTGCTTCGCGGTCGATACGGCGAAGGTCTTCGTACCACTCTTCGAGGAGGCTGTTCTGCAAGCCGAACATCTCCTTCTCCTCTTCCGGCTCCGCATGGTCGTAGCCGAGAAGGTGCAACACACCGTGGACGGTCAGGAGGGCAAGTTCGTGAGCCAGCGAATGCCCGGCCTTGTCAGCCTGATCCGCGGCAAAAGACGGACACAGCACGATGTCGCCGAGCATCGACGGCCCCGGCTCGGGGGAATCGGGACGGCCACCAGGCTCGAGTTCGTCCATCGGGAACGACATGACGTCGGTCGGGCCCGGCAGGTCCATCCAGCGAACGTGCAGATCCGCCATCGTCGCGGAGTCGACGAGAACCATCGACAGCTCGGCCGCCGGATGGACATCCATCCGAGCGATCACGAAACGGGCAACGCTGATCAACTCCGGTTCGGAGATGTCCATGCCCGATTCGTTCGAGACCTCGATGCTCATGTGCGACGCTCTTTCCTGGGAAAAGTAGGGGTTGATGCGTCGCTCAGCCTACCGTCGCGGTGAATGAGCATGTGCAGCGCGGCGCTGCGCCCGGTTTCCGACCGCCAACTCGCCGGACCGATCCGATTCGTGACGCTCGTAAGCGTCGACGATGTGAGAGACCAGCCGATGACGTACGACGTCGCTGCTGTCGAGAGTGGCGAAATGAATATCGTCGATCCCGGTGAGGATTTCGGATGCCGCGCGCAGACCCGAACGGGCCCCGCCCGGCAGATCGACCTGGGTCACGTCTCCGGTGACCACGATCTTGGAACCGAACCCGAGGCGGGTCAGGAACATCTTCATCTGCTCGGCCGTGGTGTTCTGCGCTTCGTCCAAGATGATGAAGGCGTCGTTGAGCGTCCGGCCACGCATGTAGGCGAGCGGAGCGACCTCGATGACTCCGGCCTGCATCAACTTCGGAATCGCCTCGGGATCCATCATGTCGTGCAATGCGTCGTGCAGCGGGCGGAGATACGGATCGATCTTCTCGTGCAGCGTGCCGGGCAGAAAGCCCAGTCGCTCGCCGGCCTCGACTGCCGGCCTGGTCAAGATGATCCGAGAGACCTGCTTGGCCTGCAACGCCTGAACGGCCTTGGCCATGGCGAGGTAGGTCTTGCCGGTACCGGCCGGGCCGACTCCGAACACGATGGTGTTCTCGTCGATGGCGTCGACGTAGCGTTTCTGGTTGAGGGTCTTCGGCCGAATCGTCTTGCCCCGACGCGAAAGAATGTCCAGGGAGAGCACCTCGGCCGGAGACTCGCCGACCTCGTTGGTGAGCATGCCGATGGTTCGTCGAACAGCGTCCGGGGCAATGGGCTGCCCTCGACCGGCCAGCGACGCCAATTCACTGAACACACGTTCTGCCAGCGCCACGTCTGCAGCCGTCCCCGACAAGGAGATGGTTCCGCCACGTACATGAATGTCGGCACGAAGCTCACGTTCGATCGCGGTGAGATTCTCGTCCGTCGCCCCCAGGACTTGACGCACGGTCTCCGGCGCCAGATCCATACTCGAACGGACGGTGCGCTCTGCGGGCAGAGCGCGCTCGGTGATGGTGGTTACACGGTTCCCGTCGAGTTCACTGTGTTCACTCACGTGGTGAATATGGCCTGCTTTCTGGTCCGATCAGCCCACTCGACTCGTGAGCCTCGATACTTCGAAGTCTAGCGCCAGAGTCGGACACGGCCCACTTGTTAATCGTCCCGGCCTAATCCTCGCGGCGACCGGACGGCAGCGATTCGCGGATCCACTCCGACGCTTCGGCGACGATCTCGGAGCTTCTGTCCGGACTGATACCCGCGATGACCAGGCACACGGCGGCAAAGGATTCGCCCGAGTCCGTGATGAGCCCACTGTTGGCCTGATCGAACAAAGTGATCGTGATCGCCTCGGTCATCGCTACCAGAGTCTCGGCCGGCAGGTATTTCGAGAAGGTTCCGTCACGCTGACCGCGCTCGACGACGCTGATACTCACGGCACGCGCGGGCTCCATCAGATCGAGAATCCGCTGCTCCCCCAACTCTTTGCGAGCAAAGCTGAGCAGCATCCGGAAGCGATCACCGACCGGCCATGACAGCAATGCCAGTACGGCAGTCGCCAGATCCGGGCGCTCGGGCGGCTCGCCGGCTTGGCTCAGCGCAGCTACGAGATCGGTCGACGCCTCGTCCACGATGCCGTTGATCAGCGCCTCTCGGCTGTCGAAGTGCGCGTACACGGTTCGCCTGACCACACCGGCGGCCTTTGCGACGTCGTCCATGCTCGCATCCGGATCAGCAGCGAACGCCGTGATCGCCGCCTCGATGATGCGATTGCGATTGGCCGCGGCCTGACTACGACGCTGCCGTCCGCCCGATTCGGCAGTTCCCGAAACGACTGTGCCCGAATGCGTCAACGCGCGTTCCACCTCTTTCGACTGCCCAACTGTGATCTAGGTCAATCATAGTTGCACATCGGTGTGCAAGTTATTAACTTACACATCAGTGTGCAAATAGATCGAGGAGTGTCTTCGATCATCAGGAACGGAGTCGCGTCATGACGACACTCATGAGCAAACCTGTCTCGGAGATGGACCAGCCGTACTCACGGCGGTGGGCCGCGCTCGGGGTGTTGTGCCTGAGTCTGCTGATCGTCGTGATGGCGAATACCGCGCTGATCGTCGCGGCGCCGGACATGACCAGAGACCTCGGCCTCACCAGCACGCAACTTCAATGGGTCATCGACGGCTACACCGTTCCCTACGCCGCATTGATGCTGCTGTTCGGCGTGATCGGTGACAAGTACAGTCGCCGCGGCGCACTTCTCGCCGGACTGGCCGTGTTCGCCGGCGGCGCCGTCTTCGGCAGCATCGCGGACACCACCAACGCCGTCATCGCGGCACGAATGATCATGGGCGTCGGCGCCGCGATCATCATGCCCGCGACGCTTTCGCTTCTGGTCGCTACCTTTCCCAAAGCGGAGCGATCACGCGCCATCGCGGCGTGGGCGGCGACATCGGGTCTCGCGATTGCACTCGGTCCGCTGTTGGCCGGATGGATTCTCGACAGTCATTCCTGGAGCATCACTTTCCTGATCAACGTCCCGATCGCCGCAGTCGCTGCCGTCGCCGCCGTATTTCTGGTGCCGCCGAGCAAGGCCGAGCACCTGGGCCGGATCGACTGGATCGGCGGCGCACTCTCGGTGGTCACCATCGGCTCGCTCGTGTACTCGATCATCAACGGATTCCACTTCGGGTGGACCGGCGGACCCATCGGTGCCGCCGTACTCGCTGCGATCGGCCTCGTCTCGTTCGTCGTCTGGGAACTGCGTCACCCGCAGCCACTGCTCGACGTCCGTAAGCTCGGCCAGCGCATGGTCGGCGGCGCGACGCTCGCCGTACTTCTGCTGTTCCTGGCCGCCTTCGGCGCCATCTACTTCATCTCACAGCAGTTCCAGTTCATCCTCGGCTACGGCGCACTCGAAACCGGTGTTCGTCTGCTGCCCTTGGCAATTGCCGTTTCGATCGGCGCCGTTGTCAGTGGGCGGATCACTCCGCTGATCGGCGTCCGGGCATCCATCGTCGGCGGCATGGTGGTCGCCGCGATCGGCGTTCTGATTCTCACGCAGGTCGACGGCGATTCGGGCTACTGGATGTTCGCAGTCCCACTGATCCTGCTCGGCCTGGGCATCGGTCTCAGCGAACCGCCGGCCACCGACGCCATCATGGACAACTTCTCCGAGGACGATCTCGGTGCTGCGGGTGGCCTCAACGACACCGCCATCGAACTCGGCGGCTCGCTGGGTATCGCGATCCTCGGCTCGATCCTCGCTGCGAGCTACAAGGATTCGATTGCCGGATTCATCAATGGAATGCAGGTTCCGCAGTTGACGGGCGAACTTGCGCAACAGGCCGCGTACGCGATGGAGGTGTCGGGCGAATCCGTCGGCGGCGCTTCGTTGGTCGCCGAAGAGATGGCAGGCAACCCGTTGGCTGCAGCTCAGGCAGGGCCGTTGCTCGACGCCGCAGGCAGTGCCTACGCCGACGCGATTTCGGCGGCCAGTTGGGCGGGCGGTCTTGCACTGTTCGTGGGGGCAGTTGTCGTGGCGTTCATCCTGCCGGGCAAGAAGGCCCCTGTGGAAGTAGACCCCGCGTCAGTCTGACGTGCACGGAGCCAGCGGGTCTTCGGCGAGAACCAACTCGCGGGAGACCCGCCACGACTCGGTCGAGGGTGAGAGAAACGCGTCGTGTCCTTCGCCCTCGATCACACGCAGTGCCACGGGATCACCAGCCGCTTCCGCGGCTTTCGCGTACCGGGAGCTCACCTTGGCCGGCACCTGCAGATCGTCCGCACCCGTGACGCACACAACGGGGACGCCGATCGGCAATCGATGCTGCGGCGACGCACTGCGATACAGATCCGGGTCCGCGTCGAACGGAACGCCGAACAGATCCTCGATGAAGCTGATCCGTCGTCCACGCTCGCCTGCCGACGCCAGATCGAGTGCGGCCGCCTGTGCGATGACCCGTTCAGGCCGGGTGAACGTGTCCTTCTCCCCCGCCAGCCACACTGCAAGATGTCCTCCGGCCGAATGCCCGAGCAAGCGAATCTGATTCAGATCCAATTCGGCCGAGGACTTCCCGGCAACCAGTCCGGGGATTTCGTCGTACGCCGTTTTCACGTCGGCGGACATCTCCGGCCAACCACCGCCCGCCCCGAGACGGCGGTATTCGATGTTCCACACCGCGACGCCGTGCCGCGCGAGTTCGACGGCAAATGCGGTGCCCAGAGTCAATCCGTACTGCCCGCTCCAGAAGCCGCCGTGGATCTGCATGACGACCGGGATCGGGCCGTCAGCGACTCCGTCGGGAACGTAGAGATGCCCGAACTGCTGCTCGTGTCGGCCGTACGGAATCTTGAATCGAGGCACCGAGGAAATCTATCTCAGGCGAGGGCGCTGCCTGCGGCCCAGTCTGCCCAGGAAAGGGTCCAGTCGCCGTTCTGCCACACCTCCAGCGGAGCGCCGCCGGTGTTCTTGATCTCGACGACATCTCCCGGCTGCGAGAAATCGAAGAACCATTTGGCATTGGCCGCACTGAGATTGAGGCAACCGTGCGAGGTGTCGGTGTTTCCCTGCGCCCAGACGGTGCTCTCCAACTCGTGAAGATAGATACCGTCGGTGCTGATGCGGGTGGCCCAGTTGATGGATTCCTTGTAGCCGAGGCGCGAGTTGATCGGCAGACCGTAGGTCGACGAATCCATGATGACGGGGTTGGCCTTGTCCATCACGGTGTACGTGCCGGGCTGGGTCCAGAACGAGAGCGTCGTGCCGCCGATCGTCTCGGTGCCGCCCATTCCCATCGAGGTCGGCATTTCCTTGATCACCTGACCGTTTTCGTAGACGGTCACCATCTTGGTGTTGTCGTCGGCGACCGAGACGTGGGAGTCGCCGATCTTGAAGGACACGGTGTCGTCCTGCTGGCCGTACAGTCCGTTGCCGAGTTGCTTGCCGTAGATGTTCGCGTTCAACGAGACCGTCGTGCCTGGTGCGTAGTAGTTCTGCGGTCGCCAGTGAACGTTCTGACCGTCGACCCAGTACCACGAACCCTGTACGGGCGGATTGGTTGTGACCAGCAGAGACTTCTCGGCCGCGGCCTTGTCACCGATCAACTCGTCGAAATGAACGGCGACGACGGTGCCGACACCGTACGTGCCACCGTCCGATATCGAGGCGCCACCGGTGGTGTTGATGTACGCCCGGGTCTGGTTACTCGGCGCGACGGTGGTCAGCGTCGTGTTCTTGGTCGTGGCAACACCATTCGCGTCGACGGCGTCGACGACCAACTTGTAGGTCTTGCCGTATCCGAGTGGTTCGCTCGGTTTCCAGGACGTCTTGTCCGGCGTGGTGATACCGGCGACTTCCTTACCCTCGGGATTGGTCAGCGCGACGGTCGTCAGTGTTCCCTTCGCGACCTGGACCTCGATGGGGTCGAGTGGACTCACCGGAGTTCCGCCGTCCGCCGGGGTGACGGTGACTAGAGCCTCGCTGGTCGGGGTAGTGGTGACTGCGCTGCTGGAGGAACCCGTGTTGTCTCCGGTGGAGACCGTGCACCCCGCGACGAGCATCAACGCCGCCGCGGCACACACCGCTCCAACGATTCGCATATGCGCACGTGACAACATCTGGCCTCCTGAAATCCCCGAACCAACTCACGCCGAAGGCGACCCCCGACGTCCTTACGATAGTGCGCAAATCTGACACTTCGCTGAGCGCCGGATCCGATTCAGCTCGGGATCACAACAAGATCAGTGCAGTGGCCGTGGTCCCCAGCGATCGGTCAGCACTCCGATCGCGCCCAGAGCAACAGCCCCGGCGGTCGACGTGCGCAGGACCGTCGGGCCGAGAAGCACCGGAGTGGCCCCGGCCTCCGACAACGCGCTGATCTCCGAATCGTCGAGCCCACCTTCGGGACCGACAACCAGAAATACCTCGTCCGCGCTCGCCAGCGGCAAACCGGCCAACGGCGTCGTCGCCGATTCGTGAAGCACCGCAACCACAGCGCCACGGGCAACGGCGTCACGAACCAACGCGATCACCGCCGGCGTCTTGTGCAGTTCCGCAATTTCCGGGACGAACGCGCGTCTGGACTGCTTTGCCGCAGACACTGCCGCACTTCGCCAGCGTGCGACGCCCTTGGCGAGCTTGGGGCCCTCCCACTTGGCGACACAACGCAAGGACTGCCACGGGATCACCGCGTCGATCCCCGCCTCGGTCGCCAGTTCGACGGCCAACTCGGAACGCTCGGCCTTGGGAAGTGCCTGAACGAGGGTCACCAACGGCTTGGGCTGCTCGAGAACCTGAACTTCACTGACCAACAGTTCCAGGCGGTCCTTGCCGACGCTCGTCACCTCGGCGTCGGCCACCCGGCCACGGCCGTCGGCCAACACCAATCGCTCACCGACGCCGATCCGGCGGACAGTGGCCGCGTGGCGACCCTCCTGTCCGTCCAGAACTGCGATTTCACCGACGCCGGGAACCGGGTCGAGAAAGAAGACCGTTGCGGCCACCGTCAGCGGCCGCTGAATGCTTCGCGAAGACGCGAGAACAATCCACCGCTGTTCTGCGAGGCCGTCGAGACAACCTCGGCCTCGTCACGATCGCGGAGCAGCTTGAATTCCTTGAGCAGCTTGGACTGCTTGTGATCGAGACGGCTCGGGATGACCACCTCGAGGTGAGCGTGCACGTCGCCGCGCACTCCCGACCGCAGTTTCGGCATGCCATGACCGCGAAGAACAGCAACGTGTCCGGGCTGGGTGCCTGGCTCGATGGTGATTTCCTTGGGGCCGTCGATGATGGTGTCGACGGTGACAGTCGTACCGAGCGCTGCGTCGACCATCGGAACGCGGATCGTGCAGTGCAGGTCTTCACCGTCTCGAACGAAGACGTCGTGCTGCTGCTCGACGATCTCGACGTAGAGGTCGCCGGGGTGTCCGCCGCCTGGGCCCACTTCACCCTGCGCGGTCAAACGGATACGCATGCCACCGGCGACACCCGCGGGAACCTTCACGGTGATGTCACGCTTGGCCCGAACTCGGCCGTCGCCGCCACACTTGTGGCAGGGATCCGGGATGGTCTCACCGGCACCGCGGCACGTCGGGCAGGGACGCGAGGTCATGACCTGACCGAGGAACGAGCGCTGGATGGACTGAACTTCGCCGGCACCGTTGCAGGTCTCACAGCGGACAGGCTTGGAGTCGCCGTTGGTTCCGGCTCCGGTGCAGCTGTCGCACAGAATGGCCGTCTCGACGGTCACGTGCTTGCTGACTCCCGTCGCACATTCTGCGAGGGTCAGCTT
Source organism: Rhodococcus sp. C-2 (assembly GCF_027854095.1). NCBI lineage: Bacteria > Bacillati > Actinomycetota > Actinomycetes > Mycobacteriales > Nocardiaceae > Rhodococcus > Rhodococcus sp. C-2. Next base: position 197,897 of record NZ_JAQGFI010000007.1, on the reverse strand, counting down.
GGTGCGAAGCAACGAGTCGGCTCCGGGCTGAACGCGACCGCGCGGCCCACGACCTGCGCCGCCACCGCCGCCGAAGAATGCTTCGAAGACGTCGCCGAGGCCACCGCCACCGAAGCCGCCGCCGAAGCCACCACCGCCGCCACCACCGGACTCGAGTGGGTCTCCGCCGAGATCGACGATGCGACGCTTCTCCGGGTCGGTCAGGACCTCGTAGGCCGTCGAGATCTCCTTGAACTTGGCCTGCGCCGCCTCGTCAGGGTTGACGTCCGGGTGCAGTTCGCGTGCCAGCTTGCGGTAAGCGCGCTTGAGCTCCTGGTCTGTCGCGTTCTTGTCGACGCCGAGCAATCCGTAGTAATCCCGTGCCACGTTGAGTCTCTCGTCCTTCTCTTACTTCTAGGTTTTCCTCAGTCCTCGCGAGGAGGCGTGCCGACGAATGTCGACGTCCGTCATCGCTCGGAGAGAACTTCGCCGATGTATCTGGCAACGGCGGCAACCGATGCAATTGTTCCCGGATAGTCCATCCGAGTGGGTCCGAGCACACCGACACCACCGAAAACGGTACCGGCCGCGCCGTAGCCAGTCGAAATCACGGAGGTTCCGCGCATCTGTTCGACCTGCGTCTCTTCACCGATCTGAACGGTGACCGTGCCGGAGTTCTGCGTCGCAGCGAGCAGTTTGAGGACCACTACCTGCTCTTCCAGTGCTTCGAGCACTGCGCGCAGCGAACCGGGGAAGCCGGCCAGACCGGAGAAATCGGCGGCGTTGCGCGTGAGATTCGAGGTTCCGCCCAGAACGAGGCGATCTTCCGGATGTTCGACCAGGGTCTCGACCAGCACCGTTGCCGAGCGGATCACGGCGTCGCGAAGGTCGGCCGGAGACTCGTCGGCCAGTTCCGCCACGGCAATCGACGCGGCGGCCAGGCGCTTGCCTTCCAGTGCTCCGCCGAGAAGCGTGCGCAACCGGGAAAGGTCTTCGTCTTCGAGGACGTCTCCGAGTTCGACGATTCGCTGATCGACGCGGCCGGAATCGGTGATGAGAACGAGAAGCAGGCGCGCCGGCGTCAAAGCGACCACCTCGAGGTGGCGAACCGACGACGCGGACAGCGACGGGTACTGGACAACCGCGACCTGACGGGTCAGTTGCGCGAGCAGTCGCACACCGCGGCGCAGAACGTCGTCGAGGTCGACACCCGACTCCAAGAACTCGAGGATCGCTCGACGCTCGGGCCCGGACATGGGCTTGACGTCGGCGATGCGATCGACGAATTCGCGGTATCCCTTGTCGGTGGGGACGCGGCCGGAACTGGTGTGCGGTTGGGCGATGTAGCCCTCGGCCTCGAGGAATGCCATGTCGTTGCGCACAGTGGCGCTCGACACTCCGAGGTTGTGACGCTCGACCAGTGCCTTGGATCCCACCGGGTCCTGGGTGGAGACGTAATCGGCCACGATTGCACGTAAGACCTCGAAACGCCTGTCGTCGGTACTCGACATCGTTGCCACCTCCGTTTCCTGAAAAGAACGAACGCCGACATTTACACATCGGTTTCCACTGGCAGTCTAATCGCCCGAGCGCCAGAGACGGCTGTTGCCCTTACTGTGGAGTGAGATCGGCGAAAGGTCGATCGCACAACCATGGACAAGGCGGCACATGATCTTCAAAGGCGTGATGGACGGCAAACCGTATCCCGATCACGGACTGTCTCTACGCGACTGGTCGAAGTTCCCTCCACGTCAGGTTCGACTCGACGAGATCGTGACCACCACGAAGGTCCTCGAACTCGATCGCCTGCTGTCGGAGGACTCGACCTTCTACGGCGATCTGTTCCCGCACGCAGTGCAGTGGCGCGGCACTCTCTACCTCGAGGACGGTCTGCACCGAGCGGTTCGTTCGGCCCTGCGAAACCGCGTCGTGCTGCACGCGCGTGTCTTCGACTTCGACGCGATGCCCGGTGTCATCGAGGGAGTCCGCTGACGCTCAGGCGATAGTCACGAGCAACGCAGGTGTCGTTTGCCCCGGCCAGGTTCCGGTGAGCGTCTCCGAGTCCGAGACTCGATCTGCGTCGATCACTCTCGCCACAGTCAGTTCCAGGCTTCCCGCGCGGATGATCGTGTCGGTGCCGACTGTCGAGCAGGTCACGGATTCCACTGCCGGTACGGAAGCGTCGGCCGTACCGCTGCCTACTACGTGAGCCGTCACGGGGATGCGATCGGCGGTGTCCGCGAAGACCAGTTCGACTCCGGCCCCACCCGTCAGAATCGCGGTCGCCACCGCGCTGACGTAGACCGGATCACAGCATGCGTCGTACACCCACCGTTCGCCGAGTACCGAATGATCCATGGTCGCGATCAGCGCGGTCTCCGCCCCGTCCAGCGGAGCACCACGATAAGTGAGCGGGACCTGAAGAATTCGACCGTCGGCAGAGCGCATCAGGTGCGTCTCGATTCCGACCTCACCGTCCGGGTCGTCGAAACGATAGGCGTCGACGCGTTCGAGCGTCGAACAGTCGACCGACCCGAGCCACGGCTGCTTGGGCACCCACGCTCGGAGCAGGTCGTTCTTGGACGGATTCAGCTGCGCACGATGAATGATGGCCACCACGGCCACATTACGCGGCGAAGGATGGTTGCGCGTCAGGTCAGGATCGTGCGAATCACCGCATCGGCGAGCAGGCGACCACGGTCGGTGAGAACCACGTGATCGTTCTCGATCACGGCCAACCCGTCGACTACCACCTGTTCGGCCGAAAGACGTTCGGATGCAGACAGTTCCGACAACGGAAGTCCCGTACGCAACCGTGCGGTCAGCATGACTCGCTCCATGTGTTCGTCCTCGGCGGTCAGTTCTTCGCTGCCGCCGACGGGAAGTTCGCCGAGCGCCAACTGTTCCGCGTACCGCGCCGGGTGCTTGACGTTCCACCACCGCACTCCGCCGACGTGGCTGTGCGCGCCCGGACCGGCACCCCACCAGTCACCGCCGTCCCAGTAGCCGAGGTTGTGACGACACCGGGTGTCACCGGAGTCCGCGGTTTCCGCCTTTGCCCAGTTGGAGACCTCGTACCACCGCAAGCCTGCCTCGGACAGGCGTGAATCGATTCGTTCGTACCGCGAGGCCAGCACGTCGTCGTCCGGGGCGGGCAGCTCGCCGCGCCTGACCTTGCGAGCCATGGCGGTGCCGTCCTCGACGATCAACGCGTAGGCCGAGACGTGATCGACATCGGCGGAAAGGACCGCATCGAGTGAGGCGTCCAGGTCTTGATCGCGCTCCCCCGGGGTTCCATAGATCAAATCGAGATTCACGTGCGAAAAACCAGCTGCGCGAGCCTCTTTCGCGGCAGCGACGGCGCGACCGGGGGTGTGCGTGCGGTCGAGGATCTTCAGAACGTGCTGGGCGGCCGACTGCATGCCGAGGGAAATCCGGGTGAATCCAGCGCTGCGGAGAGCACCGAAGAACTCCGGCGACGTCGATTCGGGGTTCGATTCCGTGGTCACTTCGGCGCCGGACGCCAGGCCGAAGCTGCTCCGCACCGCCGACAGCACGTCGGACAATCCGTCACCACCGAGCAGCGACGGCGTTCCACCGCCCACGAACACGGTCTCCGCCGCCGGGGCGCCCGTCATCTCGGCCGCGAGATCGAGTTCGCGCCGCAGACCTTCCAACCACGATTGCGGCGAGGCGGAAGTTCCGAGCTCTCCGGCCGTGTAGGTGTTGAAATCGCAGTACCCACACCTGGTGGCACAGAACGGGACGTGGATGTAGATCCCGAACGGCCGTTTCCCGACACCCTCGAGCGATCGCGCGGGCAAGGCGAAGGGCGTCGCCTCGCTCTGTCGAGTGGGAGTCGTGCTGGTGGCATTCACGCCTCCAGTGTCCCAGCATCCGGAACGCACACCTATTCAGCCTGCGATGCAGGTCGGCGTACGGCTTGAACTCGATATTTCCCCCGTTTTTCGTGGAAATACGCACCCGAGTCGGAATTATCGAGTTGACGTGGCACAATGGTCTGCATGACCGGACTCGGAGTGCGACTTGTGGCGCGTCGCCATGTCGACTTCAAGCGTGTGTGCAGCTCGTCGTGTCTGCACCTGTGTAGCTGTTGATCTTTCACTGATCTTCCAGCCTTTCCCGCTCATCTCCATCTGCTTCACCGAAACACTCTCTGCAGAGAAATGCCTTTTCAGGGACGCAGCTTCTCCAGCTGTTCGTTTTCGTGAGCACACCTGCCGGCCGCGAGCTTTCCGAGACCGAGGACAGCCCCCTCGATTTCCGACACGGACCGGTGCGTCCCGATCAGACACCGCCACAGTTCATCGATAGTGCGTGCCGCGTGCCGATCAACCGCCCAGATCCAGGAGTTCATCGATGACGTCGACCACCGACGCCGCCACACCCGCCGATTCGGCAGCTGCCGAAGCCCGGCCTGCACGCGCTGCGCGTCCCGCCAAGCGTCGCGCCGAAGGTCAGTGGGCCCTCGGTTACCGCGAGCCTCTCAACGCCAACGAGCAGGCCAAGAAGGACGACAACCCGCTCAACGTTCGGGCCCGCATCGAGAACATCTACTCCAAGCAGGGCTTCGACAGCATCGACAAGGGCGACCTTCGCGGCCGCTTCCGCTGGTGGGGTCTCTACACCCAGCGCGAAGAAGGCTACGACGGCACCTTCACCGGCGACGAGAACATCGACCTGCTCGAGGCCAAGTACTTCATGATGCGCGTGCGTTGCGACGCCGGCGCTCTCAACGTCGAGCAGCTGCGCACCATCGCCGGCATCTCGAAGGAATTCGGCCGGAACACCGCCGACCTGTCCGACCGCGAAAACGTCCAGTTCCACTGGATCGAGGTCGAGAACGTTCCGGAGATCTGGAAGCGCCTCGAAGCCGTCGGACTCAAGACCACCGAAGCGTGCGGTGACTGCCCCCGCGTCGTCCTCGGTTCTCCCCTGGCCGGCGAATCGCTCGACGAGGTCCTCGATCCCACCCCGGCGATCGACGAGATCGTGCGCCGCTACATCGGCGACCCCAAGTACTCCAACCTGCCGCGCAAGTTCAAGACCGCTATCTCCGGTCAGCAGGATGTTGTTCACGAGATCAACGACATCGCCTTCATCGGCGTGAACCACCCCGAGCACGGCCCGGGCCTCGACCTCTGGGTCGGCGGCGGACTGTCCACCAACCCGATGCTGGCGCAGCGCGTCGGCGCCTGGATTCCGCTCGACGAGGTCCCCGATGTCTGGGAGGGCGTCGTCTCGATCTTCCGTGACTACGGCTACCGCCGTCTGCGCGCGAAGGCCAGGCTCAAGTTCCTCGTCAAGGACTGGGGTATCGAGAAGTTCCGCGAGGTTCTCGAGACCGAGTACCTGAAGCGTCCGCTCATCGACGGCCCCGCGCCCGAGAAGCCCAAGCGCCCGATCGATCACGTCGGTATCCAGAAGACCCGCAACGGCCACAACGCAGTCGGTTTCGCTCCGATCGCCGGCCGCGTCTCGGGAGACATCCTGGCTCAGGTCGCCGACGCCGCCGAGAAGGCAGGCAGCGACCGGATCCGCTTCACTCCGTACCAGAAGCTGATCATCCTCGACGTCGCCGACGAGACGCTCGAGCCGCTCATCGCCGATCTCGACGCGCTGGGTCTTCCCGCCCGTCCGTCGCACTGGCGCAAGAACCTGATGGCCTGCTCCGGCATCGAGTTCTGCAAGCTCTCGTTCGCCGAGACCCGCAAGCGTTCGCAGGTGCTCGTGCCCGAACTCGAACAGCGTCTTGCCGACATCAACAGCCAGCTCGACGTGCCGATCACCATCAACATCAACGGTTGCCCCAACTCCTGCGCTCGCTCGCAGATCGCCGACATCGGCTTCAAGGGCCAACTCGTCGACGACGGTGAGGGGAATCAAGTCGAGGGTTTCCAGGTTCATCTGGGAGGCAGCCTCGGATTCGACAGCGCCTTCGGACGCAAGCTGCGCCAGCACAAGGTCACCAGCGTCGAGATGGGTGACTACATCGACCGCGTCGTACGTCAGTTCGTCAAGAACCGCAACGAAGGTGAACGGTTCGCCGAATGGGCAGTGCGCGCAGACGAAGGAGATTTGCGATGACAGTGGACATTTCGCGAGCAACTGCCGACGAGCTTCGGTCCATCGCCGAACGCGGTGCAGTAGAACTCGACGGAGCCGGCGCGCAGGAACTGTTGCAGTGGACCGAGGACACGTTCGGTGACTCGTACATCGTGGCGTCGAACATGCAGGACGGGGTGTTGGTTCACCTTGCCGCACAGGTGCATCCGGGCGTCGACGTACTCTTCCTCGACACCGGCTACCACTTCCCCGAAACCATCGGCACGCGTGACGCGGTCGAGCAGGTGTACGGCGTCAACGTCATCAACGCTCGTGCGCTGGCAAGCGTCGCCGAGCAGGATGTCGCCGAGGGCAAGGATCTGTTCGCCCGTGATCCCAACCGCTGCTGCGCACTACGCAAAGTCGCGCCGCTCAAGCAGACACTGTCCGGGTACAGCGCGTGGGTGACCGGCATCCGCCGCGTCGAAGCGCCCACCCGCGCCAACGCTCCCCTGATCTCCTTCGACGAAGCCTTCGGACTCGTGAAGATCAACCCGATCGCTCCCTGGTCGGACGAGGAGATGCAGAACTACATCGACACCAATTCCATCCTCGTCAATCCCCTTGTCGACGAGGGATATCCGTCCATCGGCTGCGCACCCTGCACCAGCAAGCCAGCCCCCGGCAGCGATCCGCGTAGCGGTCGTTGGGCCGGTGCCTCCAAGACAGAATGCGGGTTGCACGCATCATGACAGTTGACTTGACACCTTCACGGCCTCAGCTCGACGGCACACAGTTCGATACTCTCGACGCCCTCGAGTCCGAAGCGATCCACATCTTCCGAGAGGTGGCCGGCGAATTCGAACGCCCGGTCATTCTCTTCTCGGGCGGTAAGGACTCCACCGTGCTGCTGCACCTGGCGATCAAGGCCTTCTGGCCTGCGCCGTTGCCGTTCACCCTGCTGCATGTCGACACCGGCCACAACCTGCAGGAAGTCCTCGACTTCCGCGACCACGTGGTGGCCAAGTACAACCTGCGCCTGCACGTGGCCAGCGTCGAGGAGTACATCGCGGACGGTCGCCTCACCGAGCGCCCCGACGGTATCCGCAACCCGCTGCAGACCGTGCCGTTGCTGGACGCGATCTCCGAGAACCGCTTCGACGCCGTATTCGGTGGCGCTCGCCGCGACGAGGAGCGGGCCCGCGCCAAGGAGCGGATCTTCTCGCTGCGCAACGCTTTCGGTCAGTGGGACCCCAAGAAGCAGCGCCCGGAACTGTGGAACCTCTACAACGGTCGCCACTCCCCCGGCGAGCAGGTGCGCGTCTTCCCGCTCAGCAACTTCACCGAGCTGGACATCTGGCGTTACATCGCCCGCGACAACGTCGAACTCGCCAGCATCTACTACGCCCACCAGCGTCCGGTGTACCAGCGCGACGGCATGTGGATGACGCCCGGCGTCTGGGGTGGACCGGCTGACGGCGAAGAGCTGCAGACCCTTTCGGTGCGTTACCGCACCGTCGGCGACGGTTCGACCACCGGCGCAGTCCTCTCCGATGCCGCTGACAACGAGGCCATCCTGGCCGAGGTTGCGGCATCACGTTTGACCGAGCGCGGCGCGACCCGTGGCGACGACCGAGTTTCCGAAGCGGCCATGGAAGACCGCAAGCGAGAGGGCTACTTCTGATGAGCGATCTGCTCAGACTGGCAACTGCCGGCAGCGTCGACGACGGAAAGTCCACCCTCGTGGGCCGTCTGTTGTACGACACGAAATCCGTTCTCGCCGACCAGATCGACGCCGTGACCCGTGCGTCGGTGGACCGCGGTCTCGACACCCCTGACCTCTCGCTCCTGGTGGACGGACTGCGCGCCGAGCGTGAGCAGGGCATCACCATCGACGTGGCGTACCGCTACTTCGCGACCCCCAAGCGCACCTTCGTGCTCGCCGATACACCGGGCCACGTGCAGTACACCCGCAACACGGTCTCCGGTGCCTCGACGGCTCAGCTCGTGATCCTGCTGGTCGATGCTCGCAAGGGCGTCATCGCGCAGACTCGCAGGCACGCAGCGGTTCTCGCGTTGCTCGGTGTCCCGAAGCTCGTTCTCGCCGTGAACAAGATCGACCTCGTCGAGAACCCCGAAGAGGTCTTCACCTCGATCTCCGCCGAGTTCAACGAACTCACCAGCTCACTTGGCTGGGCAAGCGAAGACGTCGTCGAGATCCCGGTGTCGGCACTGCACGGTGACAACGTCGCCATCCGCTCCGACAAGACCCCGTACTACACCGGCCCCACACTGATCGAGCACCTCGAGTCGATTCCGGTCGACGCCGAGCCACATCGCGTCGGTCTGCGTTTCCCGGTGCAGTACGTGATCCGCCCCCGCACCGCAGAGTTCCTCGACTACCGCGGCTACGCCGGTCAGGTCGCTGCCGGTTCCGTCGTGCCCGGCGACGAAGTGGTGATCCTGCCCTCGGGTACGCGCACCACCGTCACACGTATCGACACGGCCGACGGCGAACTGGACGTCGCCCACGCCGGACGCAGCGTCACGCTGATCCTGGCCGACGACGTCGACGTCTCTCGCGGCGACACCATCGCATCGCCGTCCGACGCACCCGAGCCGATCGGCGAATTCGACGCCACTGTCTGCTGGCTGGCCGAGAAGTCGCTGCGCCCCGGTGCACGTCTGCTGCTCAAGCACGGCACGCGAACGACGCAGGCCATCGTGGGCAGCTTGGTGGAACGCTTCAACGAGCAGGACCTCACCACGGATCAGGGCCCGGACACTCTCGAGCTCAACGAGATCGGCAAGATCTCCATCCGGGTGGCCGAGCCGATCGTGGCTGACGACTACGCCGTCAACCGCCACACCGGCAGCTTCCTGCTGATCGATCCCGCTGGTGGAAACACTCTCGCAGCCGGCCTGGTGGGCGACGTCATTTCCGCTGTCGAATTGGGCGAGCGCGTCTAAGTCGATGGTTCCGCTCATCGCTGTTGCGCACGGCAGCCGTGACCCCCGTTCTGCTCGGGTGATCGCGGCTGCTGTGGCAGCTCTTCGTGAAGTCCGGCCAGACCTCGATGTCCGGCTGGCGTTCCTCGACCTCAATGCACCGTCCATCGATCAGGTCCTGGACGGAGTTGCACACGACGGCCACACTCACGCCGTTGTTGTTCCGATGCTGCTGGGCAATGCCTTCCACGCCCGGGTAGATCTGCCCGGACTCTTGGCCGCTGCCGCGACACGCCACCCCCAGTTGACCGTGTTCCAAGCAGACGTGCTGGGTCGCGATGCTCGGCTGATCGAGGCAGTACGCGAGCGAATTCTCGAAGCGGGTGCCCGCCCGGACGATCCGTCGGTCGGTGTCGCTCTTGCGGCAGTCGGCTCGTCCGACGCGCGCGCCAATGCCGCGACCGCAGAATTGGCGTCCACTCTCCTCGGCGGAACCAACTGGTCGGGCGTTCGAATCTGTTTCGCGACATCCGCGGAACCGACAGTTGCCCAGGCGATCTCCGCACTCGAGCAGGACGGCGCCGAACGTGTTGTCGTCGCACCGTGGTTCTTGGCTCCCGGCCTACTGACCGATCGACTCAGCGCTGCCGCAGCAACTGCATGTCCGCGCGCGCGTTTCGCCGACACGATCGGTGGGCACTCTCTACTGATCGAAACGATGATCGACCGTTACCGACAAGTCGCTGATGCACTACCCGACCGTCTGGTCCGCTCCGCCTGATCCGGTTTCACAGGCCGTTATCAGATTGTTACCGTAGTGTTGGATCTGTCCAGCTCGCGAAGGTACCTCCTTCGCCTGCGAAACAGATCTTTGGGTGCAATCCCCTCAGAGCGCCGCGAGAGGGAACACCATCACTCACAATCTTCGCCTCGGCACAGCCGGCATCGCATGGGTCCTGTCGGTGCTCTACCTGCTTGTCGAAATCTTCACAGCCGGAGCATGGAAGACGCCGTACAGCTTCGCGCGCGACTCCATCAGTTCGCTGGGCGTGACGACATGCAGCGTGGATTCGTGTTCGCCGATGCACGACGTGATGAACGCGGCCTTCATGATCCTCGGTGCGCTCACCATCCTCGGTGCAGCCTTGCTGCACAAGTACATTCCGGACGGTCGTGCGAAGAAGTGGATTCTCGGTCTTGCCGTCGTCGTTGCATTGAGCACCGCGGCCACCGGCCTCTTCCCGGCGAACGACGGGACCTTCGTTCATTGGACCGCCGTACTTCCCGGCTTCGTCGCACGTCATGCCGTTCTCGTCCTCATGGCAATTCAATTCTGGAAGCACAGCAAATGGATCGCAGTGTGGTCAGGGCTGTGCGCGGCTACCGGAATCGTCGGTGCCGTACTGCTTCTCGGACGAACCCTCACTTTCGGCCTTGGTGAACGCCTGACGCTGTACCCGCTGCCTATGTGGATGGCCGTCACCGGCGTCGCAGCCCTGCTTGCGTTGATGCGCCGAACCGTGTTGAAGAACGTGGAACTGACACTGTCCGGTAACGGATTCATCACCGCTCTGTTGTCGTTGCGCCCGCGTCGATCTCGCGCGGCTGTGCCTACCGACGTTCTCGCACCGCGGAAGCTGACGAGTTTGTAGCGAACCCGGGGTGACCAGGGACACACTGGTAGGGAGGCGACGCGAGGAGACTTCCATGACCAGTGCATCTGTTCGACACGGAATCGTGGCCGGTATCGACGGCTCGGCAAGCGCGGTCAACGCCGCGAGGTGGGCAGCTTCGGCTGCAAAGAGATTCGACGAACCACTTCGCCTGACCCACGTGCTGCCAGGACAACCCGAGTCCGGTGGCGGTACCAACGTCACCGACGAAGAGATGTTCGACCACCACCTTCGCGTCGAGGGTGCAAAACTGCTCGACGAGGCCGAGGACGCCATCCGCGATGATCACACCGACGTCACCGTCGAACGTGGCCTCGTGACCGGTACTCCCGCAACCACACTCGTCGAACTCTCGAAGTCGGCTCGCATCGTTGCACTGGGTCAGGCCGGCACCAGCGAAATGCAGTCCGTGTTTCTCGGATCCGACACCATTCGGGTGGTCAACCGCGCGCACTGTCCCGTGGCCGTATTCCGCGGTACGGGTGATCACGCGATGGCCGACACCAGGCCCATCGTCGTCGGCGTCGACGGGAGCAAGCTCAGCGAACTCGCCGTCGCGCATGCCTTCGAATTTGCCGCGTTCCTCGGCGCACCTTTGGTTGCGGTCCACACGTGGAACGAGCACGCCTCGCTGGGCGGGTATTCCGAAGCCAGGCGCTTCGTCGACTGGGGACCGTACGAACAGCATGAGCACGCCCTGCTGTCCGAGTGCCTCGCCGGCTGGACGGAGAAGTACCCCGATGTCGAAGTCACCCGCAGTGTCCAGCGCAGCGGGCCGATGAAGGCACTGCTCGAGCACTCGGCGGAAGCGCAACTCGTAGTCGTCGGTAGCCACGGCCGCAGCCCGTTCATGGCGTCGATAGTCGGATCGACCAGTCAGAGCCTCATCCACCACGCCCAATGCCCGGTCCTCGTCTGCCGAGAGGGCTGAACTCGTCTCGCTGTTGCCCGACCACCTGCTCTGAGCGAACGGCACTTTCGGCGCCATCAGGAGGCCGAAAGTGCCGTTCGCTCAAACAGGAGTGGGGGTGAAACAGGTCGAACAGGGCGAGCGGGTCACACCTGGCCGACCACGCTCACCGTGACCGGCTCCTGCACCGGCGTCGACACCGGGGTCTCCGGCAGATCCGGCACCCGGGTAGCCCGCGCGTACACCGTCTCCCCCGCCTCGAGGTGCAGCGCTGCACTGTCACCGCGCGTGACCTGAGCCGAGAAGAGCTCGCCGGTTGCCTCGTTGCGCAGGTCCACTCGAACCTCGAAGCCGAGGTACACGACGCGCTCGACGGTTGCGCGTGTGACGCCGAGCGACTCGGCCGTTCCGGATTCCTGCGCGAGAGCCATGCTCGGATCGCGGCCGAGGCGGATGTCGTGCGGACGGACCAACTGCCCGTTGAGCTTCGCGACGGATCCGAGGAAGGACATCACGAAGTCGTTGGACGGGCGGTCGTACAGGTCGGCAGGTTCACCGATCTGCTCGATCCGCCCCTTGTTCAGCACCGCGATGCGGTCGGCGACGTCGAGAGCCTCTTCCTGGTCGTGGGTGACCAGGACGGTGGTGACATGCACCTCGTCGTGCAGGCGACGCAACCACGTGCGCAGGTCGGCACGCACCTTCGCGTCGAGCGCGCCGAAGGGCTCGTCGAGCAGGAGCACCTGCGGATCCACAGCCAGAGCGCGTGCCAACGCCATGCGCTGACGCTGACCGCCGGAGAGCTGCGCGGGGTACCGATGCTGAAACCCGTCGAGGCCGACGATCTCGAGAAGTTCGTTGACCTTCTTCTCGATCTCCGGCTTCGGGCGCTTGCGGATCTTGAGCCCGAACGCCACGTTGTCTCGCACCGTCATGTGCTTGAACGCCGCGTAGTGCTGGAACACGAAACCGATGTCACGCTTCTGCGGCGAGACGCCGGTGACGTCCTTGCCTGCGATGGTGATGGTTCCCGAATCGAGTTCTTCGAGCCCTGCGATCGAACGCAGCAACGTCGACTTTCCCGAGCCACTGGGCCCGAGCAATGCCGTCAACGAACCCGAGGGAATGTTGACCGTCACGTCGTCGAGCGCCGCGAAATCACCGTAGTTCTTGCGGGCCCCGGTCACTGTGATCATGTGGTGCTCCTCTTACGGTCCAGCAGCGTCATCAGCAACAGGACAATGATGGCGATGCCCATCAGCAGCGTTGCCGCCGAATACGCACCAAAGGTGTTGTGGTCGTCGATGTATCGCGAGTGCACCAGCAATGTCAGTGTCTGGGATACCCCCGGGAAGCCGGAAGAGACCATGATGACTGCGCCGAATTCACCGAGCGAACGCGCCACCGTCAACACGATTCCGTACGTCAGGCCCCAACGGATCGCGGGCAAGGTGATCCGCCAGAACGTCTGCCAGCCCGAGGCACCGAGCGTCGCGGCTGCTTGTTCCTGCTCGTCGCCGATCTCGTGAAGTACGGGTTCGACTTCCCGGACGACGAAGGGCAGCGTCACGAAAATCGTCGCGATCACCATGCCTGGCAACCCGAAGATGACTTTGAACCCCAACGATTCGATGCCGCCGAACCAACCGTTGGCACCCCACAGGAGAATCAACGACACACCGACGACGACGGGCGAGACCGCGAAGGGCAGGTCGACCACCGACTGCAGAACTCCGCGGCCCGGGAACCGACCACGCACGAGTGCCAGAGCGGTGACCACACCGAACACGACGTTGATCGGGACCACGATCGCCACGATGATCAGCGAAAGATTCAGCGCGGAGATCGCTGCCGGTGTCGTGATCGATTCGAGAAACGGGCCGATTCCGTTCTCGAACGTTCGAGTCAGGATCACACCGATCGGCACGACCAGCAACACGAACAGGTAGACGAGAGCGATGGTCCGCAGACCGATCTTCGATCCTCTGGACACGTTCATCGGGAACTCTCCTCACGTCGCTGTCCCCGCGATGCGAAGATTCGCAGGACGAACAGCGTCACGAATGCGATGGCCAGCAACGCTACCGAGACGGCAGCGGCGTTGGTCGGACGATCGATCTCGATCTGCTGCTGAATGTACTGCGACGTCATCTGTGTCACGCGTGGGATGTTGCCGCCGATCAGAACGACCGAGCCGTATTCACCGATCGCTCTGGCGAACGCGAGGCCCGCACCGGAGATGACGGCAGGCGCCAACGTCGGGAGAACAACCGAGCGAAAGATCGTCCAGTTGGAAGCTCCCAACGACGCAGCGGCCTCCTCGACTTCGCGGTCGACCTCCATCAGCACCGGCTGCACGGAACGGACGACGAACGGCAAGGTCACGAAGGCCAATGCCACGATCAGTCCGGGCTGGGTTGCATTGAGATGGATGTCGATCGGTGACTGCGGGCCGTAGAGGGACAGCAGCACGATCGATGCCACGATGGTCGGTAGCGCGAACGGCAGATCGATCATCGAGTTGACGATGCGCTTGCCCGGGAAGTCGTCCCGGACCAGCACCCACGCGATGATCGTGCCCATCACGACGTTGATCAGCGCCACGATCACCGAGACCAACAACGTCACGCGCAACGACGCCAAGGCGACGGGTGCGGTGACGGCGTCCCAGAATCCGGAGATCCCCTCGTCGAACGCGGTGGCGGTCAACGCGGCGAGCGGAAGCAGAACGATCACGGAGAGCCACAGGGTGGCCACTCCGATTCCGAGCGGCCCCACACTCCCTGTCACCCGCGCGAGTTTTCGCCGACGAGCCACGGGGGTGGGGTCAATAGTGTCAGTCACGTCAGTCTTACTTGGTCGCGTTGTCGTAGATCACTGCGATCGAACCGGTGTCCTTGGTGAACAGAGCACTGTCCACGGCCTTCCAGCCGCCGAGGTCTGCAATGGTCCACAGCTTGGTCGGCTCGGGGAACTTGTCGGTGAACTTGGCAGCGACGGCGGGATCCACGGGACGGAATCCTGCTTCGGCCCAGAGCGTCTGACCCTCGGTCGTGTACAGGTAGTCCTTGAACGCGGTCGCCTTGTCGAGGACCTTGCTGTTCGAGATCACGGCAACGGGGTTCTCGATCTTGAAGGTCGTGGGCGGGGTGACGTGCTCGACCGGGTCGCCGTTGCCTTCGATGAACAGTGCCTCGTTCTCGTAACTGATCAGAACGTCACCGCTACCCTGCAGGAAGGCTTCCGAAGCCTCGCGTCCCGACTTGGGCTGGATCTTGACGTGGTCGTTGACCAAGGCGGTGACGTAGTCGAGACCCGCCTGCGGGTTCTTGCCACCGTCGCTCTTCGCGGCGTACGGCGCCAAGAGGTTCCACTTGGCCGAGCCGGAGCTGAACGGGTTCGGCGTGACGACCTCGAGGCCGGGCTGAAGCAGGTCGTCCCAGTCTTTGATGCCCTTCGGGTTGCCCGGACGCGTCACGATGGTGACTACCGATCCGAACGGAATTCCGTTGTAGGCGTCCTGGTTCCAGTTCTGATCTACCAGACCGGCATCGACCAGACGGGTGATGTCGGGCTCGACGGAGAAGTTGACGAAGTCTGCCTCGGCACCGTCCTTCACCTTGCGCGACTGGTCGCCCGAGGCGCCGTAGGAAGGATTGAAGTTGACGTTCTTGCCCTCGTCGGTCGCCTGGAAGGCTGCGGTGAGCTTGTCGAAGCCAGGCTTCGGCACGGCGTAGGCGAACAGGTTGATCGTGCCGGCGCTACCGTCGCTGGCGGCGCTGTCACCACCCACGGTGTCGCTCGAGCCACCACTGCACGCTGTGAGTACCACGGCCCCCATGGTCGCGATAGCAGTGAGAAGTGTGCGGGAACGGCGTTTCATTGCAGATACCTTCCTGAAAGGACTGACAAACGAGGGTTGGTCAAACGACAAGTCCGAGACCTCTGGGGCTGATTCCATCGGGATGTTCAGACATGGAGAGCCGACGGGCGATGAGCCCTGAATCGGGGGCGCGAGTTACGCGCAGAGAAGTTCGAGTGGGGTGCGCAGCACCACCGGAGAGGTCGAACTCAGGAAATCAACAACAGGCGACGTCAGCGACGTCGAGCATGCCGACAGCAATCAACGCCAACTGGTGGCGGATTACGGGAGCTGTTGCTTCGGACACGCGGTGGACTTTAGCAGAGCACCGGCGCCCGCTCTAATCGGGAGAACTAACGGGTGAGAAGCCACGCGACGATCACGAGGAGAATCAGGGCTATCAGGGCGAGAGTGACCCGTGAGCGGGGCATCAGCTTTCCTCTACTTCTCGAGAATTCCTACGCAACCAGCCGAAGAGCGGCAGAGCGAGAACGGCGGCCAACGCGCGATCCAGACCGATGGCCACCAGGCGGCACAGCGGAACGACGACGATCAGGACCAACGCGACCTGCGGGATGAACGGGAGCCCCGCCATCCACAGCTCGAAGCTGTCCCACCAATCCGCTATCCGATCCACGCCAACACCCTATCCTTCGGACGATACGGTCCCGACAGCGTGTGGATTGGACGTGTGCCGATTCTGGCCGGATGATGGCCGAATGAGTGCTGACGACGAAGTGGTGCAGACGATTCCTCCCGCCTCCACGGGTCACCATCGAAGCAACTTTCCCCCGATCGACGACTATGCGTTTCTTTCCGATTGCGAAACCTCGTGCCTGATTGCCCGTAACGGATCTGTCGAGTGGATGTGCGTTCCCCGCCCGGACTCCCCCAGCGTGTTCGGTGCCATCCTCGACCGCAGTGCGGGCCATTTCCGTATCGGCCCGTACGGCCAGAACGTGCCGGCCGCTCGGCGCTATCTGCCGGGTGGACTCATTCTCGAAACGACCTGGCAGACCGAGACCGGCTGGCTCGTCGTCCGCGACGCCCTGGTTCTCGGTCCCTGGCACAACGTCGACAAGCGATCGAACACGCACAAGCGCACACCGACCGACTGGGATGCCGAACACACTCTTCTCCGTACGGTCAAATGCGTCAGCGGCACCGTCGAACTCGAGATGAGCTGTGAGCCGGCGTTCGACTATCACCGTGGCACGGCGAATTGGGAGTACACCGGAAAGGTCTACGAGGAAGCAACGGCAACGTGTCGCTCCGCCAAGCCCGGCGACCATCCCACTCTGCGCTTGACCACCGACCTACGACTGGGTCTGGAAGGTCGTGAAGCACGAGCGCGGACGCGACTGGTCGAAGGCGACAACGTGTACGTCGCGCTCTCGTGGTCGGATCTTCCCGCGCCGCAGACGTTCGACGAGGCCGCCGACAAGATGTGGCAGACGTCCAAGTCGTGGCGTGAGTGGGTGACGATCGGCAAGTTCCCCGATCACCCGTGGCGCGGATACCTACAGCGCAGTGCGCTCACACTCAAGGGGCTCACCTACGCACCGACCGGAGCCCTGCTTGCGGCTTCGACGACCTCGCTACCGGAAACACCAGGCGGAGAACGCAACTGGGACTACCGCTACGCGTGGGTTCGCGATTCCACCTTCGCACTGTGGGGCCTCTACACGCTCGGGTTGGACCGTGAGGCCAACGACTTCTTCAACTTCATCTACGACGTGTCGAGTTCGGACAACGGTCAGCCGCATCCCTTGCAGGTGATGTACGGCATCGGCGGCGAGCGCACGCTCGAGGAATCCGAACTAAACCATCTGTCCGGCTACGACGGCGCCCGTCCGGTGCGTATCGGCAACGGGGCGTTCGATCAACAGCAGCACGACATCTGGGGCACCATGCTCGACTCGGTGTACCTCCACATCCGTACCCGCGAGCGTGTCCCCGAAGCGCTGTGGCCGCTGCTCAAGAAGCAGGTCGAGGAAGCGATCAAGCACTGGCGTCAACCCGACCGCGGGATCTGGGAGGTGCGCGGTGAACCGCAGCACTTCACGTCGTCGAAGATCATGTGCTGGGTCGCTCTCGATCGCGGCGCCAAGCTGGCGGAGATGCAGGGCGAGAAGAGCTTTGCGCAGCAATGGACGGCCATCGCGGACGAGATCAAGGCCGACATCCTCGCGCACGGAGTCGACTCGCGTGGAGTTCTGACGCAGCGGTACGGCCACGATTCACTCGACGCGTCGCTCTTGTTGGCACCGCTGCTGCGATTCCTGCCGGCCGACGATCCGCGCATCCGGGCGACGGTGCTGGCGATCGCCGACGAGCTCACCGAGGAGGGGTTGGTCCTGCGCTATCGCGTCGACACCACCGACGACGGATTGAGCGGAGAAGAGGGCACGTTCACCATCTGCTCCTTCTGGCTCGTCTCCGCCCTCGTCGAGATCGGCGAACTGGATCGGGCAAAGCATCTCTGCGAGCGTCTGCTCGGGTTCGCGAGCCCGCTCAAGCTGTACGCGGAGGAGATCGACGCGCACACCGGTCGCCATCTGGGTAACTTCCCGCAGGCGTTCACACACCTGGCGCTGATCAACGCCGTGGTCCACGTGATCCGCGCCGAGGAAGCTGCCGAAGCCGGAGCTTTCCAGCCCGCGCACAACGCGACCTAGACCCGCTGCTGTGGGCCGGTATTTAACCCCCCCCGGTAATAAAAGGGCACCGCAGGGGGATGCGGGCCCCGCGGCGGGCGGCGGCGGGTGGGAGTAGGGGGGGGTGAGAAGCGGCAGCGGCGACCGG
>NZ_JAQGFI010000007.1:0-179643 GCF_027854095.1 Rhodococcus sp. C-2 | reverse complement strand
GGGGCCCCCGTTACCCGCCGCCTGGTCGCGCCCGCCGCGGGCCCTCCCCCCCCCCCCACACCCCCCCCCTCCCCCCGCGGCTGTGCCCATTTAAACCCCCCCCGGTTTAAATACCGCCCCACAGCAGGTCTAGCCGGCCACCGCTTCGAGCTGCGGCGTGATCGATTCGAGCGAGTACTTCAGCGACAGCGACGACGGAGTGTTCAGGCCGGCAACAGTCGGATAGTCGACGATGGCCAATCCGCCACCCTTGACTGCAGGCAGGTCGGCAAACCCCGGCAGCTTCATCATGTCGTCGAGCGACCCGCCGTTGGGCAGCAGCACCACGACGTCGGCGCTGAGAGCGTCGACCCGTTCCGGGCTGAGTATCAGCCGGCCACCGGTCACACCGGCCTCGTCGACCAGCTTGGGCGGCAACGACATTCCCAGACGCGTGAACAGTCCCGAAGCACCGTCCTTGGGATCAGCGACGATCACCAACTGCGACGTCGGGAAGACGTACTGCGACAAAAGAGCGGTCTTACCCTTCAGCCCCGGCAACCGCTGTGCGAGCGCATCGATCTGCCCGTTTGTCGCCTCGACGATCTCGTCGGCTCGCGACTCCTTGTCGAGAACCCGGCCGAGAATCTCCACCTGGTCCTGCCACGGATCGACCTGGACGTCGGACAGACCGGCAATTGTCGGAGCGATCTTGCTCAACTGGTCGAAATCGTCCTGATCGGCGACGGAGAACCCGCCGAGAATCAGATCGGGATCCAAGGCTGCAATTTCTTCAGCTTTGAGCGGGACACCGAACTGCTGGATCGCCGAGCGATCGAGTTCCTTCGCCGACGCGTCCACGCCACTCTCCCACGGGAACAGACCACGCTCGTCGCCCATCGGGCCGGCAGCCAGGTACCCCACCGGCTGGATTCCGAGTTCGAGCAGAGCGTCGAGCCACTGGGTGTCGGCCGCGACGATGCGCGTCGGCGTCCCGGTGATCGTGGTGGCGCCGAACTTGTGGTCGATCGTGGTGACCCGACCGCCCGCGATCTCGTCGGCGTCCGAGGACGAACATCCGCTGATACCTACGACCAGCGCTCCCAAGAGAGCCACCGCCGAAAACTTCATCGCACGCACGAAAATACTCCTCCACTAGTTAGCAGAGGCTTACCTTCTCATATGGGACCCGGCTGTGTCCGACCTTGCTTTCAGGCGAAACGAGAGAGCAGACGCTCCGCATCGGCGCCGATGCGTCGAACCACGTCGCCGGCCGGATGGGTTCCGTGTACGAGTCCGACAGCTTCTCCGGCGTAGACGACTCCGCTGTGGGGATCCGACGGGTCGTACGCCTTTGCCAGCATTTCCTCATCGGCGTCGACTCCGTGCCAGGCGGCAGTGAACTCGTTGGCCACCGCGCGGCCACCCCACCGCTGCGGCCACGGTTGACTGCGCGCTCGGTCGAACACCGAGGTGTAAATCGTGTCGGCACTTCCGGCTTCGACGACGCGGTCGCGGGCATAGTCCGGCCCGACCGTCTCCGGGCTGGCGAGCAGCGCCGTTCCGATCATCACGCCTTCCCCGCCGGCTGCCAGGACTGCGGCCAAACCGCGGCCGGTCCCGATTCCGCCGGCCGCCAGTACTGGAAGTGATGTCGTTTCGAGGATCTCCTGCAGCAGCGGCAAGGTTCCGATTCGGCCCGTGTGACCGCCTGCCTCACCGCCTTGCGCGATCACGCCGTCGACACCCGCGGCCTCGACAATGCGAAGGTCTTCGAGCGTATTGATCTGTGACACAACGGGAATGCCCGCATCGTGGATTCGTCCGACATACGAGGCGGGATCACCGAACGACAAGGTGATCATGGTCGGCTCGACGGCAATCGCGGCGTCGAGCATCAACTCGTTCTCGGGCAGCGACCACGTCATCAGGCCGACGCCGAACTTTCCGCCGATCGAGCGGGCCACTTCGGCTTCGGCCTCGATCCACTCCGGTGTGTTGTACCGAGCCGCGCCGAGCAGCCCCAACCCGCCGGCCGCCGATACAGCTCCGGCGAGCGCGCCGCCCGCGCGACCACCCATGGGCGCCCCGAGAACCGGGATTTCGATTCCGAACTCTCGGGACAACCAGGTGGTGACCATGCGCTCCTACTTCTTGGGCTTCTCGCCGACCGATTCCGACGTCAAGGCCGCCACGAATGCTTCCTGCGGCACCTCGACGCGACCGATGGTCTTCATGCGCTTCTTGCCTTCCTTCTGCTTCTCGAGCAGCTTGCGCTTACGGCTGATGTCGCCGCCGTAGCACTTGGCGAGAACGTCCTTGCGGATTGCGCGAATGTTCTCGCGCGAGATGATCTTCGCGCCGATCGCGGCCTGGATCGGAACCTCGAACTGCTGGCGAGGAATCAGCTCACGAAGCTTCGACGTCATGCGTCCGCCGTAAGCGCCGGCGTTGGAACGGTGCACGATCGAGGAGAACGCGTCGACGGCCTCGCCCTGCAGCAGGATGTCGACCTTCACCAGATCGGCCTGCTGCTCACCGGCCTCCTCGTAATCGAGGCTGGCATAACCCTTGGTGCGGGACTTGAGGGCGTCGAAGAAGTCGAACATGATCTCGCCCATGGGCAGTTCGTAGCGCAGTTCGACGCGAGTCTCGGAGAGGTAGTCCATGCCGCCGAGCTCACCGCGACGGGACTGGCACAGCTCCATGATGGCGCCGACGTACTCACTCGGGGCGATGACGGTGCATTTGGCGACGGGCTCGTAGACCTCGCGAACCTTGCCTTCCGGCCAGTACGACGGGTTGGTGACGATGACCTCGGCCCCGTCCTCCATCACGACGCGGTAGACGACGTTGGGCGCGGTGGAAATCAGTTCGAGGCCGAACTCACGCTCGAGGCGGTCGCGGGTGATCTCCATGTGGAGCAGGCCGAGGAAGCCGCAGCGGAAGCCGAAGCCGAGGGCAACCGACGTCTCGGGTTCATACGCCAGCGCCGCGTCGTTGAGACGGAGCTTGTCGAGGGCATCGCGCAGCACGGGGTAGTCCGAGCCGTCCATCGGGTAGAGGCCCGAGTAGACCATCGGCTTGGGATCGCGGTAGCCGACCAGCGGTTCGGTCGCGCCGTTGCGGGTGGTGGTGACGGTGTCACCGACGCGCGACTGGCGGACATCCTTCACACCCGTGATGAGGTAGCCCACCTCGCCGACGCCCAGACCGATACTGGCCTTCGGCTCGGGCGAGATGATGCCGACCTCGAGCAGTTCGTGTGTGGTGCCCGTGGACATCATCGTGATCTTCTCGCGGGGACGGATCCGACCGTCGACCACACGCACGTAGGTGACCACGCCGCGGTAGGCGTCGTAGACAGAGTCGAAGATCATCGCGCGGGCGGGACCGTCAGCATCGCCGACAGGCGCAGGTACCTGCTTGATCACCTCGTCGAGCAGTTCCTTGACGCCCATACCGGTCTTACCCGAGACGCGCAGGACATCACCGGGCTCGCAGCCCGTGATGTGCGCGATCTCTTCGGCATAGCGGTCGGGATCCGCGGCCGGGAGGTCGATCTTGTTGAGGACGGGAATGATCTTGAGATCCTTCTCCATCGCCAGGTAGAGGTTCGCCAGCGTCTGAGCTTCGATGCCCTGAGCAGCGTCGACCAGCAGAATTGCGCCCTCGCATGCTTCGAGCGCACGGGAGACCTCGTACGTGAAGTCGACGTGGCCGGGAGTGTCGATGAGGTGTAGGACGAACTCTTCGCCGTCGACGGTCCAGGGCAGACGAACGTTCTGAGCCTTGATGGTGATGCCGCGTTCACGCTCGATGTCCATGCGGTCCAGGTACTGCGCACGCATCGCCCGCTCTTCGACCACACCGGTGAGCTGAAGCATGCGATCTGCCAGCGTCGACTTACCGTGGTCGATGTGCGCGATGATGCAGAAGTTCCGGATCTGCGCAGGATCCGTGAACGTCTTGTCGGCGAAGCTGCTGATGGGAGACCCCTTAGTCGGACCGGCACCGGCCCGGATCCGGGCCACTGTCAACCCTCAGGATATCCAAGTCTCGGCGCCGCCGTACCAGGGGTTCCCACGGGTGGGTGATTATGCTCGAACGCTATGGCAAGCATGTGGAAGCAGATCGGCAGAACCCTCGGCGCCCTCGCGGTGGAGAAGGGCCCTGCGTTGCTGCGCCAGCTGCAGTCGTCCACGTCCCAGTCGTCTGCCTCGAAGCCGGGTCCGACCGGCCGCCCGATCGCCGCGCGAACGTCTCCGACCGCACATCGCGCCCGCAAGGTCGAGTACTCCCCCGACCTCGACGGCAAGGCCGATCCGGGCGAGATCGTCTGGACCTGGGTTGCCTACGAGGAGGATCCGACCCAGGGCAAAGACCGCCCGGTGCTGGTTGTCGGCCGCGACGGCGACACGCTGCTCGGCCTGATGTTGTCTTCGCAGAGTAAACGCGAGGGTGAGCGCGATTGGCTCGCAATCGGTTCGGGTCCATGGGACGGCGAGGGAAGGCCCAGCTGGGTCCGGCTCGACCGGGTGCTCGACGTTCCCGAGAGCGGGATCCGGCGCGAGGGCGCCGTCATGGATCACAAGAAGTTCGACGCGGTCGCGGCAAAACTTCGGGCCGACTTCAGCTGGAGCTGAAGCCGACCCGGACGATGGAAACAGTGTCGATCAGCTGTCCATACGGTTGAACCGTCCGAAGAGTGCTCGATAGATGAGTGCACCGAGCGCACCGCCGATGAGCGGGAACACGATGAACAACCACACCTGGCCGAGTGCACCGTCCTGGAACGGCGCGACAGCGAGGCTTCGAGCGGGGTTGACGGAGGTGTTGTCGATCGGGATCGAGATCAGGTGAATGACGGCCAGGGTGAAGCCGATGGACACCCCGGCGAGAGGCACGTCGGAGATCTGGTCGGTCGACGCGAGAACGACGAATACCAGCAGTGCTGTCAGCAGGATCTCGATGATCATGGCGGCACCGATGCCGTAGCCGTCGGAAACCACGTTTCCGAGAAGATTCTTCTCGGCAGACGGACTGTGTGCGCCCCAACCGTTTGCACCCAAACCGTCAGCAGCACGGTTGTACGCCGGGAGACTGTTGGCCACCGTGTAGATCACGACGCCTGCGACCAAGCCGCCGATCACTTGCGCGACAACGTAAATCGCCGCATTGACGGCTGAGATTCGCCCGATCACGAATTGGCCGAGAGTCACGGCTGGGTTGACGTGGCAACCGGAAATCGGGCCGATCGCATATACGAGGAACAGCAGGGTCAGGCCGAATGCGAAGGCAACTCCGAGGTTGCCGACTTTCGCACCTGCAAAGACGGCAGTTCCGACTGCGGAGAACACGAGCACGAATGTTCCCACCGCTTCGGCCGCATACTTCTTCACATCCGAGATCGGTTCGATCTCAGTCAATTCCTGTGCAGTTGGAGACATATTCCCACCTTCTTCTCATCGAACGGTAGTAATGCTCACGCGCCTAGATTTGCCGGACTTTACGCAAGCCTGGTGATCTCCACAACAACTTCGAGATCTGTGGAGCGTCCACCGGAAAAGATTCCCTTCAATGGCGGCACATCCGAATAGTCCCTTCCTATTCCGACCGAGACATGCTGTTCATTCACAGCTATCGCATTGGTCGGGTCGTATCCCCACCACGCGCCGGTCCACGCTTCGATCCACGCGTGCGATTCGCCGACCACCGTGTCCCCGACTGCCGCATCACGTTTGGGGTGGAGATAGCCGGAAACGTATCGACACGGTATTCCCATCGTTCGAAGCAATACCAAGGTCAGATGCGCATAGTCCTGGCAGACGCCTTTCCGTGCCGACCACGCCTCGACCGCCGACGTATGCACTCCGGTCGTACCCGGAACATATGACATTTCGCCGTAAACCCATTGCGACGCAGCCACTACTGCATCTTCAGGTGATTTATCTTTGCGCAATTCCTTGGCAATTGTCGCCAGCTTACGATCACGCGGAACATATCTCGTGAAACTCAGTTGTTCGTTGAATCGATCTTTAATCGCGTTTCCCGACAATTCATCCCAGTCGACGGTTTCCTCGGGCTGAACGAACGGTTCCGTCTCCACCACCGACAGTCCGGTCACTTCGAGTTCCGTGTGCGGGGCGTGCAAGTCGAAGGCGGTCACCGCGGTGCCCCAGTAATCGGTGTATCGGTAGGAACGTGTGGCCGGCTGGGTTTCGACGCGCGTGAGTATCACCGTCTGCCTGGTGTCGCCGCGAGGTGTCAATCGCGCTTCGTTGTACGACGACGTCACCGGGGCGTCGTACGCATATCCCGTGGTGTGCACGACCCTCATTCGCCAGCTCACAGCTCTCCCTCCACCGTCGACTCCGCATACGCGGCGCCGGCATCCGTCCACGCGACCCACGGCGCAGCGTGGAAGTACTGCAATGCAATTGCCTCACCCAGTTCGCGGCAGGTCTCCTGCCAACCGAGCAACCGTCCCTGCAGATCCTCGAGCAACACGCCCTGCGGCAGGAACTCGAGTTCGCTGCGTGCGCGGCCCAGAAGCCGCGGCGCCTCCGCCCGGATTCCGACGCGACTGCCCGGCTGCGGGTCGAGCTCCTGCAGGCACTTCTCGGCCTGCCTGATCGAGTGGAACACCGAGCGCGGAAAGAGCCTGTCCAACAAGATGAACTCGACGACGCGATTGGCGTCGAGTGCTCCGCGATACGTACGCAGATACGTGTCATGTGCGCCCGCCGAGCGAAGAACGCTGACCCATGCCGGCGACGACGGGCGGTCACCGGCGCGCGCCAGAAGCATCCGCACGATCATGTCGACACGTTCGATCGACCTGCCCAGCAGAAGGAACCGATAGCCGTCGTCGCGACTGAGCGTGGAATCCGCCAGGCCCGCGAACATCGCTGCGCGTTCCTCCACATAGCGGAAGAACTCGTGTGGCCCCAGCCTGCGTGAGGCACGTTCACGCTCGGCCAGTCCGTTGTACGTGGTGTTCAGGCACTCCCACATCTCACTCGACGTGACCTCACGCGCCCCGCGAGCATTCTCACGTGCACTTGCCAGCGAGTCCACGATCGAACCAACCTGGTTGCGGCTGAACGCAACCAGATCGGTGAGCGAGCGCACGTCGAGCTTGCCCTCCGGCGCCTCGATGCCGAGGACACGCAGGAGCAGACGCGACGTGCGGTCCGGGTCGACGGTGGCGTCGTCGAGCAATTGATGGACGGCGACGTCGAGGATCCGAGCAGTGTCGTCGGCGCGCTCGACGTAGCGGCCGATCCAGTAGAGGGACTCTGCGTTGCGAGCAAGCATCGGTCACCACGCTCCGTTCACTGATAGTTCTTGGTAGCTGGGCACTTCCGAGGTGTTCACTGTTGCTGCTGCTGTTGTTGCTGCGAGGTGCTCAGTTCGGGACCCTGCACCGGCTCCGCGGATTCCGGGGGCTCGGACACCAGTTCCTCGCCTGACAACTCTGGGTCTTCGTCAGAGGTGCGACTCGCAAGCACCCACGTGTCCTTGCTTCCGCCGCCCTGGCTGGAGTTGACCACCAGCGAACCTTCCGGAAGTGCCACCCGGGTCAGGCCGCCGGGCAACACCCACACGTCCTCACCGTCGTTGACGGCAAAGGGCCGCAAGTCCACGTGGCGCGGCGAGAGAACATCGTCGATCTTGGTCGGCACCGTGGACAACTGCACGAGTGGCTGCGCAATCCACCCGCGCGGGTCTGCCTTGATCTTGCGGGTGATCGCGGCCAGTTCCTTGGGGCTCGCGTCGGGTCCGAAGACGATTCCGTAGCCGCCGGACCCTTCCACCGGCTTGATGACCAGTTCGGCGACGCGGTCGAGGACTTGCTCGCACTCCTCGTCCAACCAACAGCGGAACGTGTCGACGTTCTGCAAGAGCGGCTTCTCACCGAGGTAGTAGTCGATGATCTGCGGAACGTAGGTATAGACGAGTTTGTCGTCACCGACTCCGTTGCCGACGGCGCTCGAGATCACCACGTTGCCCGCCCGCGCCGCATTCAGTAGGCCTGCGACGCCGAGAATCGAATCCGGACGGAAGTGCATCGGGTCGAGATACTCGTCGTCGATGCGGCGATAGATTACGTCGACCTGGCGCTCGCCTTCCGTCGTGCGCATATACACCATGTTGTCGCGGCAGAACAGGTCGCGACCTTCGACGAGTTCCACACCCATCTGACGAGCGAGCAACGAATGCTCGAAATAGGCGGAATTGGCGATACCCGGTGTGAGAACAACCACTGTCGGGTCCGCTTCGTTGAGTGCAGCACCCGCACGCAGCGCCCTCAGCAGGTGTGTTGCGTAATCACCGACCGCCCGCACCTTGTGGGACATGAACAGATCCGGGAACACCCGAGTCATGGTGCGACGGTTTTCCATCACATAGGAGACGCCGGACGGAGATCGCAGATTGTCCTCGAGAACTCGGAACTCTCCAGCCTCGTCTCGGACCAGGTCGATACCCGCGACGTGAATTCGCACACCGTTGGGCGGCACGATGCCGGCTGCTTCACGGTGGAAGTGCTCACACGAGGTGACCAGGCGGCGCGGCAACACGTGATCGCGCAGGATTCGCTGCTCTCCGTAAATGTCCGCGAGAAACAACTCGAGCGCCTTCACCCGCTGTTTGATGCCCTTTTCCAGCCGCGACCACTCCTGGGCGGCGATGACGCGTGGCACCAGATCCAACGGGAAGGGTCGTTCCTGCCCGGACAGCGAAAACGTCACACCTTGGTCGATGAATGCGCGTCCGAGTGCGTCGGCACGCGCGGCGAGGTCGGCGCTGCTCGTCGGCGCCAGGGCTTTGTACACACCCTTGTACGGACCACGCACCGAGCCGTCGGGCTCGAACATCTCGTCGAAAGCCAACTCGTAGCGACCGATGTCTGAATATCCGTCGAACACTGCGGCAGGACGCGCTCGGGTGGTGGTCGAACCTGTTTTACTCGAACTTTTCGAAGGCGGCGGCGTCATAGGGCAACATGCTGCTACAAGTGGGGCTATTCGGCAGCGCGGCGAGAAATCGGGCGCTCGGTGTACCCTTCTCGACAGACGCAACGTGCGACGGTTTGGGTTCTTGGGCCCTCGGCTGGTAATCTTGCCAGTCGGTGCATCAGTGCGCCCACAGCTTTCTCGACCGTAACCAGCTAAAGACGACAAGGATTTTACGCGTGGCCAACATCAAGTCCCAGGTGAAGCGAATCCGTACCAACGAGGCGGCCCGACTCCGTAATCAGTCGGTGAAGTCCTCGCTGCGTACCGCGATCCGTTCATTCCGCGAGGCTGCGGCAGCCGGTGACAAGGACAAGGCCAACGAGCTCCTCGTCTCCACCAGCCGCAAGCTCGACAAGGCAGCCAGCAAGGGCGTCATTCACGCCAACCAGGCTGCCAACAAGAAGTCTGCACTCTCGCAGGCTGCCAACAAGCTCTGACGTTTCCACTGTGACGGTTCGCCGTCACACTGGTTCGTCTCGATAGCCGCCAGGTCGAAAGACCAGGCGGCTATTTTGCGTATTCAATCGGGTCAGTGCGAAGACCCGCCATCCATGTCTTGCAGCGAATATGTGGAGCGGGCTGCAACCATCTGATGATGGCGATCAACGGGCACGGGAAGCGCCCTCGCAGCTGGTTGTTCACGACTGTCTTCTGGGCGGTCGTCGCTTTCGGCGTAGTGGCCGCCCTGGGAATCCCTCGTTGGTGGGAATCATTGACGGTTGCAGTCGTCGGAGGTGCCGCAAGCTACGGATGGTGTAGGCGCAGGCAACGTAGCGAATTCCGGATCTTCTTCGGCGTGATGTGTTCACTCGTTGCGATTCTGGCGTTTCTCGCCGTTGGACGAGCGGTACTCACCACCGTGAAGGTGCCGGTGGACAGCATCGGCCAAGAAACCATTGCCTGCGGCAGTGTGGTGAATCCGGTGTCGCACGACTCACTACGGGTGACCGACATCAGAACAGGTGAACCAACGACACGGCCTCAGGCCATTCCGCATACTCAGTTGGAGCAAGCCTGCGTGAAACGCCTCGACTACCGGGCGGGCGAGGCCACGGCCGCCACTGTCGTCGGACTACTTCTGGCCGGACGCGCAGTAGGCCACGTTGTACTCAGTTCTTCCGCAACGCGCACACTTTCCGCACTGCCATCTCCAGGGCGAAGGACGAGTCGACTGCGGCACCCTTCACGTCGGCATTGAGGGCGGCGACGATCTGCATCGCAGCGCCGATCGACGTGGGATCCCAGCCGCCGACCTCCTTGATCGCCTTCTTGACCTTCCACGGCGGCATTCCGAGATCCGACGCCAACCGGAACGGGTCACCGCCCCGTGCAAACGGGCCGACCTTCGCGATGGTGTGGACTGCGTCGGCGAGGGCATCCGCGAGCAGAACATGGGCTGTTCCGATCTGATCTGCCCATCGGAGCGCCTCGAGCGCACCCCGGGTATCGCCGACGATGACTTTGTCGGCCACGTCGAATCCGGAAACCTCGGCCTTGCCCGAGTAATACTTGTGGACTGCAGCCACGTCGATCTTGCCGCCCGTATCTGCCGCCAATTGCGAGCAGGCCGACGCGAGTTCGCGGAGGTTGGAGCCGACGCTTTCGATCATCGCGGCGATCGCATCTGGCGCAACCCTGACGTCTGCGGTCCGAAACTCACCCCGGACGAAGTCGACAAGCTGACTCTTGTTCAGTTTTCCGCAGTTGTGAACCGTCGCGCCGAGCTTCTCGAGGGCCGGCGCCAACGCTTTCGCGCGACCGCCGCCCGAGTGCACGACGATCAGAACCACACCTTCTGCCGGCTCGCGTGCAGCCTCCAGGACAAGCGCTACGGCATCTTTGCCTGCTTCTGCAGCCGATTCCAGGACGATCACACGGTCTTCGGCAAAAAGAGAAGGGCTGAGCAACTCGGCCAACTCGGGAGCATTGGTGTCGCCCGCGCGCATCTTGGTCACCGGGAGATCCGAAATACCCTGGCCGCG
Organism: Rhodococcus sp. C-2; assembly: GCF_027854095.1. Classification (NCBI taxonomy): domain Bacteria; kingdom Bacillati; phylum Actinomycetota; class Actinomycetes; order Mycobacteriales; family Nocardiaceae; genus Rhodococcus; species Rhodococcus sp. C-2. The sequence continues at coordinate 168,659 of NZ_JAQGFI010000007.1, read as the reverse complement.
GTCACCGCGGACGGCTCTGATGAGCTGCGATACCGTGCGGTCGATCAGGAACTCGTCGTCCCCGAGAACAAGATGCAGCGGATCGACTCCAGACGGATTACTCACCCGAAGATGGTCCCACGAGGAACCGACACGATGGACACAGACCCGCCGCCCCCGCCGTACACAGCGACGGTGCCGTCGACGTCGGTCCGAACCACCGCCCCGCCCAATGAATCCAGTTCATCGAGAACCTCCGCATTCGGGTGCCCGAAACTGTTGCCGACGCCGACGCTGATCATCGTCAACCTCGGACGCACCGCTTCCAGAAATGCCGACGACGTGGTCCGAGAACCGTGATGGGGCAGCTTCAACACATCGGCCTTCACGTCCGCTCCCGATCGGAGGATCGCCTCCTCCCCCGCAACTTCGGCGTCGCCCGTCAACAGAATTCGACCCGCGCCCGTGTGCGCCATCACCACCAGCGACTGATCGTTCGCGGCGTCCGCGCCGTCCCCCGCATCGCGGGGAGCCGGAAGCAACGGACCGAGAACCTCCACGTTCACCGATCCCAGCGTCAACTCCATACCTGCGAGCAACGAGACAACCGGAACGGCCTGCGAGTCGGCGGCATCCTTCACCGCTCGAAAACCTGACTCCGGCAACAACATCGACCCGACTCCGACCGCAGCGACCGAACGCCCACTCAGGACTGCTTCCAATCCACCGATGTGATCGGCATGAAAATGACTGATCATCAGCAACGCGATGTCGTTGACGTCCAACATGTTCAGGCAACGATCCATCGACGTGGGATCAGGACCGACATCGATCACGATCACCCTGCCGTCTCCAGTCGAGAGCACAAGACCGTCCCCCTGACCGACGTCGCACATCACCAGTGCCCACCCCGGAGCAATACGGCCACCCCCGAACACGTGCTGAAAGATCAGGGCCAGAACAACTCCCAGAACGAGAACGCCGAGCACCCATCTCGAAATCCGATTCCACAGCGTCAGGGTCGTCGCCAGTAGGACTCCCACGACGACGAGGGCACCGATGAGTCCTGACGGCACTACCACCGACGCTCCGGGAAGCGCCGCCGCCCGCTCGGACACGCACAGCAGCCACCCCATCGGCGGCCGCACCAATGGCGCGACGAACACCGCGATCGGTGGACAGATCAGCGCACACAAGGCAATCACCGCACCGAACACCGTGATGATTCCGATCACCGGCGCCACCGCCATGTTCGCGGCAATCGTGACCACGCTGAAGGTTCCCGCCATGGCGCCCACCAACGGTGCAGTCACGACAAACGCAGCACCCGAGACAGCTGTCATCTCCGAAAACCAACGGGGCCAGCCTCTTCGGCGAAGCACGTCCACCCACACCGGAGCAATGATCACCAGCGCGCCCGTCGCAGTAGTCGACAGCGCAAATCCCCAGTCGACGGCCAGCTCGGGCCTCACGACTACCAGAACGATGACGGCGGCGGCAAGCGCAGGCAGCGCCTGTTTGCGCCGACCAGTGACCAGACTGAGCAGGCCTACCAAGCCCATCACCGACGCGCGTAGAACACTCGGCGACGGCCTCGCGACGACAACAAAGGCAACGAGGGCTACCACCGCCAAAGCGGCGCCGACCCGTGGACTGAGCGCCGCGGCTCTGACCAACAGCAGAACGGCCCCGAGCAGAATGCTGATGTTGGCGCCGGACACCGCGGTGAGATGGGAAAGTCCGGCAACGGTGAAGTTGTCCTTCACCACCGGCGACAGCGCCGACGTGTCTCCGACGACGAGGCCAGGCAGCAGACCCGCCTGATCCGGCGGGAGTGCAGCCGAGCACGCAGCCGCGAAACGAATGCGCACCACACTTGCCCATCGCTGATACCAGGGCACTTCTCCCACCGCGACGGGAGGCCCTTCGGACGTGATCACGGCGAGCGTGGAATCGCTACGCCATGGCTGACTCGCCCGGCCACGAACCGTGAGGCTCTGCCCTGGAACAACTTCGAGCCACGACGAACTGGGCGCCCGGATGGTGACCAAGCCGCCTCCGGAGTACCTGCGGTTCTGGGCAGTCACCGAATTGACGGTTGCCCTGAAGACGACCTGACCTTGACCCACCGCGCCGGAGACCGCGTGCGGATCCTCCGAGGGTTCCACTTCGACACTCACCCAAGCTCCCTCGAGAGAGGCTCGGGTCAGTGGGTGCCTCTCCGCCTCGGACGCCCGCCACCCGCCGACGGCACTACACCCGGCACCGAACAGCAATGCAACCAACATGATTCGTACCCACCCCGCTGATGTCCGGCGCACAACCACGTAAGTGAGGAGTGCCGCTGGAACCGCACACGCCACCGCCAGTACCCACGCGGCGACCGGGCCTAACAGGATCCCCACCGCACTGCTCCCCCACACCGCGACCGCCGACAGAAGCAGTCGAGCGTCGAGGACCGGCGAGGCTTCCGGTTCGTTCACACCGACACCAGCACTCGCAATTTGGCCAACCTTGCCGGGCCGATCCCGTCGACTTCCCCCAATTGTTCTATGTCCGTGAATTTTCCGTTGGATGTGCGCCAGGAGATGATCGCCGCAGCCGTTACCGGCCCTACCCCGGGAAGCTCGTCCAGTTCGGCCTCGGTGGCGGTATTGAGGTTCACCAGCCCAGCCCCGCCGGATTCCCCTGTAGCTGCGGGGCTGGTCCCTCCTGCAGTGGTACTCGAAGAAACACCACCGGACTGATCGGCCGCACCAACCACGATCTGATCGCCGTCGACAAGTTTCTGAGCCAGATTCAGGCCCACCGTCTCCGCTCCGTCGAGCACGCCACCTGCCGCAGCAAGCGCGTCGGCGATGCGCGAGCCCGAATGAAGATTGACAAGCCCAGGCGTGCGCACGAGCCCGACGACACTGACCACCACAGCCTCGGGCGGCTGCTCTGCCACGACGCCGGTCGGTACAGGACTGGCTGATTCACCATCGCCGGCAGTCACATTCTTCTCCGTGACATTCTGGGGCGAGGGCAACGGTGGGACCGCCTGCAGGCTCGGAGAATCCCACCACACGGCGAACAAGCCGATTGCCGTAGCCAGAACTGCAACGATCGCCAACACCCAGGTCGCCGACCGACTCGGGCGCCAACGTGTACCGCGCCAATGTTCGGGCAATCGGTCGAACCGTGACGAGTCGGGCTGAGCGTCGTAGTCGTCCTCGTCGAAGTCCCGAAGCCACTCGGGGGACCTCTCGAAAGACCCTGAATCCTCGAATTCGTCGACGTCCTCGTGTCGCCGCCGGTAGTTGCCGTCCATCGCCGCGAGGCGATCACGCGCCCGCTCGCGCTCCTCGCTGATCCTCATGACTGGACGCTAACGAGAGACCTCGCCGCCAACGACGAACAATTTGTATCTGTGGAGAACTCGCGGATTGTGGAGAAGTGATCAGGCGCTCGTGTCGATCTCCGGCAACGGGCACACCACAACACCGATCGCGCCGACACCGACGTGCGCTCCGATAACCGCACTGAAGTCGGTGACGACGGATTCCGCTACATCGGGAATGCGCTCGGCCAACTGTTCGGCTATCCCGTCCGCACGCTCTCGCGCGCGCATGTGATGCACGGCTATCGCCACACGACCGAGACCGGCGCGTTCGACTGCCGAATCCACCAACCTTGCAAGAGCTTTGGTGGTGGTACGTGTCTTCTCGCCGAGCACGAGCTTGCCGTCCACCAGATGCAGAATCGGTTTCATCGCCAATGCAGTGCCCAGCAGTGCGGCCGCGGTTCCGATTCGTCCGCCCCTACGCAATTGATCAAGTTTGTCGACGACGATGTAGCAGCGCCCACGGCTCGCTACGTCGACCGCCCGGCCGTACGCCTCTTCGAGTGAAGCGCCCTTCTCGGCCAAGCGTGCAGCTTCGAGAGCCGGATAGCCCAAACCCATACCGGCGGACTGTGAATCGACGATCCGGACGGCGCCACCGAATTCCTGGGCTGCGACTCGTCCGGCTTCCCACGTTCCCGAGAGTTGCCGTGAAATGTGCACGGCGAGAACGCCGTCACCGTCGCTCATGTCCAGGGCGCGTGCATACGCTTCGGACAACTCGGCGGGCGACGCTCCGGCCGTTGTCACTCCTGACAGGTCGCTCGGCATTGCGTCGACACCCTCACGCAAGTCGCAGCCGTCACGGAGCACATGGAGCGGAACCACCTGAATCCCACATGCGTCGGCCGACTCCTGCGGGATGCAGGCGGAGGAATCCGTGACGACGACGACCGGCATTCTGCTACCCGACTTCGCTCGGCGGTGATACCAGTTGCGGCGAAACCACTTTCTTCGACTCCACCCCGCGAATCGCAGCGATCATCGCGCGGGCTACACCGACATGACCGTCCCAACCCCAGTGAATACCGTCGGGGTTGCCGTTCTCGGAAAAGACGTTGTCACGCACTGCATCCGCGAGATCGACTACGGGAACGTCTTTCTCCGTAGCCCACTCGGTGATCGCGGACACCGCGGCAGGCCGGCCGGCGTGCACGCTCGCGTAGGCATCGCTGCGGTGCACTGACGGCAGGGTCGCGATCATCGGCAGTTCCGGCCGCATGTACTCCAACGCATTTCGCGAGCTTTCCAGATACTCGACGCTCAGCTTGGGCGGAAGTGCGACCGGGCGGCCCAGAGGTGCAAGCCGCGGCTGCAGCCATTGATAACCCTCGCGCACCACGCGTCGAAGCGCGGGTGGCCGAACGTAGCGGATGGTCTCGCGGAGCGCGGTAGGCAATGGGGACGGCAGCGAGTCCATCCCGCCGACCGCGAACACGACGGCGCCGGCCCGCGGCACCGCCGCCCACACACGAGGATCCTGAGTCAGTGCCCACCACGCGTCGCGACACGTCCATCCGATACGGGCGACCAACTCGACGTCCCAGCCGAGTTCGTCGGCCACGATGTTGGGCCAGATGCGTGGATGATCTGCCGCGAGGCCGCCTTTGGGGCCGAAATACGACAGCGAATCCGCGAGTACGAGGAGGACGGGGCGCTGCCCGTCGGCACTTTCAGAGGACGTCATTTGCGACACTCGCAGAAGCATTCCATACGTCGAGTCGCCACTCGATCGACTTGACGTCACCATGTCCACTGAGTTGCACCCAACTGGTGTTTCCCAATCCGCCGAGGACGGCCCAGCGATCGACGGGTAGGTCGAGCAATGCCGCTGTCAGTGCCGCGATCAAGCCTCCGTGCGCCACCAGAACCACGGGCCGTTCGGCCCAGTCCGGGTGCGTCTCGAGCAATTCGTGAACTACGGGGAGGCTGCGATTCGCGACGTCGATTCGGCTTTCGCCGCCGGGCGGCGCCAACGTGGCATCCGCCCGCCAGGCAGATCGCACACCGGGAGTGCGCTCGTCGACGTCGTGATGAGTCAGGCCTTGCCATTCGCCCAGGTGTGTCTCACGCAGACGCGTGTCGGTGAGTACCGGAAGTCCGGCGGCATCACCGACTGCGACGGCCGTGAAGTACGCCCGACGCAGATCCGAGGACACGATCGTCAACGGCCTGCGATCGGCGATCACCGGACCTGCACTCTTGGCCTGCGTGCGTCCCAACTCCGACAGGTCGGTGTCGAGTTGCCCCTGCATCCGAGAGTCGGCGTTGTATTCGGTCTGTCCGTGACGCAGCAGGATGAGCCGGCGGACAGGGTTCGACGCCGCACTGGGCGCCGACGAAGTCACAGCGAGGGATCCTGCGCGTCCGGCTCGGAAACCGTGTCGGTCTCGAACACCGTGTTGGCGTCGGCGGGGCCGGGACGGTTCTGTCCGAGGCCTTCGACCTCGACCGTCGGGCAGTCCTTCCACAGACGATCGAGAGCGTAGAAGTTGCGCTCCTCGTCATGCTGGACGTGGACGACGATGTCGGCGTAGTCGAGCAGTGCCCAGCGGCCCTCGCGGGTGCCTTCCCGGCGGACCGGCTTGTGTCCCGCTTCGCGGAGACGGTCTTCGATGTTCTCGACAATCGAGTTGACCTGACGCTCGTTCGTCGCAGATGCGATGACGAAGCAGTCCGTGATGACCAGCTGTTCGGACACATCGAGCACCACCACTTCGGTGGCCAGCTTCTCGTCGGCTGCCAAGGCCGCGATGCGTGCCATGTCGATGGCTTCGGTGTTTGCGCTCACTCGATGTTCTCCAGTTTCGTCTTCAGAAAGTACTTGTTGTTCTCGGCTAGCTCGATTCGGCGCCCGGGACGGCTTCCGACTTCCCCGGTGCGGGCTCTGACATCGTTGTAGCTCCGTCGCGGCGCTCCGCGTCGACAGGTCGATACAGGTTCCGCTTCGAGATGTACTGCACCACTCCGTCCGGCACCAGGTACCAGACGGGGCGGTCTTCACTTGCCCGACGCCGACATTCGGTCGACGAAATGGCAAGTGCCGGAATCTCTATCAACGTGACCGCGTCGGCGGGCATGGTGTCGAGGTGACCGGCCAGGTGCTCTGCATTGAGATCGAAACCCGGTCGCGATACCCCGACGAACTTCGCCAATGCGAACAACTCTTCCCAATCTTGCCAGGAAAGGATGCTGGCCAGCGCATCGGCACCGGTGATGAAGAAGAGTTCGGCGTCAGGGTGGTAGGCCCGGAGGTCTCGCAGCGTGTCCACGGTGTACGTCACTTTTTCACGGTCGACGTCGACCCGAGAGACGGAAAACCGCGGGTTGGAGGCGGTGGCGATGACCGTCATGAGGTACCGGTCCTCGGCAGGACTGACGCCCTTCCCCTGCTTCTGCCAGGGCCGCCCGGTGGGGACGAAGATCACTTCGTCGAGTCCGAACCGGTCGGCGACCTCACTGGCCGCAACGAGGTGGCCATGGTGAATGGGGTCGAAGGTGCCACCCATCACTCCTAGGCGTCGAGCACGTTCCACCGATAGTCCCTTCTGCACGAGTGTCGAGCTTACGGGTCAGACCGGCAGCAGACGGGACACGACGTCGGCAAGCTGCTGGGCCGAGCGGCACTCGTGCATGCTGATGACCTCGTTGTAGACCTTCGCCGCGGAGTCACCCGTTCCCCATTGCCCCTTCGGCTCGGGGTTGAGCCAGTGCGCGTGCTTGGCTACTGCCACCATCTGCGACAGCGACTGAAGGTTGGGATCGCGGTAGTTGTTGCGACCGTCGCCGAGTACCAGTAGCGACGTGCGACTGGTGATCGACTGCGCGAACTTCTCCTGGAACACTCCGAAGGCGTGTCCGTAGTCTGAGTGGCCGTCGTAGGTGATCAGTTCGGCCTCACGCACCATCCGTGACATCGCTGATCCGAGGTCTGCGTTCGAGTCGAAGAACCGCGTGACCTCGTCGGTCGTGTCGATGAACGCGAACACCCGCACGCGCGAGAACTGCTCACGCAAAGCGTTCACGAGCAGCAGAGTGAAATGGCTGAACCCCGCCACCGAGCCGGATACGTCACACATCACCACAAGTTCGGGCCGCGCCCGCTTCGGCTTGCGCTGCACCAGATCGATCGGCACTCCGCCCGTCGACATGGACTTGCGCAACGTACGACGTAGGTCGATCGAACCCGCGCGAGAGCGGCTGCGACGCACGGCGAGACGACTGGCCAACAAGCGAGCCAGGGGTGCGACGTTCTTCTTCAGCGTGGTGAGTTCGGCATCGGACGCTCGCAAGAAGTCGACTTCCTCGGCGAGTTTCGGAACGCCGTACGTGGCGACCCGCTCCTTGCCCAAATTCTCGGCTGTGCGTCGACGCGTTTCCTTCTCGACCATCTTGCGGAAGTCCGCGATGCGCTGCGCTGCCGTGCGCTTGGCGACCTCGGACTGATAGTCGGAGTTGTCCTTGCCCTCTGACCCGGAACCCTCCTGGTTGCCGAGCAGGCCCTGCAGGATCTTGTTGAGCAACGTCTCCGGGGCGACGTCACGCAGCGCCTGATAGGCGGAGAACGACGGGCCGTTACTCGACTGGTACTGCCCGAGTTCCTCGACCATCGCGGCGGTCAGGAGTTCGGTCATCTCCATCGCCTCGTCACTGCCGTCTGTCAGCAGTTCGGCAATGAGCTCACGCAAGGCCTGCAGGTCGATCGAGCCGTCTGGCTTGCGCGGCAGTGTGACGTCGACGTCGCCGACCGCACGGTCACCGATCGCCTTGGGGAACCACAGGTCGAAGACGGCGTCGAACGTCGCCCGGTGGGTCGGCCTGCGCAGGAGCGAGCATGCCAGCCCTTCACGAAGCGCTTCACGATCGAGCAGGTCGAGAACAGACATGACCTGACCGGCGTCGACTGTCTCGGACGGGCCGACCATGATTCCGCGTCGTCGCAAAGCCTCGACAAAATCGACGAGGTGACCGGGAATCCCGTGCGGCGCTGCCAGGCCGCCAGGTGAGAGCGGCGACGTCGATGCTGCGGGAGCCATGTCAGACCTCAGTTCAGCCGAAGTTCAGCGGCGGCACGCACCTGGTCCGACTGGTGCTTGAGGATCACGCCGAGCGTGGCGCGAACGGCATCGTCGTCGAGAGTGTCCATGCCCAGAGCAAGAAGGGTGCGTCCCCAGTCGATGGTCTCGGATACCGAAGGGACCTTCTTGAGCTGCATTCCGCGAAGAACACGAATGGTGTTGACCAGCTGCTCGGCAATCGCTTCAGGAAGCTCCGGCACACGGCTTGCGAGGATGCGACGCTCGAGGTCGGCGTCCGGGAAGTCGAGATGCAGGAAGAGGCAACGACGCTTCAGAGCCTCCGAGAGTTCGCGAGTGGCATTCGAGGTCAACACCGTGAACGGCTTGCGGGTGGCGGTAATGGTTCCGAGCTCGGGGATCGTGACCGCGAAGTCGCTGAGCACTTCGAGGAGCAGACCTTCGATCTCGACGTCTGCCTTGTCCGTCTCGTCGATCAACAGCACCGTCGGGTCCTCGCGGCGAATGGCCTTGAGCAGTGGACGTGCGAGCAGGAACTCCTCCGAGAAGACATCCGCCTTCGTCGAATCCCAGCTGTGGTCGACCGCGACATCACCCCTCGCTCCGCTCGCCCCGCCCGACTGAATCCGAAGAATCTGCTTCGCGTGGTTCCACTCGTAGAGTGCACGAGCCTCGTCGACGCCCTCGTAGCACTGCAGACGCACCAGTTCTGCGCCCGTGGTCTGGGCGACTGCGCGGGCGAGTTCCGTCTTTCCGACACCGGCCGGGCCCTCGATGAGCAGCGGCTTGCCCAGACGATCGGCCAGGAAGACTGCCGTCGCGGTGGCCTTGTCGGACAGATAGCCGGTTTCGGCCAGCCGTTCGATCACGTCGTCGACGGTCGAGAAGAACGGCGTCGTGTCGGGAAGTGCTCGGTCCACGGTTAACTCCTTGAGAGGTGGGGCAAGTCTGGTGAACTTTTCAGGCGGGTCGGGTGTGCCCGTCGCCCCAGACGATCCACTTGGTGGACGTCAGTTCCGGCAACCCCATGGGGCCACGCGCATGCAGTTTCTGGGTGGAGATGCCGATCTCGGCGCCGAATCCGAACTGCTCACCGTCGGTGAAGGCAGTCGACGCATTGACCATCACTGCCGCGGCGTCGACTCGAGCGGTGAACTCGCGGGCAGCCGAGAGATCGGACGTCACGATGGCTTCGGTGTGGCCGGTTCCGTACTGGTCGATGTGCTCGACGGCAGCGTCCAAGTCCTTGACGACCTTGAGGGCGACGTCGAGGGTGAGGTATTCCTTCGACCAGTCGTCCTCGGTCGCGGGAACCAGTCCCGGCAGATCACCGTGCACGACGACGTCGTGCATCTGGAGCGCTTGGAGCAGCTTCGGCACGGCCGTCTCGGCAATAGCGGCGTCGACCAGCACCGTCTCTGCCGTGTTGCACACACTGGGCCGACGGGTTTTGGAGTTGAGAAGAATCTTCTCGGCCATCAGTAGATCGGCGGCCGAGTGAACATAGACGTGGCAGTTACCGACACCGGTCTCGATGGTGGGCACGGTGGCATCACGCACGACGGCGCTGATCAAGCCGGCACCGCCGCGCGGGATGACGACGTCGACGAGGCCACGGGCCTGAATCAAATGAGTGACCGTGGAGCGATCCGCACTCGGCAGTAGTTGAACGGAATCCTCGGGCAGTCCCTGATCAACCAACGACGCACGCAGAGCCGCCACCAACGCTTCGTTGGACTTGACCGCCGAGGACGAACCACGAAGCAGCGCAGCATTTCCCGATTTGAGGGTGAGCCCGAAGGCATCGACGGTCACGTTGGGGCGAGCCTCGTAGACCATGCCGACGACACCGAGCGGAACGCGCTGCTGGCGTAGCTCCAAACCGTTCGGCAAAGTGGATCCACGAAGCACTTCACCGATCGGATCGGGTAGTCCGGCAACCTGACGCAAACCCGACGCGATGCCCTCGATCCGCTTAGCGGTCAGGCGAAGACGGTCGAGCAGCGATTCCTCGGTGCCGCCCGCCTTCGCGGTGTCGATATCGAGAGCGTTGGCCGCGAGAATCCGATCACTTGCCGCGAGTACCGCGTCGGCTGCGGCGTTGAGCGCGGCATCCTTCTGCGCGGTGGTCAGCAGAGCCAGGACGCGCGAAGCCTTACGGGCTCGGCGTGCGGCGTCGTGCACGACGGACTTGGTGTCCGACGCGTCCGAGTCGACGGTTTCTGCGTTGGAAGTCACAGCGGTCATGAATACACATTAACCACCCACCGTGACGGCCTGCTCGGCGGAACGAGGCTGTGACCACCCGGGACCATTCCGGCGGACCGCCTGCGAACATTTCGGCGGACCGCCTGCGAACATTTAGGCGGACCGCCTGGGAACAATTCCGGCGCACGACACTGTTGCACCCACCGACCTTCTTCTTCGAGTCAGGAGCCATCCGTGAGTGTGTTGTTCGAGCCTTTGACCCTGCGCGGCGTCACCATCCCGAACCGCGTCTGGATGGCACCGATGTGCCAGTACTCCGCTGACGTCATCGGCGACCAGGTCGGAGTGCCCAACGAGTGGCATCGCACGCATCTGGTGAGCCGTGCAATCGGCGGCACCGGCCTGATTCTCACCGAGGCGACGGCCGTCAATCCCGAAGGCCGCATATCGGCAGCTGATCTGGGGATCTGGAACGACACGCAGGCGCAAGCCTTCGCCGAGATCAACGCGCAACTCGCGTACTTCGGCGCAGTGCCCGGAATTCAGCTGGCCCACGCCGGACGCAAAGCGTCGACGCAGGTTCCGTGGCGCGGAGGCAAGAGCCTGCCCGCCGACGACCGACTCTCGTGGCAGACGGTTGCCCCGAGCGCGGTTCCGTTCGGTCACCTTGCCGATCCGGTCGAGCTCACCACGGAAGGCATCGAGAAGGTCGTCGCAGACTTTGCAGCGGCGGCCACCCGCGCACTGAAGGCCGAATTCAAGGTCGTGGAAATTCACGCGGCCCACGGATACCTGATCCATCAGTTCCTCTCCCCCGAGAGCAACAAGCGGACCGACCGCTACGGCGGCAGCTTCGAGAACCGCATCCGGTTGCTCCTCGAAATCCTGAGCGCAGTCCGCGAGGTGTGGCCGGCCGAGCTACCGCTCTTCGTCCGGGTCTCGGCGACCGATTGGCTCACGGAAGAACGTGGGCTCGACGTCGACAGCTGGACCGCGGATCAGACCGTAGCCCTCGCCAACATCCTCTCCGACTACGGCGTCGATCTCGTCGACGTGTCCACCGGCGGTAATTCACCGGCAGCCAAGATTCCGGTGGAGCCGGGATACCAGGTTCCGTTCGCCCGTCGCCTGCAGAACGAGAGCCTGCTACCGGCCGCCGCCGTCGGCCTCATCACCGAACCCGAACAGGCCGAGAAGATCGTCGAAGACGGAAGCGCAGTGGCGGTGCTCCTCGGCCGCGAACTGTTGCGTGATCCCTACTGGGCGCGCCGGGCGGCCCGTGAACTGAACGCCGAGGTAGGACCGCATATACCGTCGCAGTACGCCCGCGCCTTCTAGCCCGAAAATCGGCTCCCGCGCACAACTTTGATAGCGTAAGCGTCTTACTTGCCGGTAGTCCGGAGCCCTGAGGGCTCCGGACACTGCCGCGGGCCAGAGCCGTGCGACGGGGGTCGCAACGAGCCACAGGGCACGCGGACGCTCGATTTCCCGACCGGCTCATCGGCGAGTGGGCAACGAAAAGATGCGTGCATCAGGTACGTGCCCCGCTCGGTTCGATGATTGCGCTGGGGAGCGCATGTCATGACTACACCAGAGAACTCGATCAGCGCTCTCGAAGTGGCCGAATCACCCGATGTCTGCGTCACCGACAATGCGTCCGTCAAGCGCGCTGTCAAGGCAACGATGCTCGGAAATGCCATGGAGTGGTTCGATTTCGGCGTTTACGCATATCTAGCTACCACTATAGGAAAAGTGTTCTTCCCGGACGCGAGCGGCAGCGCTCAACTCCTCTCTACCTTTGCAATTTTTGCGGCAGCCTTCATCGTCCGCCCTCTCGGCGGATTGTTCTTCGGTCCACTCGGTGACCGCATCGGACGCAAGAAAGTCCTGGCCACCACCATCATTCTGATGGCGGGCAGCACCTTCGCCATCGGCCTCATCCCGAGCTACGAATCCATCGGTATCGCCGCCCCGATCCTGCTGGTACTCCTACGCCTACTGCAGGGCTTTTCCACCGGCGGCGAATACGGCGGAGCCAGTACGTTCGTCGCCGAATACGCACCGGACAAGCGCCGCGGTTTCTTCGCCAGCTTCCTCGAATTCGGGACTCTGGCAGGATATGTGGCGGCAGCGGGCATCGTGACGATCATCCAGACCGTCGTCAGTGCCGAGGACCTACTCCAGTGGGGCTGGCGCATCCCCTTTCTCATTGCCGGACCTCTGGGTCTCATCGGCCTGTACCTCCGTCTACGTTTGGAGGAAACTCCCGCATTCCAGATGATGGAGCAGGCCGAAGAGCGCTCCCTCGCAGATGAATCCACAGGCAAGAAACTACGCGAAACTCTCGTCGACAACTGGCGTCCGCTTGTTCTGTGCATCGTCCTGGTGGCCACGTACAACATCGCTCACTACGGCCTGCTCAGCTACATGCCGACGTATCTGACCAACACGTTGGGTTACGACGAATCCCACGGACTCGTTCTGATGATCATCGTCATGATCGTGATGATGATGGGAATCAGCTACGTCGGAAAGTTCTCGGACCGCGTCGGGCGTAAACCCTTGCTGCTCAGCGGTTTCATCGGATTCTTCGTCCTGTCCCTGCCTGCCTACCTTCTGATCGGCGTCGGCAACTACGTGACGGTCTTCCTGGGACTCGCAATTCTCGGCGGCTTGCTCCTGCTGTTCGTCGGTGTGTTCCCGTCCGTGCTTCCCGCACTCTTTCCGACCGGAATCAGGTACGGCGGCTTGGCAATCGGATACAACCTCGCGGTCTCCATCTTCGGCGGGACCACTCCCCTGGTGCTCACCGCCCTCGAAAGTGCAACGGGCAGCAACTTGGTCGCACCGATGTACATGATGATCGCCGCCGTGATCGGCGGTATCGCAGTCCTGATGATCCCCGAGACCGCACGCAAGCCACTCGACGGCTCTCCGCCCTCCGTCGCCACCGACGAGGAAGCACGTCGGATCATCCGCAAGGTTCGTCGAAAGAGAATGAAGGCCGATAACCTCGAGGTATGAGCACGCCTCGAATCGTCGTCGTCGGCAGTATCAACATGGATCTGACCACGTCAGTGTCCAGATTCCCAGCTCCGGGAGAAACGCTGCTCGGCACTGCCTTTGCCACCGCGGCGGGAGGCAAAGGCAGCAACCAGGCCATCGCCGCCGCGAAGGCCGGTGGGGACGTGTCGTTCGTCGGCGCGGTCGGCGACGACGGTTTCGGCACCCAATTGCGCGAGACCCTGCAAGACGCCGGGGTCGACACCGCGTTGCTTCGTAGTGTCGACGGCCCGAGCGGCGTTGCCGCCATCACCGTGAGCGAGGACGCGGAGAACAACATCATCGTCGTCCCGGGCGCCAATTCCTCGGTCACCTCGTTGTCCGAAGTAGACCTCGACGCGATCGCACACGCCGACGTTCTCCTGTGCCAACTCGAAATACCCCTCGACACGGTCACCACAGCGGCCCGGCACGCGCGCGCCAACGGAACAACTGTCATCCTCAATCCTTCACCGGTACAAGACCTTCCGGGCGCCCTGATCGAGTCTGTCGACATCCTGATCGTCAACCAGACCGAGTCGGAGCAGTTGTCCGCGGTCACCGGTCGCGTCCGATACCTCGTCACGACGCTCGGGGCCGGCGGCGCGGATCTCCGGTCGGGCGAGGAGACAATCCACGCCGACTCCCCGGCCGTGACACCCGTGGATACAACTGGCGCAGGCGATGCTTTCACCGGCGCCTTCGCCGTGGAGTGGGTGCAGGGCCAGGACCGCGCCCTGCAGTTCGCTGCCACGGCGGGAAGTCTGGCGACGACGGTCCGCGGCGCGTCTGTGTCGTCACCCACTCGCGCTGCGATCGAAAAAGTCCTGAACCGACAGCTTGACTCTGACACCGTGTGAGGTCGTAAACCTGTAGGTATCGGGTTTGTGAGAGAGAAACGGGGCGAGCAAGGATGTTGAGCATCGGAGACTTCGCGAGAGCAGGTCGTGTGTCGGTGCGCATGCTCCGCCACTACGACGCCATCGGTCTGCTCAGACCCGCGAGGGTCGACGCATCCACCGGGTATCGCTCGTACACCGCGGGCCAGTTGGCGCTGCTCAACCGCATCGTCGCTCTCAAGGAGTTGGGCCTGACTCTGGCCCAGGTCCAGCAAGTGGTGGAGTCGGCGGTCACCGTCGACGAGATCCGCGGGATGCTCACGCTTCGCCGAGCAGAACTCGAAACCCGAATCCAGGAAGACACCGCGCGACTGGCGCATGTACAGGCGCGCCTACGGATCATCGAAAGTGAGGGACAGATGTCCGCATACGAGGTTGTGATCAAGTCAGTTCCGGCGCTGCGGGTCGCGGAGTTGACCGGTACCGCCAAGACGATGGATCCGTCGTCGATCGGCCCGGTGGTTCGCGGGTTGTACGAGCGCCTTTGTACCGGTTTGGATCGTGCCGGTATCGCCGCGATCGGACCCGCTGTCGCTTACTACGAGGATGCCGGTGACGACGAGAACGTCGTCGTCCATGCGGCGCTACCGGTAGACGCGAATCCCGATGGCGACTACGAGTTCGCTGTGGTGGACCTGCGGGCCGAAGAGCACGTGGCCTCGCTGCTGCACAAGGGTTCGATGGACAACTGCCTGCCCGCTTATCAGGCGTTGGCCCAATGGATCGACGCAGCGGGATACCTCAATGCCGGCCCCAGCCGTGAGGTGACGCTGGCGTGCCCGGAGGATGTCGACGGCTGGGTCACCGAACTGCAGGAACCTGTTGCCAAGGCCTGAAGCCCGCACGTGTCGGCAGGGTCGTGCACCATGGGGTCCATGACCACCGCCACTGCCCCAGCCATGCGCGACGAAGCCGAGCGGCTGCTCCGCGAACTCGCGGGGCCGGATGCCCGCCTACGCGAGGACCAGTGGACGGCCATCGAGGCGCTGGTGGTGCAGCGCAAACGCGCGCTCGTCGTACAGCGGACCGGCTGGGGCAAATCTGCGGTCTACTTCATCTCGGCGAAGCTGCTCCGGGCAACGGGCCACGGCCCCACCGTCATCGTCTCTCCGTTGTTGGCCCTGATGCGAAACCAGGTCAGTTCTGCCGAACGTGCCGGAGTGCGCGCCGCAACCATCAATTCGGGCAACGTCACCGAATGGGACGACATCCATGCCCGCGTCGCAGCCAATGATCTCGACGTCCTTCTGGTCAGCCCCGAGCGCCTGAACAACCCTGACTTCCGCGATCAGGTGCTCCCGGCCCTGGCAGCTGATGCCGGCCTGGTCGTAGTCGACGAGGCTCACTGCGTTTCCGACTGGGGCCACGACTTCCGTCCCGACTACCGCCGCATCAGGACCTTGATCGCCGAACTCGGCGAGGGCATTCCCGTCCTCGCAACCACGGCGACGGCCAACAACCGCGTCGTCGAGGACGTGTCCGCCCAACTCGGCGTCGGCGGTGAGGAAACCCTCGTCCTTCGCGGCGGGCTCGAACGCGAATCGCTTCACCTCTCTGTAGTCCACATTCCGGAGGCGACGGCGCGCGCTGCCTGGCTTGCCGACATGCTCGAGACGCTGCCGGGTTCGGGCATCATCTACACGCTGACGGTTTCGGCCGCGCGCGACCTCGCAAGCCTGCTCTCCGAGCGCGGCCATACCGTCGCCGCCTACACGGGCCAGACCGATCCCACTGAACGTGAATCTCTCGAGCAGGACTTGTTGGGTAATCGCGTCAAGGCTCTGGTGGCCACCTCGGCACTCGGGATGGGCTTCGACAAGCCTGATCTCGGGTTCGTCGTCCACCTCGGCGCACCGTCGTCGCCGATCTCGTACTACCAGCAGGTGGGCCGCGCCGGTCGTTCCACCGACAGGGCAGACGTGATCCTCCTGCCTGGCGCCGAGGACAAGCAGATCTGGAGTTACTTCGCCTCGGTCGCCTTCCCCCGCGAGCACCTGGTCCGCAGCGTCATCGAACACCTCGACACCGAAAAGGCCACGTCGACACCGGCACTCGAACCTCTGGTGGAGCTCAATCGCACGCGTCTCGAGATGGTCCTCAAAGTCCTCGACGTCGACGGCGCGGTCAAACGCGTCAAGGGCGGGTGGATCAGCACCGGCGAACCCTGGGTGTACGACGCCGAGCGCTACGGCCGACTCGACGACGCTCGCCAGGCCGAGCAGGCCGCAATGGTCGAGTACCAGAGCATCACGACGTGTCGAATGACCTTCCTGCGTGAACAACTCGACGATCCTGGTCTGACCTCGGAGAACTCACAGTGCGGTCGCTGTGACAACTGCACAGGCAATCGCTACGACACCACTGTCGACACCGCCGCCCTCGACGAGACTCGGGCGCGCTTGCAGCGCCCCGGATTCGACCTGGAGCCGCGCAAGATGTGGCCGACCGGCCTGAGCAAGCTGGGCGTCAAGCTGTCCGGGAAGATCACCGAGGGGCCGGAAACCGGGCGCATTCTCGGACGGATGTCGGACCTGGGCTGGGGTCAACGTCTCCGCGCGCTTTTCGACGGTCCCGACGCGGAGGTACCCGATGCGGTGGTCAGCGCGTGTATCAGCGTTCTGGCCGCCTGGAATTGGGCCGAGCGACCCACCGGTGTCATGGCCCTCGAATCCACGACGCATCCTTTGTTGGTGTCGAGCCTGGCTGCCAAGTTGGCCGAGGTCGGGCGATTGACCGACCTGGGCACCCTTCGCTTGCGACCCGACCACCCTCCGGTGTCGGCAGCGAACTCCGCCTACCGCGTGTCCGGACTGGTCGATGTTTGGGAAGTCCCGGACATGAGTATCCATCAGGGACCAATACTTCTTGTCGACGCAATCGCCGATACCGGTTGGACTTTCACGATGGCCGCGCGCGCACTTCGACAGGCTGGTGCTCACTCTGTACTTCCGTTGGCGCTCGCAAGCCCGAAATAGCGAGTTTTTGCCCGAAATAGTCGCTCCGACAACGGCAAAAGTTACATAATGTGAGCACCATCACATTCATGTCCTCACCTGGGGCGCAACGGGTTCCACACGGCCCGAAACGGACATCTGCATGACTTCGACAGCAATGATTGTTACGTTCAGATGACCGATGAAGCCTGTTGATACGAGAGCTATCCCGACCACCGCGCCGGACGCGGTGTTGTTCAGAAGCCCACAGATCGATGACGGAGTCCGGCTCTGGGAGATCGCACGTGATTCGAAGGTGCTCGACCTCAATTCGAGTTATGCATACCTGTTGTGGTGCAGGGATTTCAGCGCGACGTCCATCGTCGCGGAGGTAGACGGCCGCGTAGTCGGATTCGTTTCCGGTTATACCCGTCCCAGCGCTCAGGAAACCCTGTTCGTGTGGCAAGTGGCGGTCGACGAAGACCAGCGCGGCAAGGCAATTGCTGCCCGCATGCTGTCCGACTTGATGGATCGCACTGCCCCGCTGGGTGTTACACATCTGGAGACGACGATCAGCCCCGACAACGAGGCTTCGATCGCACTCTTCACCGCGCTCGCACGTCGACGCGAAGTACCGATAACCAGGCAGACCTTGTTCTCGCCCAACGATTTTCCCGATGGACACGAAGCCGAAGATCTTTACACGATCGGCGCCTAGCGCACTTCGCGCTCGGCATACAGCATGCCCCGGAGGAACAAAGAAGATATGAATATCAACGAAGCAAGCATTTTCGAAACCCTCGAGTCCGAGGTTCGCAGCTACTGCCGTGACTGGCCCGCAGTGTTCACCAGCGCATCCGGATCCTGGATTCGTGACGAGAACGGGCGCGACTACCTCGATTTCTTCGCCGGTGCCGGCGCCCTCAACTACGGCCACAACAACCCGGTGCTCAAATCCGCACTGGTCGACTACATCATGAGCGACGGCATCACGCACGGCCTCGACATGTCGACAGTCGCCAAACGCGAATTCCTCGAGACCTTTCAGCGCAACATCCTCGAGCCACGCGGCCTGGACTACAAGGTCCAGTTCCCCGGCCCGACCGGATCGAACACCGTCGAGGCTGCACTGAAGCTGGCCCGCAAGGTCACCGGACGTTCGGCAGTCATCAACTTCACCAACGCATTTCACGGAATGACACTTGGTGCACTCTCCGTGACCGGCAACTCGATGAAGCGCGCGGGCGCCGGTGTCCCCCTCGTGCACACGACACCGATGCCCTTCGACAACTACTTCGACGGCGTCACCGAGGACTTCCAGTGGTTCTCCCGCGTTCTCGATGATTCCGGCAGTGGAATCAACCGCCCCGCGGCAGTGATCGTCGAAACCGTGCAGGGTGAAGGTGGCGTCAATGTCGCTCGCCCCGAATGGCTTCGGGCGCTGGCAACACTGTGCTCGGATCGCGGAATCCTGTTGATCGTCGACGACGTCCAGATGGGTTGCGGCCGTACCGGCCCGTTCTTCTCCTTCGAAGAGGCCGGAATCGTTCCCGACATCGTCACGTTGTCCAAGTCGATCAGCGGCTACGGAATGCCGATGGCGCTCACGCTGTTCAAGCGTGAACTCGACGTCTGGGGACCGGGCGAGCACAACGGCACATTCCGCGGCAACAACCCGGCGTTCGTCACCTCCAAGGTGGCACTCGACCACTACTGGTCCGACGACGCCCTCACCAAGACGACGTTGAAGAAGGGCGCACGCATCAGCGAATGCTTCGCCAACCTCTCCGATCAGTTCCCCGGCGAGGTCTCGCACCGCGGGCGTGGCTTGGTTCAGGGCCTCGTCTTCGAACAGCCCGAGCGCGCCGGCAAGGTCTGCCAGTTGGCATTCGACGAGGGATTGCTCGCCGAGACCTCCGGACCCTCCGACCAGGTTGTGAAACTGCTTCCCGCACTGACGATTACCGACGACGAGCTCGAGCACGGCCTCTCCATTCTGGCCGAGGCGACACTCAAGGTCTGCAGCTAGAGGAAGGACTCTCCCATGATCGTTCGCACCACCACCGAGATCACCGACACCGACCGCGACATCACGAGTGAGGACGGAAACTGGCGCAGCAAGCGCATCGTCCTCGGCGGCGACCGCGTCGGGTTCTCGTTCCACGAGACCACCATCAAGGCGGGTTCGGTCAACGAGTTCCATTACGCCAACCACGTCGAGGCTGTCTGGCTCGTCGAGGGCACCGGCAAGCTGATCGACCTCGACAACAACAAGGAATACGATCTCGCACCGGGGTCGATGTACCTGCTCAACGGCCACGAGCGTCACCGCGTCGAGCCGGACACGCAGATGCGCATGCTGTGCGTGTTCAATCCGCCGGTCACCGGGCGTGAGGTGCACGACGAGAACGGTGTCTACCCACTGGTGGAGGTCCCCGCGTAGCGTCTAGTCATGGCGACTGACACCTCTCCACGCGTAGCGATCGGCCCCGTCCCCGATGCACTGCTCGACAGCGCGGTGCTTCGGGGCGGCGGTCTGATCAGTCCGATCGACACTGCGGACGCCCTGATCTGGGCGGGCTCACCCGAGACCTTTCCGTCGGAGTTACCGGCGTCGGTCAGGTGGGTGCAGCTTCCGTCGGCGGGAATCGAGGATTGGTTCGACTCCGGTGTGATTCCGAGGGACACAGAAATCACGTGGACCTCGGCGGCCGGTGCATTTTCGGCGTCGGTGGCCGAGCATGCACTCATGCTTCTCTTGGCCGGAGTTCGTCACTTGCCTGCACACATCGAGGCTCGAACGTGGCGTCAGTTCGAGTTCTTTCCCAAGATCGGCACCCTTCGTGGCTCGACGGTTGCGATCATCGGCGCAGGCGGTATCGGCCGCGCGCTGATTCCGATGCTGGCCGCGCAGGGGGCGGACAGCATCGCAGTCAATCGTTCCGGTAGCCCGGTCCCCGGGGCGATCTCGACGTACCCCGCATCCAGGATGGATGAAATCTATTCTCGCGCAGATCACTTCGTGATTGCTGCACCCGCCACCCCGGCCACCCGTCACCTCGTGGGCCGTGCGCAGTTGGCGGCGATGCAACCCCATTCCTGGGTGATCAATGTCGCGCGCGGATCACTGGTCGACACCGACGCACTGGTCGAGGCCATCGAGTCGGAACAGATCGGCGGCGCCGGTCTCGACGTCACCGATCCCGAACCCCTCCCGGACGGTCACCCACTGTGGGATCTGACGAATGCGATCATCACACCCCACGATTCCAATCCGCCAGGCGTTCGCCCCGCCGCGTTCGCGGATCACGTCTCCAAGAACGTGACCCGCTTCGCGAAGGGTGAGGCGCTGGCTGCCCTCGTGGACCCAGTAGCCGGATACTGAGTACGCCGCCGAAGCTCGAATGCTCGGACCACGGTTGCCACAAATTACTGTGGCGACTGCGTCTCCGGAAAGAAGAGCGCCCGCGCCCGGCGAGCGACCTCTTCGGCAGGTACATCCTCGACCTTCGTGCATACTGCCCACCTGTGGCCGAACGGATCGAGAAACACCCCATGCCGGTCGCCCGAAAATGTATCGGCCACAGCCGTGACCAGCGTGCCTCCCTCGGCGACTGCCCGAGCGACAAACCCGTCCGTGTCCTCGGTGTAGACGACGATCGACGAATGCACCCAGCCGCCCTGTGGTGATTTGAGTCCGAAGTCCGGCATCTCCTGCGAAAGCTGCAGCATCGAATCGCCGATCCGGATCTCCGCATGCATGAGGGAGCCGTCAGGTGCGTTCATCGCATCGACTATCTCAGCTCCAAGTGCTCGTTTGTAGTAGTCGAGTGCGGCATGACCGTCCGGCACCGCGAGGTAGGGAGTGATCGTGCGGTAACCAGCGGGGATTGGGTTCACTGTGTTCATGTCTACGAGTATCGGCGATCGCACACGTGTTCTATTGAACATTTCGGACTTCCTCCGCGCCTCCGTCTCGCACACGCGCCTATCCTGGAGCAGTGCCCACCGACAACAGCCGCCTCGATGCCCTTCCCGAACTCCTGGCCGGCCGTCGCCTGGCAGTTCTGACGGGCGCCGGCATCTCCACCGACTCCGGAATCCCGGACTACCGCGGACCTGATTCACCCCCGCGCAATCCGATGACGTTCCAGCAGTTCATCGGCGATCCGGCGTTTCGGCGGCACTACTGGGCGCGCAACCACATCGGCTGGCGATACATGGACAGCTCCCGCCCCAACCAGGGCCACCGGGCCGTCGCGGCGCTGGAACGAACAGGGCGAGCCGTCGGCGTGATCACCCAGAACGTCGACCTCCTGCACACCAAGGCCGGCGCGCGAAACGTCATCGACCTCCACGGCACCTACGCGCAGGTTCGATGCCTGAGCTGCCAGCGGCTGATCTCCCGCACCACTCTCGCGGAGAGACTGGAAGAAGCCAATCCTGGATTCGCCGAAACAGTCGCTGCTGCAACAGGAGTCGAAATCGCACCCGACGCAGATGCCGTGATCGAATCCACCGCACACTTTCGCGTCGTGGATTGCGCCGTGTGCGGTGGCTTACTCAAACCGGACATCGTCTACTTCGGCGAATCCGTCCCCAAGGAACGCGTCGCCCGTGCGTACAGCCTCGTCGACCAATCCGACGCACTGTTGGTAGCCGGGTCGTCGTTGACCGTGATGTCCGGCCTACGTTTCGTCCGGCATGCCGCCAAGACCGGGAAGCCGATCGCCATCGTCAATCGAGGCACGACTCGCGGCGACGAATTCGCCGACCGCAAGCTCGAAGTCGGTTGCGCTGAAGCACTTTCCGCCCTCGTCGAACACGAAAGCTACAGCGCCACCAAGTCGTCCGCGTGAACCACAGGACGCTGCATGTCAGCCGGTAGATCGGTGGTGGAGCGCCCCAGGATCTCCTCGATCTCCGCAGCGTCGAACGCAACGACACCCCGGGCGACGGGCTTCTCCCCCGGCCCCATCAGGGACACGACGTCGCCGGCGTGGAAGTCACCGGATACACCGACGATGCCAGCGGACAGAAGGCTTCGACGCTTGGACACGACCGCGCGGACGGCGCCTTCGTCGAGGTGGAGGTCACCCGATGTGTCAGCGGCGTGACGAACCCAGAATCGGCGGGCCGACAATCGCGTCGGCCGGGGCGCAAATGCCGTTCCGACATCGGCACCACTGAGTGCCTGCGCAGCGTCCGATGCTGCCGCGAGCAGAACTGGCACGCCGGAATCCGCGGCCAGGCGTGCTGCTGAGAGCTTCGACGCCATGCCTCCGGTACCGAGGGCGCCACCCGAACCGGCAACCACACCGTCGAGATCCTCGGGACTGTTGACCTCGGGAATCAGTGTGGCATCGCCCTTTCGGGGATCCCCGTCGTACAGTCCGTCCACATCCGACAACAGGATCAACGCGTCGGCGCCGACCAGATGAGCAACCAGAGCAGCCAGCCGATCGTTGTCACCGAATCGAAGTTCGGTGGTGGCAACGGTGTCGTTCTCGTTCACGATCGCCACCGCGTGCAATGCCCGTAGACGATCGAGTGTCCGTTGGGCGT
This sequence comes from Rhodococcus sp. C-2, assembly GCF_027854095.1. Lineage (NCBI taxonomy): Bacteria > Bacillati > Actinomycetota > Actinomycetes > Mycobacteriales > Nocardiaceae > Rhodococcus > Rhodococcus sp. C-2. The sequence goes on along the minus strand of NZ_JAQGFI010000007.1, from coordinate 145,612 downwards.
TGCGGTGCTGCGTCCGTCGAGCGATGTCGTCAGCCGTGAGTAGAACCTGCCCGACGGTACGGCCGTAACGGGCGAACGACGTACCCCAGGCGTGAGCCAGAGCCAACTGACCGACGCTGGCCGCAGCCTGCTTGGTCGCGAGATCGCGAGGCCGCTTGGTCAGTCCCAGCGGCGCCAGTCCGGCGCCGACGGCACCGGACGAGACGACGACGACATCGGAACCCGCACGCATGCGAGACTCGATGGCATCGGCCAACAGGTCGAGTCGGTGAGTATCGAGTCCCGCCACCAGACTGGTGAGCGCAGACGACCCGATCTTCACGACGATACTGTGAGCCGACGCTATCGACTCCCTGGTGGACCCGAGCACAGTCCCGTTCCCTCTCTTCGGTTTTCGTCCTGAAATCGCGTGGGTCAGGCGTCTTCGTCGAGCAAGCCGCGGCGGACACGACGCGCGTGCTTGCGCTCGTCGGCGCCGATGCGCTCCACCTGATCGAGACGCGGGTCGGTTCCACGGCCCGTGCGGGTCAGATCGATACCGGCCGGCGTCATCGGCTCCCACTCGAAGCTGACGTCGCCGATGGTGACGGAAGCTCCTGGCTGAGCGCCCTTCTTGACCAATGCGTCCTCGACGCCCAATCGAGCAAGACGGTCGGCGAGGTAACCAACGGCCTCGTCGTTGTCGAAGGCGGTCTGACGAATCCACCGCTCCGGGCGGGTGCCTCGGACGACGAACCCACCGGGAATATCGGGATCCTTCTCGATGGTGAAGCTGGAATCCTTGACCTTGACCGGGCGAATGACCTGGCGCTTCGGCTCGGGCTTCGGATGAGCTTCGCGGTAGTCGCGGACCATCTTCGCCAGCGCGAATGTCAACGGTCGCAATCCTTCTCGGCTCACCGCCGAGATGGTGAAGACCGGCCATCCGCGAGCTTCGATCTCAGGCGTGACCATTTCGGCCAATTCGGCGGCCTCGGGAACGTCGGTCTTGTTGAGGATGACGACGCGCGGGCGCTTGTCGAGGTCACCGAGTCCCGAGTCGCCGGAGAGCGCGGGCGTGTACGCGGCCAGCTCTGCTTCCAGGGCGTCGATGTCGGAGATCGGGTCACGTCCCGGATCGAGGGTGGCGCAGTCGATCACGTGCGCCAATACGGCGCAGCGTTCGATGTGGCGCAGGAAGTCCAGGCCCAAACCGCGGCCTTCGCTTGCACCGGGGATCAGCCCGGGCACGTCGGCGACGGTGAAGGTGGTGTCACCGCTCGAGACGACGCCGAGGTTGGGGACCAGAGTTGTGAAGGGGTAGTCGGCGATCTTCGGCTTGGCCGCAGAGAGAACGGACACAAGCGAGGACTTACCGGCGGAGGGGAATCCGAGCAGACCGACGTCAGCTACCGACTTGAGTTCGAGAACCAGGTCACGCTCGACACCGTCCTCACCGAGGAGTGCGAAACCGGGAGCTTTGCGGGCTTTCGAGGCGAGTGCTGCGTTGCCGAGTCCGCCGCGGCCGCCCTGAGCGGCGTCGAAGCGTGAACCGACTCCCACGAGGTCGGCAAGCACGTTGCCGTCGGTATCGAGAACCACAGTTCCATCCGGAACCTTGAGGATGAGGTCTTCACCGTTTGCACCCTCGCGGTTACTGCCGGCGCCCTGCTTGCCGTTGGTCGCCTTCGCGTTGGGATGGAAGTGAAAGTCGAGGAGGGTGTGGATGTTCTCGTCGACCACGAGGATGACGTCGCCACCGCGACCTCCGTTGGCACCGTCCGGACCGCCGAGCGGTTTGAACTTCTCGCGGTGTACGGAGGCGCAACCATTGCCGCCTTTTCCAGCGCTGACGTGCAGCACAACACGGTCAATGAATCGGGACATGACTGCCGGATCCTTCCTCAGTCAATTGCGGGTCTCACGCGATGAGCTGAACTTCTGGTGAGCAGGGTTGCTCGGGGCAAAACGGGTACTGCTTAAACAAACGATAGGGGCGGACCGGGTTATTTCAACCCTGGTCCGCCCCTATCGGGAGCTTGGAACGCGTCACTCTCTTACCGAAAGCAGAACCGGCTTACCGAAGTAGAACCGATGACGCACAACTAGCGAGAAAGACTAGACCTCAGCCGCAACGACGGCCGGAACGATGTTCACGGTCTTGCGTCCACGCTTCTGGCCGAACTCGACTGCACCGGCAGCGAGAGCGAATAGGGTGTCGTCGCCGCCACGGCCGACGTTGACGCCGGGGTGGAAGTGCGTGCCGCGCTGGCGAACCAGGATTTCGCCTGCGCTGACCGACTGGCCGCCGAAGCGCTTCACGCCGAGGCGCTGGGCGTTTGAATCGCGACCGTTACGGGAGCTGGATGCACCCTTCTTATGTGCCATGCTATTGACCCTCCTCGGGTGAAATTAGCTAGAAAGAACTGGTTACTTGATGCCCGTGACCTTGAGCACCGTGATCGGCTGCCTGTGGCCCTGACGCTTGTGGTAACCGGTCTTGTTCTTGAACTTGTGGATGCGGATCTTCGGGCCCTTGGTGTGCTCGACGATCTCACTGGTGACTGCGACCTTGGCCAGCTTGGCCGCGTCGGTGGTCAGGTCGGATCCGTCGACCACGAGAACGGGAGCAAGCGAGACAGCAGTGCCGGGCTCACCCTCGATCTTCTCGACCTTGACGAGGTCACCAACAGCGACCTTGTACTGCTTTCCGCCGGTCTTGACGATCGCGTACGTTGCCATCGGAGGGCTACCCCTTGCTTCTTCGAACTTGCTCGCGCTGCTGCCTGAGGCTTCAAATGCATCGCGACTGGTCTGGTTTATGTCACCTCGGCTCGGCACTGACGTACCGGGACATTCACGCACACTCTAGGCACACGGAATCTCTACCGCCGGGTGGCGACCCTCCAAGGTTACGGGAAAGCAACCGTCAGGGTCAAACCGCCCCGCCGAGGGGTGGTGCTCACTACTCTGTACTGCTTCTACCAGCTGAAACTTCGGATAACGGTTGGATGTCCTCGCTCATCGCGAAATCATCCAACCGACCGAAAGCCAGTAGTTCTTACTCTCCGTCTACCGGAGGCCCTGCGGGACGTGCTGCTGCACGCCTGCGACGGGGTCTCTTGACGACGACAACTTCTTCCTCAGCCGGAACTTCGGTGGCCGGAGCCGGAACGTTTTCCGCGACCGCGTCCACCACGGGTTCCGGAGTCGGAATCACGAAGACCGTGCCCACCTCGGGAGCTGCCTCGGCAACCGGTGCCGACGCTGCCCGCGACGCCCGGCGACTACGCCGACGACCGCGCGGAGCTGCTTCGGTCGAAGCTGCGGCCGACTCGTTGTCCACTGCGGATACTTCTTCCGCAGCAGAGTCCACAACAGGAACGTCATGGTGCTCAGCAGCAGCAGGAGTATCGATCGGCCGATCTTGTTGCCGATCGGCACTTTTGGATGCATCGTCCCCCGAAGACACACCGGCGGAATCAGACTCGGTCGAGTCGGCCGCGACGGTCTCGTCGTCGTCGTGGTGATGCGAGGCCATCGCCAATGCCACCGGATGAGCCCGCTTGACCGTCGCGTCGACGGCCGGAACCTCCGGCGCCGGAGCTTCCTGTCCGTTGGACTCGGTCGAAGCCGACTTGTCTCCGCGGCCACGCTTGTTCTTGCGCGAGGTACCGGAATCACTGCGCTGCGAGCCCGAACGCGATCCTCCGTCGTCCGAGGACTTCACCTCGACGGGCTCGGAATGGACGATGATGCCGCGGCCGTGGCAGTGCTCACAGGTGGTCGAGAAGGCCTCGACCAATCCGGTGCCCAACTTCTTGCGCGTCATCTGCACGAGCCCGAGTGACGTGACCTCCGACACCTGATGGCGCGTGCGATCGCGACCCAGGCATTCGGTGAGCCGACGCAGGACCAGGTCCCGGTTCGATTCGAGAACCATGTCGATGAAGTCGACGACGATCATTCCGCCGATGTCCCGCAGGCGCATCTGGCGAACGATCTCCTCGGCCGCTTCGAGGTTGTTACGGGTGACGGTCTCTTCGAGGTTTCCGCCGGCTCCGGTGAACTTGCCGGTGTTGACGTCGACGACGGTCATGGCCTCGGTGCGGTCGATCACCAGGGTGCCGCCGGACGGCAGCCACACCTTGCGATCGAGTGCCTTGGCCAACTGCTCGTCGATACGGCGAGCCGCGAAGACGTCGATACCGTTGTTCGGCGTGTACTTCTCGAGCCGCGGAAGCAGGTCGGGCGCAACGGAGTTGATGTAGTTCTCGACCGTCGTGTGCGCCTTCTCGCCCTCGATGACCAGCTTGGAGAAGTCCTCGTTGAACAGATCACGAATGACCTTGACCAGCATGTCAGGCTCTTCGTACAGCGCCTGCGGGTTGCCGGACTTACCGGTGTCCGCAGCCGCAGCCTGCTCCTCGATGCCGGCCCACTGAGCCTGCAGACGAGTCACGTCGCGCGCCAACTCTTCTTCGCTGACGCCCTCGGACGCCGTGCGAATGATCACGCCCGCGTCGGCGGGCACGATGTCGCGCAAGATTTCCTTGAGACGCTTGCGCTCGGTGTCCGGAAGCTTGCGGCTGATACCCGTGGACGTACCACCGGGCACGTAGACGAGGAAACGACCGGCAAGCGAAATCTGTGTCGTCAGTCGAGCACCCTTGTGGCCGACCGGATCCTTGCTGACCTGAACGAGCACCTGATCGCCAGGCTTGAGAGCCTGCTCGATCTTGCGCGAGTTGCCACCGAGACCGGCAGCCTCCCAGTTGACCTCACCGGCGTAGAGAACACCGTTGCGGCCACGTCCGATGTCGATGAACGCAGCTTCCATGCTGGGGAGCACGTTCTGGACACGTCCGAGGTACACGTTGCCGACCATCGACGCCGACGCCGAGTTGGTGACGAAGTGCTCGACCAGCACTCCGTCTTCGAGGACTGCTACCTGTGTAGTCGCATGCGGCTGACCGCTGTCTGCCCGATCGCGCACAACCATGACGCGATCGACGGCCTCACGACGCGCGAGGAACTCCGACTCGGTCAGGATCGGTGGGCGACGTCGGCCGGCGTCACGACCGTCGCGGCGACGCTGACGCTTCGCTTCCAGACGTGTCGAACCACTGATGCCCTGGACCTCGTCCTTGACGCGGGTCTTGTTGCGAGGTTCGCGCTCGTGAACGACGGTGTTCGGCGGATCGTCCTCGGACGTCGCAGTCGCGTCGGTGGCGCCGTCGGTGCCGGTCTTGCGACGACGACGACGGCGGCGACGGCGGCTCGATCCGTCGGCATCGAGATCGGAATCGTCGGCATTCTCGGAATCCGCATCAGCGGTGGACTCGGACTTATCACCGGATTCTTCGCCGGCAGCGTCGTCGGTTTGCTTCTCGACTGCCGCAGGGGCAGATTCCTGCTCCGACTCGGTAGCGGTATCCGACTCTTCGTCCGAACCCTGCTCGCCACCCTGTTCACCGCGACCACGTCCACGTCCACGGCGTCCACGACGACGGCGACGCGGCTGATCGTCGTCCTCGTCCTCGGACTCGGCGCTCTCGCCCTCGGTTTGCGGTGCGGTCACAGCCGGCTCTTCGACGGCAGGAACTGCAACCGGCGCTGCCTCGGGAACGACGGTTTCGGCTTCCGCGGTTGTCTGCTTCTCTTCGACGACCGCCGGTGCAGCAGGCTCGCGGCGTGCGCGACGGCGACGCGGAGCTACCTCGGCGGCTTCGAGATCCGGCTGCAGGAACAGCGGGACCTGCGGCGCGGCGGGAGCCACCTCGGGCTGATGGGTCTGCGGTGCTTCGAAGGAAGTGAACAGATCGGACTGCTCGGCTTCCTTGCTCTGCAGCGCAGCTGCGGCGTCGAGTCCAGCGCTGATCTCGGCGACAGCCGGATCCACTGTTTCTTCTGCTGCAGGTTCTTCGACGACGACCTTTTTGCGAGTGCGACGAGCCCTGACAGGCTTCTCGGCCGGAGCCTCTGCAACAGGAGCAGCCTCCACGGGAGCTTCTGCAGCAGGCTCCTCGGCAACCGGCGCCTCGACAACCGGGTCGATGAGGGTGTCGAGCTCGGCGACGACGGGCTCGATGGCCTCGGCCGCGGAAGTCAACGAGGCATGAATCCGCTGAGCGACGTCACGGTGGAGACTCGACTGCGCGCTGCGCAATTCGGTACCGAGCGCTGCGGCTTCGGCAAGGACCTGCTTGCTGGTGACGCCGAGCAACTTCGCCAGCGCGTGTACGCGCATCTTGTCGGGAAATTCCGGGGTGGTGCTGGAATCTGATTCGGTTGGGGATTGATCGGCCACGTAAGTCTCCTCAGCCCCCGGGCGCGTCCAACCCAGAAGTCGAGTTGTCACGCGGCCACGCGGGAGCGTGCTGTGTGTACTCGCACTCAGAAGTGAGTACGAGATTGTAAGGTCTCGCTCCGCATGGTCCGCAATGCCCGTTATTCACTGCGAGCACATGAAGTGCCTGGCTGGATGGCCGTTGTCCTGTGCGCGAGCGCCTGATCATCCAGCGTGCAGAGGTCCAGGGATTTCCTGTTGACCTGGAGCAGCGATGAAAGGGCATCGAACCTAGGTGTCATCCGGTTGAACGTGCGTAAAACAAATTGCGGTTCAACTGAAAGCAGTATCCCACACCAACGCGCCTGCAACTGCAAAGGGCGCACCGATGTGGGATACGTGCCGAGAATTCGCTGTGGAGATGTGGGCCGAAGGCCCGTTCATGTGGGCCAGAGGCCCGATCGGAGATTCAGATGGACGACAGCGCGGGGAACCACAGAGCGATTTCACGCTCTGCCGACTCCACGGAGTCGCTGCCGTGAACGAGGTTCTGCTGCGCTTCGAGTCCGAAGTCGCCGCGGATCGTACCCGGAAGAGCCTTGTCGACCGGGTCGGTTCCGCCGGCCAACTGACGGAAAGCAGCGATGGCTCGGGGGCCTTCGAGCACTGCGGCCACCAGCGGACCGGAGGTGATGAACTCCAACAAGCTCGGGTAGAACGGACGCTCGGCGTGTTCTGCGTAGTGGCTACCAGCCACCTCTTCGGAAGCTACGCGGAGGTCGAGTGCTGCAATTGTCAGGCCTTTGCGCTCGATACGGCTGAGGATTTCTCCTACGTATCCACGGGCAACGGCGTCGGGCTTGATAAGTACGAGGGTGCGCTCAGTCACAGCGGACAGCCTAAATGGTCAGTCCCGCTGACCGGGAAGCAGGCCCTTGTCCATCCGGCGCTTGATGTCTCTCTGCAGGTAGACGAGGTATCCCCAGACGATCCCGAAGGTGATCGCCACACCGGCGATCGACGGGTGGACGAAGAAACCGAACAGAAGAATCACCTGCAGCGCGACGTTGAACCCCATCGCCCACGGCTTGCCCTGGATGCCCGCACCCAGAATCATCAGTACCGCCAACCCGATGATGAATCCCGCGGAGGCCGCGGTGAGGCCTCCGCCGACGACCGCGACAACCGGCAAAGCCAGCAGCACGACGATCGCCTCGAGGATCAGGGTTCCGGCCATCACTCCGCGGAAGCTTTTCCACGGGTCCTTGGTCGGCGGCCCGAACTCGCCGGCAGTGTCTCCGGGCTCGTGGTCTCCGGACTCGGGATTGGCATCTGACGGGGTACTCACGCGGGGTCCTTTCCGAACAGCGTGCGGGCGGCGCCTGCGGTCACGACGGATCCCGTCACCACCACACCCGCCCCTGATACGGCCTCACCGGGTTCGGCGACCTGCTCGGCGATTTCGATCGCGACTTCCAAGGCGTCGGCAAGCACCGGCGCAACGACGACGCGCTCGTCGCCGAACTTCGCGACGGCGATGTTCGCCAGTTCTTCGACGTCCATCGCCCGGGGTGACCCGTTGTGGGTGACGACGATCTCGTCGAAGACGGATTCGAATGCAGTCAAGATGGCGTCGACGTCCTTGTCCGCCATGACGCTGACCACTCCCACGAGCTTGCGGAAGTCGAACTCGGCGGACAGTGCGGCCGCGAGAGCGCGAGCACCGTCTGGATTGTGGGCGGCGTCGAGAAAGACCGTCGGCGCACTCCGAACACGTTCGAGGCGACCGGGATTGACGACCGAGGCGAACCCGTTGCGGATTGCATCCTGATCCAGTTGTCGATCCGGACCGGCACCGAAGAACGCTTCTACGGCAGCGAGCGCGAGCGCGGCGTTGCGCGCCTGATGCTCACCGTGAAGGGGGAGGAAGATGTCGGTGTACACACCGCTCAAGCCTTGAAGTTCGAGCTGCTGTCCGCCCACCGCGATCTGGCGAGCAAGCACCTTGAACTCCGAGCCTTCACGAGCGACCGCGGCCTCCACCTCGACAGCACGCCGCAGCAATACCTCCATGACTTCGGGAGTCTGCTCGGCGATGATCGCGACGGTGTCCACCGGAACCAGGTCCTCGCGGCCCTTCTTGATGATCCCGGCCTTCTCCTCCGCGATCCCGGCCAGGTCGGTGCCCAGGTACTCGGCGTGATCGAGGCTGATCGGGGTGATCACCGCAACCTGCCCGTCGATCACGTTGGTGGCGTCCCAGCGTCCGCCGAGGCCGACCTCGACCACGGCGACGTCGACCGGCGCCTCCGCGAAGGCCGCATAGGCCATGGCGGTGAGCACTTCGAACTTGCTCATCGCCGGTCCCCCGGCTTCCTCCGACTGTGCGTCGATCATCTGCACGTACGGCTCGATCTCGCGGAACGTGTCCACGTAGAGCCGCGGCGAGATCGGATGACCGTCGATGCTGATCCGCTCGGTCGCGATCTGCAGATGAGGGCTGGTGGTTCGCCCGGTGCGACGATGCAGAGCCGTCATCAACGAATCGATCATGCGCGTCACCGACGTCTTACCGTTGGTTCCCGTGACGTGCACCGACGGATAGTTGTGCTGAGGCGAGCCCAGGACATCCATGAGCGCCTCGATACGAGTCAGTGACGGCTCGATCTTGGTCTCGGGCCAACGCTTGTCGAGTTCTGCTTCCACCAGCGCCAGTTCGGCGATGTCGACCGGAGTCGGAACCGAACTCTGAGCGTCGAATTGGGACGGCTCGTACGAACTCACTTGTCGGCCAGCTCCTTCAGACGTCCCGTGATGCGCTCGATCTCTTCGACGGCGATCTGGCGACGTGTCTTGATCTTGTCGACGACGGCGTCGGGCGCCTTCGCCAGGAAGGCCTCGTTCGCCAGCTTGTTGTCAGCGGTGACGAGCTCCTTCTGCGCTGCCGCGAGGTCCTTTTCGAGCCGCTTCTTCTCCGCGCCGAGGTCGATGGTGCCCGAGGTGTCGATGTCGACAGTGACGGTGCCCTGGCTCAGGCGCACCTCGACGGAGATCGACGCGGTGAATCCCTCTTCGGGTTCGGTCAGCTTGGCCAGCGCCGCCACGTAGGCGAACTGGCCGTCCATGCCGGCCTCCGAGAGCCCGGACGCACGAGCCGGGACCTTCTGGGAAGGCTTGAGTCCCTGATCGTTTCGGAATCGTCGCACCTCGGTGATCAGCTTCTGCGTGTCTTCGATCCTGGTTGCGGCCTGGGCGTCGACTGCCTCACCGGACAACACGGGCCATTCGGCGACGACCACGGACTCGCCGCCGGTGAGCACCTTCCACAGGGTTTCGGTCACGAACGGAATGACCGGGTGCAGGAGGCGGAGCAGTGCATCGAGAACGTTGCCGAGCACGGCGCGGGTGTTCGCGGCGACGGCCTCGTCGGCGGCGAACTGCACCTTGGCGAGTTCGAGGTACCAGTCACAGACCTCGTCCCACGCGAAGTGGAACAGGCCTTCGCACGCCTTGCTGAACTCGTAGCGATCGAATGCGGCGTCCGCCTCGGCCTGGACCGTGTCGAGACGGTCGAGGATCCAACGATCGGCGTCGGTCAGTTCGCTTCGAGCGGGCAGCGGCGCGGGAGCAGCGCCGTTCATCAGAGCGAACTTGGTCGCGTTGAACAACTTGGTCGCGAAGTTGCGCGAGGACTGCGCCGAATCCTCACCGACGGACAGGTCGCTGCCCGGGTTGGCGCCGCGTGCAAGTGTGAATCGCAGGGCGTCGGCGCCGAAACGATCGACCCAGTCGAGTGGGTCGATACCGTTGCCGCGAGACTTCGACATCTTCTTGCCGTACTGATCGCGGACCAGTCCGTGCAGGAACACGTCCTTGAACGGCATCTGCGCGCCGGACTTACCCGGACCGGCGGTGATCGACTCGTCCTCGGACACGTAAGTGCCGAACATCATCATGCGGGCGACCCAGAAGAACAGGATGTCGTAGCCGGTGACGAGAACACTGGTGGGATAGAACTTTTCGAGTTCGGGCGTGTTGTCCGGCCAGCCCATCGTCGAGAAGGGCCACAGTCCGGAGGAGAACCAGGTATCGAGGACGTCGGGATCCTGGACCCAGCCTTCCGGCGCCGTTTCGTCAGGACCGAAGCACGCAACTTCACCCTCGGGGCCGTACCAGACCGGAATGCGGTGACCCCACCAGAGCTGACGGGAAATGCACCAGTCATGCATGTTGTCGACCCAGTCGAACCAGCGTGGCTCCTGGCTCGCCGGGTGAATGACGGTGTCCCCGTTGCGAACCGCGTCACCCGCAGCCTTGGCGAGCGTCTCGACCTTGACCCACCACTGCAACGAGAGACGAGGCTCGATGGCCTCGCCACTGCGCTCGGAGTGCCCGACGCTGTGCAGGTACGGGCGCTTCTCGGCGACGACGCGTCCCTGCTCGTCGAGAGCTTCGCGAACCTTGACGCGAGCCTCGAAGCGGTCCATTCCGTCGAATTCGGTTCCGGTGTCGGCAATCTTGCCGGTCTTGTCCATGATGGTGGGCATCGGCAGGTTGTGCCGCAGGCCCATCTCGAAGTCGTTGGGATCGTGAGCCGGCGTGATCTTCACAGCGCCGGTTCCGAACTCGGGGTCGACGTAGTCGTCGGCGATGATCGGGATCTGACGCCCGGTGAACGGATGATCGAGAGTGGTGCCGATGAGGTGCTTGTAGCGCTCGTCCTCGGGATGGACCGCTACTGCGGTGTCACCGAGCATCGTCTCGACGCGAGTGGTCGCGACGATGACGTGCGGCTCGTTGTCGTCGAGCGAGCCGTAGCGCAGGGAAACCAGCTCACCCTCGACGTCCTCGAACTTCACCTCGATGTCGGAGATCGCGGTCTGCAGCACCGGCGACCAGTTCACGAGACGCTCGGCGCGGTAGATCAGGCCCTCGTCGAACATGCGCTTGAAGACGGTCTGGACGGCGCGGGAGAGGCCCTCGTCCATCGTGAAACGATCACGACTCCAGTCGACGCCGTCACCGATGCGCCGCATCTGGCCACCGATGGTTCCACCGGATTCGCGCTTCCAGTCCCAGACCTTGTCGATGAACAGCTCGCGGCCGAAATCTTCCTTGGTCTTTCCGTCGGCAGCGAGTTGCTTCTCGACGACGGACTGCGTGGCGATACCGGCGTGGTCCATGCCTGGCAGCCACAGCACCTCGTAGCCCTGCATCCGCTTGCGACGGCTGAGCACGTCCATGAGGGTGTGATCCAGGGCATGGCCCATGTGCAGGCTGCCGGTGACGTTCGGGGGCGGCAGCACGATGGAGTAGCCGGGCTTGTCGCTGGTCGCGTCGGCCTGGAAGTACCCGGCGTCTACCCAGCCTTGATACAGATCGGCCTCTACCGCGCTGGGGTCCCAGCTCTTGGGTAGGGCGTCGGCGGGGGTCTGGGGGTTCTCTGGAGCTGCACTGGTCACCACTTGATCCTAATGACTCCCCCGTCGTGAACGAATTCGCCCGTCGGCCGCCGCGGCGCACACGAACGACTGCCCCGCGGTCCGGGGTCAGCCGAACAAACGATATTCACCGATCCGCTCGGCTGACAGGATCGCTCTGAAGGACGACCGACCAACTACCCGTGGAGCAAATATGTTGAACAACTGGAGTTCTCGCCGTCCCGGCGTTCGAACCTTGGCGGCGGCCGCGACGATCGGAGCGGCGGTTGCCCTCGTGCTTCCGGCGACTGCGTCCGCTGCCCCCGGCATCGAAGAAAGTGTGCAAGGAAGCATCGACAGTGGCAGCGCCACGATCAACGGAAGCGTCGGCGATATCGGGAACGACATCGCAAACGGCATCGCCAGCGGCAGCGTGGGTGACATCGTCGGCGGGATCGCCACCGGGAACCTCAACGACGTCCTCGGCGGCCTGAACGCCGGCTCGACCAGCGCGACGGACATCGTCAACGGCCTGGCCAGTGGCAACGTCAGGGACATTCTCAGTGGCCTGGCCAGCGGCAGCGGCGGCGGCGGATCGTTTGCGCCCACGCAGCGCTGCGACGCCTCGACCGTCTCGGGCGGCGCAGGAATCACCAGCACCAAGCACGAACTCGGCCGCGGTGGCCCGACCTCGTTCGTGCTCGGCTACGAGACCGAAAACGTCCCGGACCTGATCGAGGTGTACTACGAAGGTCGGTTGATCCACAGCACCGGATACATCGGCGACAACATCAACGAGGGAACTGGTTCAGCTGTCGTCAACGTGCCCGCCGGTGGGGCGTCGTCCGTTCTGGTTCGCGTCACGGGCCCTGACCACACCGAGTGGTCGTACACCGTTCGTTGCCCCGGCGCCTGATTCCGGTCCGGATCCACGCGAAGACGCTCGTGCCTCGTTCGGTGTTTCATCCGAACGAGGCACGCGCGGGTTCAGCCCAGAATCTCCGGTAGCGCGACATCTTCGCCGAGAACGTGCTCGGAGAGGAACGCGGTGACCACCTCGTACCAGATCTTGGTGTGCTGCGGCTTGAGCACCCAATGATTCTCGTCGGGGAAGTAGAGGAAGCGATGGTCCGTTTTCCCGTCGTCGTCGGCGGGCAGACCTGACTCGGCAAGCAGTTCGTACCAGAGTCGCAAGCCCTCACCGATCGGAACCCGGTAGTCCTTGTCGCCATGGATGACCAGCATCGGAGTCGTGATGTCCGCGACGTACAGATGCGGCGAATTCTCGACGGCCATCTCAGGCGACATCTCGCGCTGCCAGTACCAGGCAGCGTCCGTCGTCGGGCCGAATTGATCGAGTGCCCACAGACTCGCGTGGGTGACGATGGCGTCGAAACGGTTGGTATGTCCGGCAATCCAGTTGGCCATGTAACCGCCGAACGAACCACCCATCGCGCCTGTTCGCTTGGGGTCGATCTCGGGCTGGGCAACAGCAGCATCGGTGATCGCCATCAGATCGGTGAAGGGCGCCTTGCCCCACTGACCCCACCCCCGCTGGACGAAGTCCTGGCCGTATCCGGTCGAGAGCGCGGGATCGGGTAGCAGTACTGCATAGCCCTTGGCGACGAGCAGCCACGGATTCCACCGCCAGGACCAGGTGTTCCACGAACCGAGTGGGCCGCCGTGGACCCAGAGAAGCAATGGCACCGGTGCATGCGGCGCGGCGCCCGTCGGCAGCGCCAACCAGCTACGCACCGTCGAACCGTCCTCGGCACGCGCGGTGATCTCGGTCAGTGTTCCCGGCAGCTCCGGCAAAGTGTCGGGCCCACGAAGTGCGGTGATCTCACCTGATCGCAGATCGACCCGCACCACGTGCGGGGGCGCTTCGTACGAGGCTCGCAACGCGTAGATCGACTCACCGTCCGGCGCCACTCGAACGTCGGTGTACGCCGCGTCGTCGGCTGTCAGGCGCACTGGTTGGCCCCACAGGTCGATGGTGAAGATCGGACCGCGGCCGCCGTCGTCAGCGGTGACGACCAGGCCGGATCCGTCGGGTAGCCAGGCAAGTGAGGTAGGCCAGCGATCCCAGCCGTCGGCGACGCCGGTCACGGCACCGGATCCGAAGTCGTAGAGCTGCAGAGTCATTCGTGGTGCGGACTCCGGTGTGGTGAGTGTCTCCCGGATGAACGCGAGCTTGGTTCCGTCCGGCGAGAGCACCGGGTTGTAGACGTCCGCGTCGGCCTCGTCGACAAGCGTGACTCGGTCACCGGTCACCGTGTCGATCCGAACCAACGTCGATCGGCGGGCGGCACTCGCATCGCCGACAGTCCACGTGGTCACGACGAAGAGACCGTCGTCGGAAATCGTGGTCGACGTCTCCCGCAGCGCTGCGCCTGCCGTCGGTGTGATGTCCCGCAACTCGACGGATTCCTTCGAATCCGTCTCGGCCACAACCAGATGCGGATGATCGGGGCCCAGGTCGTGGTCCCAGTGGCGCACCGGATAACCGGTGTGCAGCATCGCCGTGACTTTCTTGTCCTTGCGCGCCGATCGCACCTGATCGTCCTGGTCGAGGCTGATCGCCGAAGCCATGACCGACGTCTGGGCCACGAACGTCGGCGCCGCCTTCGCCGCTGATACCGACGAGACACCACCGGGACGCGAGATCAGCAGCTGAGCTTCTCCGCCCGCCGCTGGTAGGCGCCAGAGTGCTGGTTGCGGATCACTCTCGCCCGGCACGGCTCGCGTGGCAGTGAAGAGCACGTCGCCGTCGAACGCGAAGGCAGCACCGGACTCGCTGGTCGAACCCCAGGTCAACCGACGCGCAGGACGCCGGCCTTCCGGGTCGATCTCCCACAACGAGGACACGTATTCGGCGCTCTTGTCGTCGAGAACGGCGCGCGCGCAGATCAGCAGCGAGCCGTCAGGTGACAACACCAGGCCGGACAACCTGGCCAGAGCGATGTAGTCGTCGAGTTCGTCGAACGGTGTGCCTGCGTGGAGCTCGGGAATCTGGGTCACCACTAGTTCGTATCACGCGCCCCGCGGTTGACGCATCATTGCGTAGATCGTCGGCCCGCCGCCTGGCATGACGATGTCACAGGTCACTTCGAAACCGAAGCGGTTGTAGTACGGGATGTTCGATTCCTTGCTGCTCTCGAGGTAAGCGTCGACATGTTCACGGTCACAACGCTCCAACCGAGAGTTCAGCAGCGCTTTGCCGTATCCCCCACCGCGCGCCGCGCTGCCGGTCCCGACGGTCGCGAGATACCAGTGCGGCGAATTCGGGTGTGCTCCTTCGAGAACGGAGCTGACCTCGGCCGCGTGTCGTAGCCCCCTGCCGAAGACACGCACCATTGCGGGCAGGCTCACGAGCCCGGAAATCCACGACTGCTTCCACCGCCCCGGCGGATCCCACAGAGTTGCCCCGCCGATCAGGCCGTTGTCGTCGGTGGCCACCTCGACGCCGCCCCCGGCGAGGTGGTGGTAACGAGCTTCTGCGGCAAACAGTTTCGTCAAGCGATCAGCCCTGGTTGCCTCGTCCGGCAACATCCACGCCATCAAGGGATCATCTTCGAACGCCTCGGCCAACACTGCCGACAGTGCCGGAATATCGGATCGGACAGCCGGCCGTACGTGTACACCCATGAGGCGAGAGTACCGCCGACTGTCCGAATCACTGGACTTTGAACAGCGCTGTCCTTGAACCGATCAGACGAGCAAGCCCGCAATCCGCGGCGGAATCTGTTCGAGCGCGTACGGCAAGCTCAGTACGGTGCTCCACGTCATGGCTTCGGCAGCAGCGTCTTCCAGAATGATCGCGCGGCCGTCCTTCACGACGTCGAGTTCCTGGTAGATCGGGTTCTTGTCCAGCTCCGCGCGAAGCTTGTCGCCGTAGCCGCCACCGGCGTACCAGACGAGTACGTCGACGTCCGCGAGCGAGAGTTGCTCGGTGCTGATCTCGGCGAAGTTACCCGTGATCTGATCGGTGACAGGCGGATTCACGAATCCGAGTTCGGTGAAGAACCGCACCTTCGGGTCTTCCGGTCCGTAGACCCCGAACTGCCCCGGCCCCTTCAACGCGCCGACCAGAACGGTCTTGCCGGCAAACGCCGGATTGGCCGTCTTCACGTCGGCGAACTTCTGGTCGACGCCGGCGATCAGCTCGGTGGCCTTACCCTGCTGCCCCAACGCTTCGCCGATGATGGTCGTCTGGTTCTGCCAGGGGATTCCGTAATCCGCGAACTCCTTGGGCTGCGCCACCGTCGGCGCAATGGCACTGAGTTTGTCGTATTGCGCCTGAGTGAGCCCGGAGTAGGTGCCGACAATGAGGTCGGGTGTCGTGGCAGCGACCTTCTCCATCTGAATGGTGGTGCCCGCGGTTCCGATGATCTCGGGAGTCGCCCCGTTCAGCAGCGGCTGCGCCCAGGGCCACACGCCGTAGGGGTAATCGCCGTACCAGTCGAAGGTTCCGACCAAGGTCCCACCGAGCGCCAGGATCGCATCTTGATCGTTGTATCCGACACTGACGATCCGCTGCGGATCCTTGGGCAACTCCGTAGCCCCGAACTTGTGGGTGATCGATTCCGCAGAGTCACCGCTGGGAGGTGTGTCCTCGTCGTTCGAACTGGAGCAGGCTGCGGCGAATGCCAGCAACGCTCCCGACGTGCCGATCAGAAATCCGCGCCGGGTCAGCCGACCTGCGTCCGTTCGATCCATGTTCCTACCCCTTAAGTCTGCTGGTTCGGTAGGTAAGGCTAGCCGATGAAAGCTTCATTCCGGCTAGTTCGACCGGCCCATTCGATGGCAGTACCGCGCCGTTCGGGCCACTATGGAGACATGACGCGCCAGGGCCCCTCGAAGGACATCGACGAATCGGATCTCGAAGTCACGCACCCCAAGGACTACGCCGCCGGAGTTCCGGCCGTTCTGGTGTCGCTGCAACGAGGAATCGAGCAGATGGGAGCCTTGCGGACCGCCCGAACGCTCACCAGACTCAACCAGCGACACGGCTTCGACTGCCCGGGGTGTGCGTGGCCGGAGACTCCCGGACATCGCAAGCCCGCCGAATTCTGCGAGAACGGAGCGAAGGCTGTTGCCGAGGAAGCAACGCTTCGCACCGTCACACCCGAATTCTTCGCGGAGCACTCGATCGCCGATCTCGAAGGCAAGACCGACTACTGGCTCGGACAGCAGGGGCGACTGACGCACCCGATGGTCCTGACGCCGGGAGCAACCCATTACCGGCCGATCGACTGGGACGGCGCGTACGCACTGATCGCCGAACATCTGAACGGCCTCGCATCGCCGGACGAAGCGGTGTTCTACACCTCCGGTCGCACGTCCAACGAAGCCGCGTTTCTCTACCAGTTGATGATTCGCAGCTACGGCACCAACAACATGCCCGACTGTTCCAACATGTGTCACGAGTCGTCCGGAAGCGCACTGACCGAATCCATCGGCATCGGCAAAGGCTCGGTGACAGTTCCCGACCTCGAGAACGCCGATCTCATCCTCATCGCCGGACAGAACCCCGGCACCAACCACCCTCGAATGCTCTCGACGCTGGAGAAGGCAAAGAGCAACGGCGCCAAGATCATTGCCATCAATCCTCTGCCCGAGGCGGGATTGCGCAGGTTCAAGGATCCACAGAAGGTGTCCGGCGTGATCGGGCACGGAGTCGACATCGCGGACGAGTTCCTGCAGATCCGGCTGGGCGGCGACATGGCGCTGTTCCAAGGCCTGGGGAAGCTGCTGCTCGAGCAGGAAGATCGCGCTCCCGGGACGGTCGTCGACCGTGCCTTCGTCGACCGGTACTGCGCCGGTTGGGACGAATACGAGAAGCACATCCGCGCGGTCGATCTCGACACGGTACTCGAGGCAACGGGTCTGTCGATGGCACAGCTCGAGGAAACGGCGGCCGCACTTGCCCGATCCGAGCGAACCGTCACCTGCTGGGCCATGGGGATCACTCAGCACACACACGGAGTCGCCACCATCGAAGAAGCAGTCAACCTGCTGCTCATGCGTGGAATGATGGGCAAACCCGGTGCCGGCGTTTGTCCGGTGCGAGGACACTCCAATGTCCAGGGTGACCGCACGATGGGCATCTGGGAAAAGATGCCGGAAGAGTTCCTGGCCGCGCTCGACACCGAGTTCTCGATCTCGAGTCCCCGCAAGCACGGATGGGACACCGTCGACGCAATCCGCGCCATGAACGCAGGCAAGGCAAGCTTCTTCATGGCGATGGGCGGCAACTTCATCCAGGCAAGCCCGGACACCGCAGCGACCGAAACAGCGTTGCGTCAATGCGAACTCACCGTGCAGGTGTCCACCAAGCTGAACCGCAGTCACGTGGTCCACGGGCAGACCGCGATCATCCTCCCCACCCTCGGACGCACCGACCTCGACGTCCAAGCCGGCGGAAAGCAGCTTGTCTCCGTGGAGGATTCGATGTCCATGGTGCACCTGTCGCGCGGACGCCTCACACCGGTCAGCCCCTACCTGCGTAGCGAAGTCGCCATCATCTGCCAACTCGCCCGCGAACTACTCGGCAACGATCACTCCGTCCGCTGGTCGGCCTTCGAGGGCAACTACGACCTGATCCGCGATTCCATCTCACGGGTAGTGCCAGGCTGCGAAAACTACAACTCCCGCGTTCGAGAGCCAGACGGATTCCAACTCCCCCACCCGCCGCGTGACTCGCGTGAGTTCCGCACGCACACCGGCAAAGCCAACTTCGGCGTGAACGACCTGCACTGGATACCCACTCCGAGTGGGCGCCTGATTCTGCAGACGATGCGCAGCCACGACCAGTACAACACCACGATCTACGGCCTCGACGACAGATACCGCGGCATCAAGGGCGGACGCAAAGTCATCCTCGTCAACGCCGAAGACATCACCGCGCTCGGATTCCGTGACGGCGATCTCGTCGACATCGTGTCCGAGTGGACAACACCCGACGGCACACTCGAAGAGCGTCGGGTCACGGAATTCCGCATCGTCTCCTACGACACCCCGCGCGGCAATGCTGCGGCGTACTACCCGGAGACAAATCCGCTCGTTCCCCTCGAACACGTTGCGGCCAAGTCGAACACGCCGGTGTCGAAGGCCGTCACCGTTCGACTCGAAGCATCGGGCGCCTGAGATGGGACGAGTCACCGCACGAACACCGGTCGTTCGAATCTCGGGTGATCGGGTCGTCACGCGCCCCGACACGCTGGCCGTCGAGGAACCACTCGAAATGAGAGTGGGCGGTCAGGTGCTGGCAGTGACGATGCGGACCCCCGGCAACGACGTCGACCTCGTGCACGGATTCCTTCTCAGCGAAGGTGTCGTCGCCACCCGCGACGACGTGAGCGTCGTCCGCTACTGCGACGGCGTCGACGAATCCGGTGCGAACACGTACAACGTCCTCGACATCGCTCTCGCTCCCGGAGTGCCGTTGCCCGACCACACCACCGATCGGAACACCGTCGTCAGTTCCGCGTGTGGCGTGTGCGGCAAGACCTCGCTCGACGCCGTCCGAACCACGACGCGACATCCGCTGGTCGGTGACACGACTTCCGTCACCTCGACCATCCTGTCGGCCATGCCGGTCACACTGCGGGAGAGCCAACGGATCTTCGAGCGCACCGGTGGCCTGCACGCGGCCGGATTGTTCACCGCCACCGGCGAACTCCTGGCACTGCGCGAGGATGTCGGCCGTCACAACGCCGTCGACAAGGTGATCGGTTGGGCCATCACCGACGGCCGAGTGCCCCTCTACGACACGATCTTGATCGTCAGCGGGCGGGCGTCGTTCGAACTCGTCCAGAAGGCCGTCATGGCCGGCATTCCGATCCTCGGTGCTGTCTCCGCGCCGTCGTCGCTGGCCGTGGAACTAGCGCAGGAGTCCGGGCTGACTCTCGCCGGTTTCATCCGCGGCGATTCGATGAACGTCTACTCGCACCCGCACCGAGTCGAGGTCACGTCGAACTCGCACGCAACTGAGCCGACAGTCGCACAGCGGAGTTGACTTCCCCGTAGCCCTCGTATCCACCCACCCGCTGCACGACCTCGAAGAACAGGTCTCCCCCGACGGTCGGGGTGAACAGGTGGAAGAACTCGCCGTGAGCGTCCGCGTCGTAAAGAATTCCGGTGCTGCGCATCCGGTCGAGCAGTTCCGGATTCAGTCCGAAACGCGCGTCCAGATCGTCGTAGTAGTTCGGGGAAATGGGTAGCGGAGCAAATCCCCAGTCCTGCATGGACGCAGCGGCACCGAAGATGTTCTCACACGCGAAGGCGACGTGGCTGACGCCGCCGCGACGGACCGTCGGCAGCCCACTTCGACTTCCCTCCACCATGTTCAGCGAGATGCGCAGGGTATGTCCGTCACCGCCTTGAACGAGCGTGAGCGCCTGGCTTCGCATGAGGCCGACAGAATCGGTGACGTCCTGCCCCTCGTGTGGTTGCATCTCGAACACGGACCGCAGGAGCAGCATGATGCCGTCCCAGCTCTCGGCCGGAACCGCCAGTGCCACGTGGTCGATCCCGGTGAACACTGCGCCCTGTTCACGATTGCGCTCGGCGGGCAGCGGGTAGATCTCGAATGCCGATTCCCACGCTGCAGCGCTGCCGGGGCCACGAAGGTCGATCGATGTCGCATCGGTGACCTTCAGGCGTACGACGTCCGGTACCTCGGAGTTCTCGTCGCTCGACCCCGGCAACTGCACGCGCGTCGCCGGCACTTCGAGAGCCAGAGCGCGCTCTCCCCACACCTCGGGTTCGGTTGCCCGGATGCCGATCTGAGTGAGAACCGGTAGATCCGCAGGCAGCCCGGGCGCCGTCCACACCGTGCCCGCAGTCGCATCCACGGCAACGGTGAGCGGTCCGTGCCGCCACAACTGCAAATCGTGATCGTGGTGCCGTCCGACAAGATGAAAACCGACGCGGGAGAGCATCGAGTGCACCTGGTCCTGTTTCGCCGGACCCGCCGCGATTCGCAGAGACACGATTCCTTCGAGCGGCGTGCGCTCCGGGGCGGTGAACAGCGTGGGTCCACCGGCGGCAGGGTTCGCGGCGGCGACCTGTTCTTCCAGATGCAGGAGCGACCGATGAGCGTCGATTGCCGTCCGCTGGGTGTCGGCGCGGCGGAATACGTCGTTGAAGATCTCGAGCGACCACGGTCCGTCGTAACCAGTGGCGTAGACATGCTGAGCGAACGCATTGAGATCGAAGCTGCCCTGCCCCGGGAAGTTTCGGTGATGCCGGCTCCACTGGAGGATGTCCATCGCCAAGAACGGAGCGTCCGCCAACTGGAGGAAGAAGATCTTCTCGCCGGGAATCTCGCGAATTCCGGCGGGATCGTCACCGCGCGAGAGGATGTGAAAGCTGTCCAGACAGGTACCGAGCGAAGGATGGTCGACGCCCTCGACGATCTGCCACGCATGGCCGTACGTGTTGACGTGGGCACCCCACGCGAGCGCCTCATAGGCAACCTTCTTGCCGTGCTCGGACGCCAGTTCGGCGAGAGCTCCGAATTGCTCTGTCAACTGACCGTCATCGTGACTTGCGGTCGGCAGGGGCGAGGAGCACACCAGGAGCGTCTCGCACCCCAGTTGATCCATGAGCTCGAATTTGCGTTGCACTCGAACAAGATTCCGAGCAAATTGGGCCTCGTCCACCGTGTCGAAGTCACGGAACGGCTGATACAGATCGAGGGTCAAGCCCAGATCCGCAGCCCTCGTTCGTAATTCCTTCGGGGACCACGGCGAAGCAACAAAATCCGGCTCGAACACCTCGAAGCCGTCGAAGCCGGCAGCAGCGATGGCGTCGAGCTTCTCCTCGAGAGTGCCACTGAGCGATACCGTCGCGATCGACGTCCGGACCGGGGCACTCACAGCGCTGCCGCAGTCTGTTCGCCGCGTACGAGTTCCGTCATGTGCGCGAGCATGCGCTTACTGTCGGGCTCGATGCCCGTGAAGATCCGGAACGCGTCGACGGCCTGGAAGACAGTCATTCCGCCTCCGCTGAGCGTCGGGGCTCCGATCAACCTTGCCTGACGCAACAGTTCGGTTTCGAGTGGACGGTAGACGATTTCGGCCACCCACAGATCAGGGCGAAGCAGATCTGGCGAGAATGCCATTCCGGGATGAGCCGCCATTCCCATCGGCGTCGCGTGGATCAATCCGTTTGCCTTGCCGAGCACTTCGGCGAGGTCGCTCGTGTGCCGCGCCTCGACAACCTGCGCCGGAAACTGCTGCGCGAAGGTTTGTGCAAGTTCCTGCGCGCGAGGCAGGCTCGAATCGACCAACGTCAGTGTCCCGACGCCACGGTTGAGCGCGGCATAGGCAACCGCCGCACCAGCTCCGCCGGCACCGAGCTGCACGACACGATCGAGCTGTGCTCCGGGAAGTCCGTCGTCGAAATTTCGGCCGAAGCCCGACCAATCGGTGTTGTGTCCGATCGCCTTGCCGGAGTCGAAGAGGACCGTGTTCACCGCTCCGAGCCGGCTCGCATCCGGCGAGAGCTCGTCGAGGTGCTCGATCACCAACTGCTTGCAAGGGTGAGTGATGTTGAGGCCGCGGAACCCGAAACGTCGTGCATAGGTGAGAAGTTCACCGATGTCCGACGGCGCCATCCCCATCGCATCGAGATCGAGGATGCGGTAAACGTACGGCAGGCCCTGCCTGCGCCCTTCCTCCTCGTGCATGATCGGAGTCAAGGAGGCTCCGATGCCGGTGCCGATCAGACCGCAGAGGATCGAATCACTCATCAGTTCTTCCCTTCTCGGACGCAGACGAATTCGACTGCGGCGCTGTAACCGTCGATTCCCAATCCGCAGATGACAGCGTCGGCGATCCCGGACACGTAGGAGTGGTGACGGAATTCTTCGCGGCCATGGATGTTGCTGATGTGCACCTCCACGACAGGGGCATCGAGTGTGACCAGAGCGTCACTCAACGCAATGGAGGTGTGCGAGTACCCACCGGGATTGATGACGATGCCCGCAACGTTTCCCCTGGCCTCGTGGATCCAATCGATCAGTTGGCCCTCGTGGTTCGACTGCTTTGCCTCGACCATCGCCCCGAACTTCTCGGCCGCCGCTACACAGCGGGAAACCACGTCGTCCAGCGTGTCTCTCCCGTAGAACTCCGGTTGGCGCTGGCCCAACAAATTCAAGTTGGGCCCGTTGAGGACCAGAACCGGTAGAGATGAAGTCATCAGGGGCACCTCGGGGTTGACGCTCGAAACTAATGTACGAACTAGTGAGTTAGTTCACTGGACGTTACTCCCCCGACGCGGACTCGACAAGCAAAGTCGACAAACTGCTGACAGATAGAGTGAGCACATGGTTTCCGAGCAGTCAGTGAACTCCGTGGTGTCGAAGCCGGAGAAACGACGCCGAAACAGCGATCTGACCAGGGTGAACATCATCGCCGTCGCCACCGAGGAGTTTGCCGACAAAGGCTTTGCCGGCGCCCGAGTGGACGAGATCGCAACCAAGACTCACACCACCAAGCGCATGATCTACTACTACTTCACCGACAAGGAAGGGCTGTACAAGTCCGTCCTCGAGCATGCGTACAGCGTCATTCGCGCACAGGAACGCGAACTCGACCTCGAGGGGTTGAACCCCACCGCAGCGGTCCGCGCCTTGGCCGAACTCACCTTCGACCACCACGAACAACACCCGAACTTCATTCGGCTGGTAGCCAACGAGAACATGCTCCGCGGTGAGCACATCGAGAAATCCGAGCTACTCAGCGGTCTCG
Organism: Rhodococcus sp. C-2; assembly: GCF_027854095.1. Taxonomy (NCBI): domain Bacteria; kingdom Bacillati; phylum Actinomycetota; class Actinomycetes; order Mycobacteriales; family Nocardiaceae; genus Rhodococcus; species Rhodococcus sp. C-2. Next base: position 122,165 of record NZ_JAQGFI010000007.1, on the reverse strand, counting down.
GCGCCCCCGCCGCCGACCTGGTCTCGCAGATCCTCCACGACGGACAGCAGTCGGGAGCATTCCGCTCCGACGTAGATGCTCTCGATATTCACATGTTGATCAGCAGTTACTGCGTCTTTCGTATCGCCAATCGTTACACCTTCAAAGCGCTCTTCGACCGCGATCTGACCGACTCGACGCATCGTGAGCATCTTCGAACAATGCTCGGCGACATGGTTGTTGCGTTCTTGACCTCGAAGGCGCCGTCCTGACCCACCCCGAAGTCCGAAAAATCCCCCTACGGTGGTGAGTGGAACTCACAGCTGCCACCGGGAGGAATGACGTGACCGAGAATTACGTAGACGGGCTTTCACTCGAGGAGAAGGCGTCGTTGACGTCGGGCTCGGATTTCTGGCACAGCCAGTCCGTTCCCGGAATCGAATCGATACTCCTGACCGACGGTCCGCACGGAGTCCGGAAACAACCCGAGGGCGGCGATGCACTCGGACTCGGCCACAGCGTTCCAGCGACATGTTTCCCACCGGCGGTCGGGTTGGGCTCGTCGTGGAACCTCGACCTCATCCGCCAGGTCGGTGAGGCTCTGGGCGACGAGGCCAAAGCTGAACAGGTCTCGGTCCTCCTCGGCCCAGGCATCAACATCAAACGATCACCCTTGTGTGGCAGGAATTTCGAATACGTCTCCGAGGACCCATTCCTCTCCGGCCGCGTCGCGGCAGCCCTGATCACCGGCATCCAGTCTCGCGGCGTCGGAACCTCGCTCAAGCACTTCGCTGCCAACAACCAAGAACACGACCGGATGAGAGTCAGTGCCGACGTCGACGAACGGACACTGCGCGAGATCTATCTGGCCGGCTTCGAATACGCCGTCAAGACCGCGGCCCCGACGACGGTCATGTGCTCGTACAACAAGATCAACGGTGTGTACTCGAGCCAGAACCATTGGCTGCTCACCGAGGTACTCCGCGAACAGTGGGGCTTCGACGGCCTCGTCGTTTCGGACTGGGGAGCGGTCAACGACCGCGTGGCGGCACTCGCCGCGGGCCTCGACCTGGAAATGCCGCCGACCGGAACCGATACCCAGATCGTCGACGCCGTGCGCGGCGGCGACCTGGACGAATCAGTGCTCACCACTGCCGCCGAGCGCCTGGCGACGCTGGTGGCACGCACCGCCGCCGCGCGCACCGAAGGCCACACGTACGACGTCGAGCGTCACCACGAACTGGCACGGACCGCTGCAGCGGAGTCCGCTGTCTTGCTGGCCAACGACGGAGAACTACTGCCGCTGACCCCCGGCGGGCAAACCGTCGCGGTGATCGGCGAATTCGCGTGCAGCCCGCGGTACCAGGGAGCCGGCAGTTCACAGGTGGTCCCGACCAAGCTCGACAATGCCTTGGACGCGATCCTCGACCTCGAAGGCGCCGACCGCGTCACTTTCGCACCGGGCTTCACCTTCGACGGCACTCCGGACGACGACATGGTCACCGAGGCTGTCGACGCCGCACGCCGCGCCGACGTCGCGGTGCTGTTCCTCGGACTACCGTCCGCCACGGAATCCGAAGGATTCGACCGAACCGACATCGAACTGCCGGCTGACCAGATCGCCCTGCTGGAAGCGGTCCACGGCGCGAACCCGAACACGGTCGTCGTGCTCGCCAACGGCGGTGTGGTTTCGATCGAGCCTTGGAAGGATCATGCCGCCGCAATCCTCGAGGGCTGGCTACTCGGCCAGGCGGGCGGCTCGGCGATTGCCGATCTTCTGTTCGGCATCACGAGTCCGTCCGGCCGCCTGACGGAGACCATTCCGCTTCGCCTCCAAGACAATCCGTCGTATCTGCATTTCCCGGGATCACAGCAGCACGTCCGCTACGGCGAAGGCCTGTACGTGGGATACCGCTACTACGACTCCGCGCTGCGCGAAGTGGCGTACCCGTTCGGGTTCGGGCTGAGCTACACCACCTTCGACATCACCGATACCTCCGTCGAGGCCGGTGAGAACTCCGCCGAAGTGACCGTCACCGTGCGCAACAGCGGCGACCGATCGGGCAGCAGCGTCGTTCAGGTCTACGTCCACGACGCCTCGGCAAGCATCGATCGACCCGCGCAGGAATTGAAAGGCTTTGCCAAGGTCCACCTCGACCCCGACGAATCCGCGACTGTGACCATCACGCTCGACAGCAGGGCATTTGCCTATTGGTCTGTCACGGAAAAGGACTGGGCGATCGAGGCCGGCGACTACGAGATCCGCGTCGGCTTCTCGTCTCGGGACATCGCAACCACCGACACGATCACCCTGGCCGGGAACGTCGGCGTCGGCACGCTCGACGCCATGTCGACCATCGGCGAATGGCTCGCCCATCCGGTCGGCAGCGCAGTTCTCGGCGCCGCCATGGCTGCCGCAGCGGGCGACGGTGCACAGGCGGTCAGCCCCGAGATGATGGCACTCGCAGGCTCGATGCCGCTCGGAAAACTCGCCACCTTCGGCCTCGGGATCACCGAGGAACAGGTGGAGCAGTTGGTGGCGGCCGCAGCACAGCCGGCCTCCTAACTCTCTGAACTGCGGTTTCGACGAGCAGCGTGACCGCCAGTAGATTTTTATGAACTATTTGGTTAATAATCTTGTGTAGTTGCTGTGGCGTCGGTTACATTCCTTGTATCGCTCTCCGCACAGACGTTCTTGATACGAACACAATCGGCGGATGTAGAGCCTCCACGACGCTTCCACCCAGGAGATGAGCATGTCAGCTAGCACGGTTACACCGTCCGGGCCCGAGGCGGGATCCTTGGCAAGGCCGGATACGACCAAGGTCAAGCGCGCCGCAACGTCGTCGTTTCTCGGCAGCATGCTCGAGTACTACGACTTCTACATCTACGCCTCCGCCGCTGCGCTCATCTTCCCCACGGTGTTCTTCCCGGACAGCGGGCATGCGGCTCTACTTTCGCTGGCCACCTTCGGTGTCGCGTACGTCGCGCGTCCCCTCGGCGCTGTAGTCCTCGGCCATTTCGGTGACCGCGTCGGCCGCAAGAAGATCATGCTGCTCACGCTCATTCTGATGGGCGCAGCCACCTTCCTCATCGGATGTATTCCCAGCGCAGATTCGATCGGAGTTCTTGCACCGATCCTTCTTGTCCTGATGAGAATCGCCCAGGGCATCTCCGCCGCGGGTGAACAGAGCGGTGCCAGCTCACTGACGCTCGAACACGCCCCCGAAGGCCGACGCGCGTTCTTCTGCAGTTGGACCCTCAACGGCACCCAGGCCGGCTTCATCCTCGCCAGCCTCGTATTCCTGCCCATCGCCGCGCTCCCCGACGACATCCTTTACACGTGGGGTTGGCGAATCCCGTTCTGGGGCAGCCTGATCGTTCTGGTCGCGGCATACATCATGCGTCTCAAGCTCGAAGAGCCCGAAGAGTTCACCGAGCAGCAGGAATCCAAGACCGTCGCCAAATTGCCTGTTGCCGATCTTCTTCGCACCCACAGCGCAAATCTGATTCGCGTGATCTGCTGCGCTTTCATCGCCGTCGTCTCGACCATCTTCTCCGTCTTCGGTCTCGCTTTCGCCACCACCGAAGAAGTGGGGATTCCGAAGTCGACCATGCTCTGGGTTGCCATCGCAGCCAACGCCGTAGCCCTGCTCAGTCAGCCCGCCTGGGCGATGCTCTCCGACCGGATCGGTCGCAGGCCGTTGTTCATCGGTGGCGCCCTCGGTAGCGCGGTGTTCATCTACGTGTACTTCGGCGCAATCGCCAGCGGCAACGTTCCCCTGATCTTCCTCGCCGCAATCGGATTGATGTCCGTCTTCTACGCTGCCCCGAATGCCATCTGGCCGTCGTTCTACTCCGAGATGTTCAACACCAAGGTCCGCTACTCGGGCATTGCGATCGGCACCCAGGTCGGCTTCGCCCTCGCAGGCTTTGCCCCCGCCATCGGCAACGCCCTCATGGGCGGCGACAAGACACACTGGATGCCCGTTGCCATTCTGACTTCGGTGGCCTGCGTCATCTGCGCGATCTCGGCGTTCACCGCTAAGGAGACGTTCCGCACCCCCCTCAAGGAGCTCGGCAACCCGATCTAGCCGACCACCCCACAGACACCCTGCACGAACCACTGTGTTGCACGAACCACTGTGTTGCGCGAACCACTGTGTTGCGCGAACGACTGTGGCCCGGCATCTCGCGAGAGATACCGGGCCACAGTCGTTTTGAAGTTCTACGCCGTCTTGTCGCGACGCTCGCCACGTTCCGGCTTACGCGGAACGATGGTCGGAAGTACGTTGTCGTTGACGGTCTCCGCGGTGACGACCACCTTTTCGACGTCGTCACGGCTGGGAATGTCGTACATCACGGGAAGAAGAACCTCTTCCATGATGGCGCGCAGGCCACGCGCACCGGTTCCACGCAAGATCGCCTGATCGGCGATAGCGTCGAGCGCTTCTTCGGTGAACTCGAGTTCGACGCCGTCCATGTCGAACAGGCGACGATACTGCTTGACGAGAGCGTTCTTGGGCTCCGACAGGATCTGAACGAGCGATTCCTTGTCGAGGTTGGTCACCGACGCGATCATCGGCAGTCGGCCGATGAACTCCGGAATCAGACCGAACTTGATCAAATCCTCCGGCATGACCTCGGCGAAACGATCGACCGTATCCAGTTCGGCCTTCGACCGAACCTCGGCACCGAATCCGATACCGCGCTTGCCGACACGATCGGAGACGATCCGCTCGAGACCTGCGAAAGCGCCCGCGACGATGAACAGCACGTTCGTGGTGTCGATCTGAATGAATTCCTGGTGCGGATGCTTACGGCCACCCTGCGGCGGGACGCTTGCCTGCGTACCTTCGAGGATCTTCAGCAACGCCTGCTGAACGCCTTCGCCGGAGACGTCACGCGTGATCGACGGGTTCTCGCTCTTACGGGCGATCTTGTCGACCTCGTCGATGTAGATGATTCCGGTCTCGGCGCGCTTGACGTCGTAGTCGGCAGCCTGAATCAGCTTGAGCAGAATGTTCTCGACGTCCTCACCGACGTAACCGGCCTCGGTCAACGCCGTCGCGTCAGCGATGGCGAACGGGACGTTGAGCATCTTCGCGAGAGTCTGAGCGAGATACGTCTTGCCGCAGCCGGTGGGGCCGAGCATCAAGATGTTGGATTTCGCGAGCTCAACCGTCTCACCCCGCGCGTCACGGCCCTTGTCGCCGGCCTGAATGCGCTTGTAGTGGTTGTAGACGGCCACGGCCAACGTCCGCTTGGCGGAGTCCTGACCGATGACGTAGTTCTCGAGGAATTCTCGGATCTCCGCAGGCTTGGGAAGCTCGTCGAGCTTGACCTCGCTCGATTCGGCCAATTCCTCTTCGATGATCTCGTTGCAGAGGTCGATGCACTCGTCGCAGATGTACACCCCGGGTCCTGCAATGAGCTTTTTGACCTGCTTCTGACTCTTACCGCAGAAAGAGCACTTGAGCAGATCCCCGCCGTCGCCGATGCGTGCCATCTCGTGAGGTCCCTACTTTCCATCATGTACGTGCACTCGCCGCCACTCGATCGGTCGAGACGCTCCGCAGTACTTCGGTAGTTGTCAGATCAGACAAACTGATCGAACAAATCTGGTCGAACAATCGCAGAACGCCGGTCGAGAACCAGCCCGTGAAGTGACGGTACCCGCAGATCCCGAACGGGGTCGACCTGTTCTCGGCGTTTCGTCTGCGGATAAAAAAGAAAAGAGTCGAGATTTCAGCCTGGCAAGCGCTCCACCAGGCACTTCTCGACGTGTCCGCCTCGTGTCGGGAATCGGGTAACAGATCCTCGACACGAGGCGGAAATCGACTACTTCTGTGCGCTGAGCTTCCGGTAAGCCAGCACGTCGTCGATGATGCCGTACTCCTTGGCCTGCTCGGCCGTGAGGATCTTGTCGCGATCGGTGTCGACGCGGATGGTCTCCGGATCCTTACCCGTGTGCAGCGACAGCGTGCTCTCCATGAGCCGACGCATACGCTCGATCTCCGCAGCCTGGATCTCCAGATCGGAAACCTGACCCTGGATGCCGCCCGTAGCCGGCTGGTGGATCAGAATGCGCGAGTTGGGGAGCGCGAAGCGCTTGCCCGGCGTACCGCCGGCCAGAAGCACGGCAGCTGCCGAAGCAGCCTGACCGAGGCAGACGGTGGAAATGTCGGCACGGACGTACTGCATCGTGTCGTAGATCGCCATCAGCGCGGTGAAAGAACCACCGGGCGAGTTGATGTACATCGTGATGTCGCGGTCCGGATCCTGCGATTCGAGAACCAGCAACTGCGCCATGAGGTCGTTGGCGGACACGTCGTCGACCTGCGAGCCGAGGAAGATGATGCGCTCCTCGAACAGCTTGTTGTACGGGTCGGACGTCTTGACGCCGTAGCTGGTCTGCTCCGTGAACTGGGGCAGGATGTAACGCGATTGGGGGCCCGACGGCGCCTGGCCGCCCAGCGAGTTAGCTCCGAAAAGATTGGTCATCAGTTCTCCAAAGTATGAATTGGGCAGCGAAAGGACGGGCGAACCGGCTCAGTTGCCGGTGCCGCCGGCCTGATTCGCACGGGAGACGACGTGGTCGACGAAGCCGTACTCGAGAGCTTCCTTCGCCGTGAACCAACGGTCACGATCGGAGTCCGCGGTGATCTGCTCGACCGTCTGGCCGGTGTGCTGAGCAATCAGCTCGGCCATTTCGCGCTTGGTGTGCTTGAACTGCTCGGCCATGATCGCGATGTCACTGGCGGAACCACCGATGCCGGCGGACGGCTGGTGCATCATGATGCGGGCGTGAGGCAGTGCGTAGCGCTTGCCCTTGGTGCCTGCCGAGAGCAGGAACTGGCCCATCGACGCCGCAAGGCCCATGCCGAAGGTGGCGATGTCGCACTCGGCGAACTGCATCGTGTCGAAGATCGCCATACCTGCGGTCACGGATCCACCGGGCGAGTTGATGTAGAGCGAGATGTCTCGCGTCGGGTCCTCGGCCGAGAGCAGCAGGATCTGTGCGCACAGCTTGTTGGCGATGTCGTCGTCGACCTGGGTACCGAGGAAAATGATGCGCTCTCGCAGCAAGCGCTCGTACACCGAGTCGCTGAGGTTCAACCCAGCGGTCGCTGAAGTCATGGCGGGACTCTGCAAAGTCTCCAGGTGATTGGAAGTCACGGTACCTGCCTTCTATGTGGATCTACTTGTGCGGTGGATCGTCTATGCGAAACACTTCTACTGACACAGACAGTAACGAAGTAGGGCGGCACCGGAGTCCCGGTGCCGCCCTACTTCGCTCAAAGCGGAAAACTCAGTGCAGTCGATCGTGGTGAAAACACCCGTCCGCCTGCGTTTTTACTTGTCTTCGCTCTCGGCGGAATCAGACTCGTCCGCTTCGGTTTCGGCCTCACTGCTGCCGAACAGCTCTGCGGTGTCGACAACTGCGCCGGAGGTGTCCTTGACACCGGCCGACTCGACGACGGACGCGAGAGCCTTGCCACGACGGACGTCTGCGAAGACGGCGCCGAGCTGGTTGGCCTGCTGGATCTGCTGGATGAACTGCTCAGGAGCCATGCCGTAACGCTGCGCCTGGAACAGGATGCGCTCGGTGAGCTCGTCCTGACCGACGGTGACGTTGCCCGCATCGGCAATCGAGTCGAGCAAGAGCTGCGTCTTGACGGAGCGCTCAGCGGCTTCCTGTGCATCCTTGTCGAACTCTTCGCGGCTGCTGCCCTGCTCTTCGAGGAGCTTGTTCAGTGCCTCTTCGTCGTGATCGAGACCGTGAACGGCGTCGTGCAGAGCAGCGTCGACCTCAGCCTTGACGACAGCCTCCGGCAACGGAACCTCGACGGTCTCGAGCAGCTGCTCGAGAACCTTGTCGCGGATCTGACCGGCCTGCTCGACCTTGCGGACGCGTGCGACGCGCTCACGGAGGTCAGCCTTCAGTTCTTCCAGGGTGTCGAACTCGCTGGCGAGCTGAGCGAACTCGTCGTCCTCAGCCGGAAGCTCGCGCTCCTTGACCGTCTGCACGGTCACGGTGACAACAGCTTCCTTGCCTGCGTACTCGCCGGCGACCAGCGTCGACGTGAAGTCCTTGGACTCCCCCGCCTTGAGGCCGATGATGGCTTCGTCGAGGCCCTCGATGAGCTGGCCCGAACCGACCTCGTGCGACAGTCCGCTCGCGGTTGCCTCGGCAACGTTCTCGCCGTCGACGGTGGCCGACAGATCGATGGAGACGAAGTCGCCGTCCTCGACTGCGCGGTCGACGCCGGTGAGGGTACCGAAACGCTGACGCAGCGAAAGCAGCTGCTCTTCGATAGCTTCGTCGGTGATCTCGATCGGATCGACCTCGACGTTGATGGAGCTGAAGTCAGGGAGCTCGATCTCGGGGCGCACGTCGACCTCGGCGGTGAACTCGAGGAGCTCGCCGTCTTCGATCTTGGTGACCTCGATCTCGGGCTGGCCGATGGCCTTCACGCCGGCGCTGGTGACAGCCTCGGAGTAACGCGACGGCAGAGCGTCGTTGACGACCTGCTCGAGCACAGCGCCGCGACCGACACGCGCTTCGAGGAGGCGGGCCGGAGCCTTGCCGGGACGGAAGCCGGGGAGACGAATCTGCTGCGCGAGGGCCTTGTAGGCCTTGTCGAAATCAGACTTGAGTTCCGCGAAGGGCACCTCAACGTTGATACGGACTCGCGTCGGGCTGAGCTGCTCGACGGTGCTCTTCACGAAACTTCGCTCCTTCGTCTGGTCTTGCTCACAACTTGTGTTGAATCGGTACTGCTGTCTGGCGCGGCACTTCACTCCCGGACTTACTGGAGGTGAAGTGCCATGTACGTACTTGTCGGGATGACAGGATTTGAACCTGCGACCCTCCGCTCCCAAAGCGGATGCGCTACCAAGCTGCGCTACATCCCGTTTCCGATCACATGAAACACACGATACGGCCATCCGAGGCCACTAAGACAGCGGGCCACAAAGGCAGCCACCATCGGTGACCGCGCACAACCCTATCGCGCTCACTACTCTCTCACGAACCCGACCGCCATTTGTACACGGCCCGGCTGTCGACCCCGTCAGTATGTCATCCGACGGCAGCCACATACAGCCTTGCCTCAACTGCCATTCAGAGCCGGAATCAGAAGTCGCGCCTGCGGCCGAGACACCCCAACTCGCCGAGCAATTCGCCAATTCCCCAGGTGAACGACGGTCTCGAACTTCTCCGACCCCCCGATTATGAAATCCGGTGGGGCATTGGGTACAGTTTCGTATCGCAGACGACGAACACGGCGATCCCGAGTTGTCGTATGCACGGGGATGTAGCTCAATGGTAGAGCCTCAGTCTTCCAAACTGATCACGCGGGTTCGATTCCCGTCATCCCCTCCATCAGGAGGGAAACTCCACAAAAGATCCGCATCGGCCCAGCCGGTGCGGATTTTTTGTATTCCGACTTTGTCCACTCAGACCACTCCCCTGCGGTCCGTATCCTGGAGTTGTCCGGATCGATTCTGCTCGGGAGGCCACGTGACCACGATTCTTCTCATACTCGTCGTTCTGGCCGTAGTCGTATTCCTGGTCATGAAAAGCCAGCAACGCGGTTCCGGCCACAGCGCAACACAACTCGACGATGCGAAAGCCGATGCCCGGCAGTCGATCGAACGCCTCGGCGGTCAGGTCTACAACCTGACCGGCAGTGACGACGCGTCGCGCCAAGCCCTCGCCGACGCGGCCGAACGGTACAACGCCGCAGGCTCGCAGATCGATCAGGCCGCAACGCCGGTCCAAGCACGTCTCGCGAAACAGACTGCACTGGAAGGGCTTTACTACATCCGCGCGGCACGGGTGGCGATGGGCATGGATCCGGGACCGGAAGTTCCTTCCATCGACGGACAGAAGGCTGCCGGTTCGGTCACCGAAGACCGTGAGGTCGAATTCGAGGGCCGCAAGGTCGCCGCATCACCCAATCCGTCGTCGCACACACCCAACTACTACCCCGGTGGCCGAGTCGCCGGACGCCCGGTCCCGGCCGGCTGGTACTCCGAACCCTGGTGGAAGCCTGCACTCGTCGCCGGCGCCTGGGGTCTGGGTTCGATGATGCTGTTCTCGACCATGTTCTCCGGCATGGCCGGGGTTCCTTACGGCGCAGAGGCTTTCGCCCAGGGTGGCGATCCCGGCGCCGACACAGGCTCCGGTGACTCGGGAGATCAGGGTATGGACGCCGGTGATCCCGGCGCCGACCAAGGAAGTATCGACAACACGGACTACACCGCTGACGGCGGAAGCGACTGGTCTGGTGGCGACGGAGGCGGAATGGATTTCGGGGGCGGCGGGGACTTCGGCGGCTTCGACTTCTAAGCCGACTGACAGACCGGGCACCAGAACAGGTTTCGTGCCTTCATGACGGAATGCAGGATCGGTGTGCCGCACACGCGGCACGGCGATCCTGCTCTTCTGTAGACATAGGTACGCGGACGATCCTTCGCGTACGCCGGATCTCCGTTGTCGTGCTCGGCGCGAACGACGTGCATCTTCCCCCGTCTGACGCCGACTTTCATCAATTCGACTAGGTCTGCCCACATGGCGGTCCACTCGCCGTGAGAGACGAGATTCCCCGGTCGTTCAGGGTTGATTCCGTGACGAAAGAGAAGTTCGGCGCGATAGACGTTGCCGACACCCGCCAGGACCGCCTGGTCCATCAGCAGGGCGCCGATTGCCGTCTTGGACTTGGAGATTCGCAACCAGGCCTTCTCTGGATCCGCGTCGCGGCGCAGTGGGTCCGGCCCGAGTCTGGCCTCGATCGCGGCGACCTGAGGAGGTAACAGGACTTCGCAGGCGGTGGGACCACGAAGGTCGGTGCCGAAATCGGCACCGACCATACGCATCCGGACCTGACCTACCGGTTCTTCCATCGGCAGGGCGGCGTCGGTGAACTTTCCGTACAACCCGAGGTGTACGTGAACTGTCAGACCGTTGTCGTACGTGTGCCAGAGGTGCTTTCCCCAGGCATCCGAGGACGTGAGTACGTGTCCGTCCACCAGGCGCGCGTCCTCGGCGAATCTGCCTTGCGGACTGAGGACGCGGACCGGTGAACCGACGAACTTGCGGGCATGCAACCGTGCCAGCCGGTGCAGGGTATGACCTTCAGGCACGGAACAACTTTCGGATCAGGCTTGCGGCAGAGCCGGTGCGACGCCGGTCTTCTCGTACTCGGACAGGATGTCGATACGACGCTGGTGGCGCTCTTCACCCGACCATGCGGTGGCGAGGAAAGCGTCGACGATGGCAAGCGATTCCTCGAGGGAATGCATACGTCCGCCGATGCCGATCAGCTGAGCGTTGTTGTGCTCACGTGCCAGCTTCGCCGTTTCGACGCTCCAAGCGAGGGCGCACCGTGCGCCGGGAACTTTGTTCGCTGCGATCTGCTCGCCGTTGCCACTGCCACCCAGGACGATTCCCAGGCTGCCCTCGTCGGCGACGACGCGCTTTGCGGCTTCGATGCAGAAAGCCGGGTAGTCGTCCACGGCGTCGTACTCGTGAGCACCACAGTCGATGGCCTCGTGGCCGTTCGCTTTCAGGTGTTCGATGATCTCGTTCTTACGTTCGAATCCGGCATGGTCGGCACCCAGGTATACGCGCATGGCGACAATTCTCTCAGGCCCGACCAGCCGGGCGCACCCGGGTCGACGTCACACTTTCAGGAACACGCATCGCCGCGCGAGCACACCTATCGTGGTGCCCATGTACCCCGTCAACGGCCAGGCCGCTGCACCCGCCCTTCGTATGTCACCGGGCAGTGACGCCGTTCGCCACCCGTGGGAAATCCCGCTACTCGTGCTCGCGGTACTGACGACGGTCGTCACTTATGTGGTGGCGATCGTTCTGATCGCTGCGGGTGATCTGTCGACGTGGATCCTCGTGGTGCTCGCGGCTCCGATCCTGCTGTTCCTCGCGCGAGGTCAGCTGTACGGATCGCAACAGGTCAACGGAATCAAGATGACGCCTTCACAGTTTCCGGAGGGGTATCAGCTGGTTGCCGAGGCTGCGGCACGATTCGGCATGAAAACTCCGCCGGATGCCTACGTCGTGCTGGGGAACGGACGGATCAACGCGTTCGCGTCGGGGCACGGATTTCGCCGTTTCGTCGTCGTCTACAGCGACCTGTTCGAAGTCGGTGGGCAGGCACGCGAGCCCGATGCGCTCGCATTCATCATCGGCCACGAGGTCGGCCACATCGCTGCCGGGCATGCGTCGTACTGGCGCCAGTGGGGACAGTTCGCGTCGAACTACATTCCGGTGATCGGGTCTTCGCTGTCGCGTTCCATGGAGTACACGGCGGACAACTTCGGCTTTCACATGCGTCCGCAGGGTGCACCGGGCGCGATGGGCGTCCTAGGCGCGGGAAAGTATCTGGTGGGTCTGGTCGGGTTCGACGAACTGGCCGATCGGGCGACACTCGAATCCGGGTTCTTCCCGTGGTTCGTCAACATCTTGTCGTCGCATCCGGTGCTGACCTGGCGTGCGGCTGCGCTTCGCAACCGCACGCACTCAGGGCATCTGTTCTTCCGGCCGGGTCAGCTCTACCGAAATCCGGCGCTCACTGCCGCTCAGTCGAACTGAGGATCCTCGTTGCGGGTCCGCTTGAGCTCGAAGAAGTGGGGGTAGCCGGCCAGCGCGACTGCGCCGTCCCACACCTTGCCTGCGTCCTCGCCGCGCGGGATGCGTGAGAGCACGGGGCCGAAGAACGCCACACCGTTGACATGGATCGTCGGGGTTCCGACGTCGGGTCCGACGGCGTCCATGCCCTTGTGGTGGCTCTCGCGCAGAGCCTCGTCGTACTTGTCGGTGTCGGCGGCCTCGGCCAGTTCAGGTGGCAGGCCGACCTCGGCAAGGGACGACTTGATGACGTCGGCGAAGTCCTTGTTTCCCTCGTTGTGAATCTTCGTCCCCATCGCCGTGTACAGCGGCAGCAGGATATCGTCGCCCTTCAGCTGCGCTGCAGCGATGGCGACACGGACCGGGCCCCAGGCCTTGGTCATCATCTCCCGGTACTCGTCGGGAAGGTCACGGCCCTCGTTGAGAACCGCAAGGCTCATCACGTGGAACTTGGCCTCGATGTCGCGTACCTGCTGGGCCTCGAGAATCCAGCGTGAGGTGATCCAGCACCACGGGCAGAGCGGATCGAACCAGAAGTCAGCAGTGTCCGTGGTCTTGCTCGAGGTTGCGCTCACGAAGAAACTCCCTATCAGTTCATGTCGGTCAGGTCATATCAGTTCGGGGACATACTCCCGTTCTGCCAACAATCATGAACCCGCAATCCTTCCCGCGCTTTCCCCCGAACCACCTCCCGATCGCAGTAGTGTCGAAAAGAAACGAGTACGAAGGAGTGGTTCAGTAATGAGCACCAACCGGAGATTCGTGATCGTCGGCGGCGGGCTCGCGGGCGCAAAGATCGCAGAAGCCCTGCGTGACAGAGATTTCGACGGTGAGATCACCGTATTGAGTGAAGAAGACCACCTCCCGTACGAGCGTCCGCCGCTGTCGAAAGAGTTCTTCGCCGGCAAGAAGACACTCCCCGAATTCACCGTCCACGACGGCGAGTGGTTTCGCGACCATCGCGTCGATCTTCGCCCGGGAACGACGGCAACGGCCATCGACCCCGCTGCGCACACCGTGTCACTTCCGGACGGTTCCACGATCAGCTACGACAAGCTCGCCTTGGCCACCGGTTCGCGGTCGCGGCGCCTCGACATCCCGGGATCCGACGCCGAGGGCGTTCACTACGTGCGAACAGTCGATCAGTCCGCCGCGCTGCTGCGCACCCTGGCCGCCGACAAGAAGCTCGTCGTGATCGGTGCCGGCTGGATCGGCCTCGAAATTGCCGCGTCGGCTCGCGGTTTCGACGTCGACGTCACCGTGCTCGAGCATGCCGGACTTCCGCTCGAATCGACCCTCGGCCCGGAAATGGGTGAGGTCTTCGCCGCACTGCACCGCCAGAACGGGGTGGACTTACGCACCGGCACGGACGTCACCGCAATCTCTGTCGACGGCGGTCACGCCTCGGGCGTCACTTTGATCGATGGAACCGTGATTCCGGCCGACGCCGTGTTGATCGCTGTCGGCGCATTGCCGAACACCGAGTTGGCATCGGAGGCGGGTATCGACGTCGAGAACGGGGTTCTCGTCGACGCCGGTCTGCAGAGCAGCGACCCCGACGTGGTCGCAGTGGGTGACATCGCGGCCGCACAGCATCCGATTCTGAATGCACGAATTCGGGTGGAGCACTGGGCAAACGCACTCAACCAACCCGAGACGGCCGCAGAGACCATGTTGGGACGGCCCGCCGAGTACGTACGCATGCCGTATTTCTTCACCGATCAGTACGACCTCGGAATGGAATACGTAGGTCACGCACCGCACGGCGGCTACTCCCGTGTCGTCACTCGCGGCGACGTCGACAAGCGCGAGTTCCTGGCATTCTGGCTCGATTCCGCGAACAAGGTGCTCGCCGGCATGAACGTGAACATCTGGGATGCCGGTGACGCCATCAAGGAATTGGTCGCGTCTTCGCGTCCCGTCGATCCGGAGCGGTTGGCCGATCCGGAGATTCCGCTGGCAGAAGTGTCCGCTTGAGTGAAGTCGTTCTCTTCGTGATGGGATGGACGTAATAGATCCGCACCATCTACGAGGAGATCTTTGTGGTCGCACCGAACCTGACACGCGAAACCGCAGCGCAACGGTCAGCAATCCTGACCGTCGAGAACTACCTGATCGAACTCGATCTCACCGACGGCAAAGACGCACCAGGCGAGGAGACGTTCTCCTCGAAGACCACCGTCACGTTCACCGCCACGGCCGGAGCAAGCAGCTTCATCGACATCGTCGCGGCCAGAGTCCATTCCGCGGTCCTCAACGGCACCGCGCTCGACGTCTCCGGCTACGACGAGTCGACGGGCATCAGCCTGCCTGATCTCGCTACCGACAACGAGTTGGTCATCGAGGCCGATTGCATCTACTCCCACACCGGCGAGGGACTGCACCGATTCGTCGACCCGACCGATGACTCCGTCTACCTCTATTCACAGTTCGAGACGGCCGACGCCAAGCGCATGTTCGCGTGCTTCGATCAGCCTGATCTCAAGGCCACGTTCGACGTCCGCGTCACCGCTCCCACGTCGTGGAAGGTCATCTCCAACTCCGCGGTCGTCGAGACCCTTGCCGCCGATCCCGGCAAGCACGTCTTCAGGACCACCCCGAAGATGAGCACGTACCTGGTGGCGCTCATCGCCGGTCCCTACGCGCAGTGGACCGACAACTACTCCGACGAGCACGGCGACATCCCGCTCGGAATCTTCTGCCGCGCTTCGCTGGCCGAGTTCATGGACGAGGAGCGACTGTTCACCGAGACCAAGCAGGGATTCGACTTCTATCACCGCAACTTCGGTGTTCCCTATGCTTTCGGCAAGTACGACCAGCTCTTCGTCCCCGAATTCAATGCCGGCGCGATGGAGAATGCCGGCGCCGTGACATTCCTCGAGGACTACGTCTTCCGCTCCAAGGTGACCCGCTACTCGTACGAACGTCGTGCCGAAACGGTCCTGCACGAAATGGCGCACATGTGGTTCGGCGACCTCGTCACGATGGCGTGGTGGGACGACCTGTGGCTCAACGAGTCGTTCGCGACCTTCGCTTCGGTCCTGTGCCAGACCGAGGCCACGGAGTACACGAACGCCTGGACGACGTTCGCCAACGTCGAGAAGTCGTGGGCGTACCGCCAGGACCAGTTGCCGTCGACGCACCCGATTGCCGCGGACATTCCGGACCTGGCCGCCGTCGAGGTGAACTTCGACGGCATCACGTACGCGAAGGGCGCCAGCGTCCTCAAGCAGTTGGTGGCATACGTCGGACTCGAGCCGTTCCTCGCCGGACTGCGTGAGTACTTCCGTGAGCACGCATTCGGAAACGCAACCTTCGACGATCTGCTGGGCTCACTCGAAAAGTCCTCGGGCCGTGACCTTTCCGACTGGGGTCGGCAGTGGCTCAAGACCACCGGTTTGAACATCCTGCGCCCCGACTTCGATGTCGACGCAGACGGAAAGTTCACCCGCTTCGCCGTCCTGCAGGACGGTGCTGCACCAGGCGCCGGGGAGCGTCGAATCCACCGGATCGCCATCGGAATCTACGACGACGTCGACGGCAAGTTGGTGCGAAGCCATCGCGTCGAACTCGACCTCGATGCCGCGGAAAGCACGGATGTCCCCGAACTTGTCGGCGTCGCCCGCGGTGCACTCGTGTTGGTCAACGACGACGATCTCACCTACGGCTCCGTGCGACTCGATCCCGAATCGTTGGCGACGGCGATCGAGCGGGTCGGCGACATCACCGACTCACTCCCCCGCACCCTGGTCTGGTCGGCGGCGTGGGAAATGACCCGTCAAGCCGAACTGAAGGCACGCGACTTCGTCGCGCTGGTCGAGCGCGGCATCAGTTCGGAGACCGAAGTCGGTGTGGTGCAACGTCTCTTGCTCCAAGCCCAAACCGCCATCGGCTCCTACGCAGATCCGGCCTGGGCCGAGGCCGAAGGCGCGGCGAGCTTCGCCAATCGGTTGCTCGAACTCGCACGTGAGGCAGAGGCCGGGTCCGACCACCAGCTGGCATTCGTCAACGCACTCACCGGCGCAGCACTCTCCCCGTGGCACACCGAGGTACTGCGCGAATTGCTCGACGCCGATCCCTCCACCGTTGGGCTCGACGGCCTGATCGTCGACACGGACCTGCGCTGGCGCATCGTCGGGGCACTCGCGGCCGCCGGTGAGATCGACGCCGAAGGAACCACAACTCCGTTCATCGACGCCGAAGCTCAGCGTGACCCGACCGCTGCGGGCGCTCGTCAAGCCGCGGCGGCCGCGGCCGGACGTCCGCAGGCCGCTGTCAAGGAAGAGGTCTGGGCGAAGGTCATCGGCGACGACTCCGTGCCCAACATCACCGCGCGATCGATCATCGGCGGGTTCGCTCGCGAAGGCCAGGACGAATTGCTCGAGCCCTTCGTCTCCCGCTACTTCGCCGATATCGCGGCGGTGTGGGAACGACGCTCGAGCGAAGTGGCACAGACCGTCGTCATCGGGCTCTACCCGTCGTGGTCGATCTCGGACGAATCCGTAGCGGCAGCAGACCGGTTCCTCGAAGGCGACATCCCTCCCGCGTTGCGTCGCCTGGTCGTCGAAGGTCAGGCCGGCGTGGTTCGTTCACTCGCAGCACGAAAGTTCGACGCGAGCTGACATGGGAAAGGCCGGTGCTCGCTTCGATTCTCACGAATCGAAGCGAGCACCGGCCAGTGTCTTACAAGTCAGGGCGCTGAAATCGCGGCTGCCATAACGCGGATAGCGCTGATCAGTCCGTCGATCAGGTTGCCTTCACTGAAGGATGCAACAGCTGCCGTTGCTCCGAGCTGGGTAACACGATCGGTGACCCGATCGGCGATTGCCCGACCGCTGCGAACCTCGACGGTGCGCTGGTTGGGCGAAACGGCGATCAAGACGGAACGCTCGGCTTCGGGCGTGGTCGGGAACAATGCGTCGGCACCCGCTGCCGGATCAGAACCGAGATCACCGACGTACGCGTTGAACCGCACCTTGGTGGCCCGCGTCGCTTCGGTCATCGCGACGTCGAGCGCGACCAAATCCATGGTCTCGAACGGAAGATCATCGGTGAACGGCTCGCCGATGCGATGCACACCGGATACGCGTCCACTGGACGTGACGACGCTGCCGACGGGCAGGTCCTCGGGCGCTACTGCGAGCGCGGTCGAATGATCACCACTTGCCACTTGCGGACCCTCCGATCAGATCAGCCGAACCGGCTTCGATTGCGTGTGCACTGCCGTGATGGCCACCGCGAACGGTGACCTCGTCGACAGCACTCCACAGCACGGGAGCGTGATCCCACGACTCACCGAGATGGAACGCCGGCGGAACCGGTCCCGGCGTCTTCTTCCCGAGGAAGGACGCAGCCGCGAAGAACGCGGTGATCAAGGCCGGAATCCCAACGTATATCAGTACTACCTCGAGAATGCTCACACCAGATAACGTAGCCCAGAACGCCAGGAAGGAAAGCGTCAGGGCCACAAATTCTCGGGCAATTTCGTTTCGGTGACGCTAGAACTCAATTCAGGCTGCGCCCACGCCGACACATAGCTCAGGCTGCGCCCACGCCGACACATAGCTCAGGCTGCGCCCACGCCGACACATAGCTCAGGCTGCGCCCACGCCGAGATAAGGCATCCACGCCGGATGCAATTCCTTGGTCGCCGCGAGCAGACGCCAGTGCGGTCCGGACGGCGGGACCAATTCCGCACGGAGGGTCCATCCGAGTTCGCTGAGCATCTTGTCGGCCTTGCGGTGATTGCAGGGGGCACAGCACGCGACGCAGTTCTCCCACGAATGCCCGCCACCTCGGCTGCGAGGAACGACGTGGTCGATGGTTTCGGCTTTGGCTCCGCAGTACGCACATCGGAAGTGGTCACGATGCATCAGCGCGGCACGAGTCATGGGGATGCGGGCGCGATACGGAACGCGCACGTAGGTGCGCAATCGAATGACCGAGGGAACCTGCACCGACCAGTCCGCGGAATGGACTACCGGGCCCTGTTCGTCCTCGTGGACGGTATCGGCCTTGCCGCAGGCCATCAGTACGACCGCGCGCCTGGCAGGAAGGGCGGTCAGCGGCTCGTACGTGACGTTGAGCAGTAGCACCCGACGTTTCACCCACTCGGGGACTACGCGATCGGGAGGGAACATCTCGAGGTGAGAATGCTCGTCGGAAAAGAGTGGGTCGGCAGTGTGCGCGAACCCGTCAGGAACAACTTCCAGAACAGCCCCTAACGCGTGGTTGTTCCGCGCGCTAGTGGGCTGGAGTTGTCGGTGATTGCGTGCAGCATGTCGGTTCTTCATACGACCTCCGGGAGACTGCCCCCAAGTTGACCACGGATGATCGCGTTACGCACTCTCATTTCGAACAAAATTTCCAGGACGGCCGGTGAATTTCCGGTGAATGGGTACGCACTCCGACTCGATACAACCGTCGTCGACCCGGAAACCGACCACTACGGCCGTCAGGCACAATGGAACTTGCCATGAATGACGTACAGCACGACGTGCAGCAGACCTTCTACGACGCCGTCGGCGGAGCCGAGACGTTTCACAAGCTCACCGCGCGATTTTACGAAGAGGTCGCGAAGGACGAGGTTGTGCGCCCGCTCTACCCCGAGGCCGATCTCGGCCCGGCCGAGCGGCGGATGCGGATGTTCCTCGAGCAGTACTGGGGCGGACCGCACACGTACTCGGAGGAGCGTGGACACCCGCGTCTGCGGATGCGCCACAATCCATTCGTGATCGGCCCGATCGAGCGTGATGCGTGGCTGCGGTGCATGCACGTCGCCATCGCGTCCATCGACGAGAAGACTCTGAGCCCGGTGCACCGCAAGCAGTTGATCGACTACATGGAGATGGCTGCCGCGTCCATGGTGAACTCCGCTATCTGACCGTCTACTTTGCCTTCGGCCTGAACACGCGCGCGACCCGGCGGACTGCTCGTACCCCGAACGACACCGTGGGATGCAGCGGCGAACTCAAGATTGCATGCTTGCGCACGTACTCTTCGACCTCCCACTCCGACCAACTGCCCGCACGGAAGAGTGCGGCATCGCCGACACTCAGGGTTCGCTCGGCGATTCCGTCGGCCTGAACGGTGACCGACCCTTCGATGATGTGCACGATTTCGTCCGCGTGGAAGTACCAGCGGAAGCGCCCCTTCGTGCAATCCCAGACGTGTGTAGTCGTGGTCCCGTCTTTACTCGCCGACCATTGCGCCGACCGTGCAACCGGTGTGCCGAAGATTATCCAGTCGCGGTTGATCGGATCATCTTCGAGCAGTACATGATCCAAACTGACCGCTTCGATTGCCGACAAAGTCAAGGCCAAGCCCCCTTGGTTGAATTCCCGAATACTTCTCCCCCGGCAGTAACACCAAAGTTGCCACATGGTGTCACCGCGTGAATGCAAAGTACACCAAGGCTAGGTAAAGAGTCACGCTTTTGCCGTGTCCAAGTCGTGAGAGTGCCAGACGTTTGGCACTATGAACTGCTGTGAGCACCCCCGCGGATTCGTCCTCTGTAAGCCGGCCCGAAGCCCCGTGGTGGAACGAGGCGGTCTTCTATCAGATCTATCCGCGTTCTTTTGCCGATTCGGGCAGCGACGGTATCGGCGACCTCGGCGGAGTCGAGGAGAAACTCGGCTACCTCGAACTGCTCGGCATCGATGCAATCTGGTTGAGCCCGGTGATGAAGTCACCGATGGCAGACCACGGCTACGACGTCTCGGATCCTCGCGACATCGATCCCCTCTTCGGCGATCTGGCGACGATGGATTCACTGATCACGTCAGCCCACGAACGCGGAATCAAGGTCACGATGGACCTGGTCCCGAACCACACGAGTGATCAGCACGAGTGGTTCAAGGCAGCCCTGGCGTCGGCGCCCGGTTCTGCGGAGCGATCCCGCTACATCTTCCGAGACGGCAAAGGTGAAAACGGCAACGAACCGCCGAACAACTGGCCGAGCATCTTCGGCGGCCCGGCATGGACCCGCGTCAGCGAAGCCGACGGAACACCCGGCCAGTGGTACCTGCACATCTTCGCCAAGGAACAGCCCGACCTGAACTGGGACAACCCCGAGGTCTTCGACGACCTCGCCAAGACTCTGCGCTTCTGGCTCGAGCGCGGAATCGACGGATTCCGCATCGACGTGGCCCACGGAATGGCTAAGCCCGACGGTTTGCCGGACCACGACTGGGAGCTCAACGAGCTCATGCGCAATTCCGACGACGACCCGCGGTTCAACAACCCGGCAGTTCACGAAATCCACCGCGGCATCCGCAAGGTCATGGACGAGTTCCCGGAGGCGATGACCGTCGGCGAGATCTGGGTGAAGGACAACCAGAAGTTCGGCGAATACATCCGGCCAGACGAACTGCATCTCGGATTCAACTTCCGACTTGCAGAAACCGAATTCTCCGCCGAGTCCGTCCGGGAGGCCGTGGAGAACTCTCTTGCGGCCGTCGCCGAGGTCGGGGGTGTGCCCACGTGGACGCTGTCGAATCACGACGTCGAACGTGAAGTCACGCGCTACGGCGGGGGTGAGATCGGAACCCAACGCGCACGGGCGATGATCCTCGTCGAACTGGCGCTTCCGGGCGCGAGCTTCATCTACAACGGAGCCGAACTCGGCCTGCCGAACGTCGACCTGCCCGACGAGGCACTACAGGACCCGGTCTGGGAACGATCCGGACATGCCGAGCGAGGACGCGACGGCTGCCGAGTGCCCCTTCCGTGGGAAGGAAGCGAACCCCCGTTCGGATTCACCACCGGTGCGAGCACCTGGTTGCCGATGCCACGCGAGTGGTCGACACTCACGGTGGAGGCGCAGATCGAGGACGTCGACTCGATGCTCTCGCTTTATCGCGCCGCCCTCGAACTTCGTAGCGCCAGGCCGGAGTTCTCCGGCGCCGACATCGATTGGTACGGCAGTCCCCCCGGCTGCCTCGCTTTCCGTCGACGCGGTGGTCTGATCTGTGCTCTCAACACCACGGAGGTGCCGATCGCACTGCCGAGCGGGCAGCTACTGTTGAGCAGCGCACCACTCGTCGACGGTCAACTACCCGTCAACGCTGCGGCGTGGCTGATCTGAGAGAACACCGCACCCGCCACCTGAACTCCTATCGTGCGACCATCAGCGGTATCGAACCACCGCGGTGACGGTAGATCGAACCGAACCGTGCATCGAGCCGCACCCAGGATTTGCTCGCCCGCACCCGAACCAGTTCCGAGGCGTCGATCTGCTCGAGGTCGATGTCGGCGGTCATCGCCTCGGACCCGGCGTGCGGAACGAATCCCATTGCGGTCAAGGCAAAAATAACCCGCATCGAGATCCCGACCGTGCCGGACGGACCACTGACCTCGAGCACGTCCTGATCGAGCAACGACGCCGGCGGACCGTGACTACTTCCATGCTCCAGTGCCAAGGCGTTGCCCCGCTGCGCCAGTTCGATCAGCACCCGGGCGGGTACGTCGTCCAGGTGCTCGAAGCCGTCCATCGGCGGCAACGCCCCACGCCACGCCGAATCCATGGCGAACCCCGGATCGATCAGCTCACTTGTCGCCTGCTCCACCGCCGAGAGCAACTGATCGCCGGCAGCCGAGGTGTCGTCAGGGTTGATGGTGCCCGCCACAGTGCGCGTAGCGAGAGCGTCGAAACCCGTTGACGCCCAGACGCTCAGGTGAGCATCTCCGCGTCGACGCATTCGGATGACCGCGGACTCGTCCAAGCGCAGTGCATGACCGATGAAGCCGGCCAAGTTCTTTCGCTCGGCCTCCTCGGGCACAGTCAGTACACGTTCATGCACGTTGCCAGCTCTCCAGGTACTCGCGCTCAGGGCCACTGAGGCGACGCAGACGCTGCGTGTCGATATCGAAGGCCGCGATCTGAGTCGACGCCACGATGGACGGCGGAACGCTGAGATCGGCGCCGCGCGGGCGAACTTCGTACGCGATGGTGAAGTCCACCGCGCGCACCTTTTCCACCCACATGAAGACGTCGAGCGGTGAATCGTCGTGCCGAAGTTGGCCGCGATACCGCACGTGGAGATCGGCAATCACGGCCCCGTCACGCAGGGTGACCGTCGGGCGCGAGTCTTCGAACAACCAAGGAATCCGCGCCTCTTCGAGCAACGTCACCATCCGTGCGTGGTTGATGTGCTGGAAGGCATCCATGTCGGACCACCGAACCACAACTTCGGCGTGGAATCCTTCGCTCAACGTCCTACCTCCGATCGGGTGCCCATGCTGCGCACCATGCTACGAACCTGACGCGCCGCCACCGAGAGCGTCGCGAGGTCAAGCGTCCCAGACTCGAAGATCTCGACGAGAGCTGCCCTCGCCCGGCTCAGGCGAGAGGCGTTGGTCGATTCCCATTCGTCGATCTTTTCCTGCGGCGACTCCCCCGGCTCGCCGCCGGCCAGAACCTCCATCGTCAACTGCCGAAGCGAACTGTAAAGGTCGTCTCGCAACGCGAGCCTCGCGAGCGAGTGCCAGCGATCGCCGCGCTCGAGTCCCGAGACCGCGCTCAGCAACCAGTCGATTCCCAGATGCGCGTCCAAGGCGTAGTACAGCTCCGCGACTTCGGTGATGTCGTGATCTGCGATGTCGGCGATATCCGCGATGTCGAGCAGGCAGTAGACGTCGAGCAGTCGGAACACGTCCAGCGCCAACGCTTCCGGAGCCCCGCGATCGATCACCGATTGAGCGCGCACCAGCAGATCGTCGAGCTGATGGCCCGCAAGCAGCCCCGGAACCAGAGGTGCCGTCGCCCGATACGCCGCCGAGTAACGCGCTACCTCGGCGCCGACGGCGATCGGCTGGGGCCGATTGGCCAGGAACCACCGCGACGCGCGGTCGAGCAAGCGGCACGACTCCACGATCAGCTCGTTTTCGATCTCTGCACTGACGCCCGCCGAGCGGATTCGCGACCACACCTCGTCGAGCGCAAAGACCTCCCGCACAGCGGCGTAGGCACGAATCGAGTCCGTACTGCTCGCTCCGGTCTCCTCGGCCAAGCGGTAGGCGTAGGTGATTCCGCCGTTGTCGATCACTTCGTTGACGAGCATCGTCGCAACGATCTGCCGACGCAACGGGTGGGCCTTGATCTCCGTTTCGAACCGATCGCGAACAGCGGTCGGGAAGTACTGCGGGATCTGCTGGGCGAAGAAATCGTTGTCCGGCAACTCGGTTGCAAGTAAATCGTCCTTGAGTGAAAGCTTGACGTGCGCCGTCAGCGTCGCCAGTTCCGGCGACGTCAGACCCACACCGGCCTCGAGTCGACGCTCGATCTCCTTGTCGGTCGGCAACGCCTCCAGCTTGCGGTCAAGGCCACGTGCTTTGGTCAGATCCGTCAACTGACGGCGGTGAACACCGAGCATCTGCGGCGCCGTCACGCGGGAGATTCCGAGCAGCGCATTCTGGGCGATGTTGTCCGCCAACACCAGCGCAGCCACGTCGTCGGTCATCGACGCCAGCAACGGATTCCGTTCCGGTGACGGCAGCAACTGCGAGCGCACGAGCGAATCGAGAAGAATCTTGATGTTCACTTCGTGATCGGAGCAGTCGACGCCGGCCGAGTTGTCGATGGCGTCGGTGTTGATGTGACCGCCGTTGGCGCTGAACTCGATTCGTCCCAGAGCTGTCACGCCGAGGTTGCCGCCCTCCCCGATCACCTTGACCCGCAGGTCTTGACCGTCGACACGCACCGCGTCGTTACTCTTGTCGCCAACCTGCGCATTGGTCTCGGTCGACGCTTTGACGTACGTACCGATTCCGCCGTTCCAGAGTAGGTCCACCGGTGCCGACAGAATCGCCTGCATCAATTCCGGCGGCGAGAGCTTCGTGACCCCCTCTGCCAGACCCAGTGCGATCCGGACGCTTTCGGCGATCGGAACCGACTTGACCGTGCGGTCCCAGACGCCGCCACCTTCACTGATCAGGCTCTTGTCGTAGTCGGCCCACGACGACCGAGGCAACTCGAACAGTCGTTGACGTTCGACGAACGAGCTCGCTGCATCCGGGTTCGGATCGAGGAAGATGTGTCGATGGTCGAACGCACCCACCAGACGGATGTGCCGACTGAGGAGCATTCCGTTGCCGAACACGTCTCCGCTCATGTCGCCGACGCCTACCGTCGTGAAATCCTGCGTCTGCGTGTCGACCCCGAGTTCGCGGAAGTGCCGCTTGACGCTTTCCCAGGCGCCGCGAGCGGTGATACCCATGCCCTTGTGGTCGTATCCCACGGAGCCACCGGAGGCAAACGCGTCGCCGAGCCAGAAGTCGTACTTGGCGGCAACCGAATTGGCGAGATCCGAAAACGTCGCCGTGCCCTTGTCCGCGGCGACCACCAGGTAGCGATCCTGATCGTCCTTGCGCACCACTCGATCCGGCGTCACAACTTCGCCGGTAGCCGCGTGCACGTTGTCGGTGATGTCGAGCAATCCGGAGATGAACGTGGTGTAGCAGGCCTTGCCGGTTTCCAGCGTCGCCATTCGATCAACGGCCGGATCACCCGTCGGCAGAGGCGGATTCTTCACGACGAAGCCGCCCTTGGCGCCGACCGGCACGATCACCGCGTTCTTGACGGCCTGAGCCTTCACCAAGCCGAGCACCTCGGTGCGGAAATCCTCGCGCCGGTCGGACCAGCGGAGCCCGCCGCGCGCGACTGCGCCGAATCGCAGGTGGACGCCTTCGACCTCGGGTGAGTACACGTAGATCTCGAAAGCCGGCCGCGGCTTGGGCAACTCGCTGATCCGTGAGGGATCGAGCTTGACCGACAGGTAGTCGCGAGAGCGGCCATCGGCGTCGACGACGTAGAAATTGGTACGCAAGGTCGCCTTCACCAAGGAGAACATTCCACGCAGAATGCGATCGGCATCCAAGCTGAGTACCTCGTCGATGGACGCACGCAACTGCTCGTCCAATTCGGCGACGCGAATGTCGTCCTGCTTCTCGGGGTCGAACATCGCCTCGAACAACTGCACCAATGCAAACGCGGTCTGCGGGTGTGTAAGCGCGATTCCTTCGATGTGGAACTGACTGTACGGAAATGTGGCCTGGCGCAGATACTTTGCGTAAGCACGCAGCACCACGGCTTGCCGCCAGGACATTCCGGCCCGCAGCACCAACTCGTTGAATCGGTCAGCTTCTGCCCGGCCGAACCAGACTGCACCGAATGCAGCCGTGAATCGCTTCTGGACCTCGGTCAGCGGGGCGGTACTGGTCTCGAGCGGCACCTGCGCATCGAGGTCGATCTCGACCGACGCCCGAAGATCCGCCGGTACCGACAATCCGAAATCGTAGATCCAGCACTGAACGCCGTCGAGTCGCTGCACGACGTGCGGCCGCTCGTCGAGAACTTCGACGCCGAGTGACTGCAGCACCGGTAGCACCTGGCTCAACGAGATACCGTCGCCGCCGACGAAGAGCGTGAAGCGCCAGGCACCGGGCGCGGAGTCCACAGCACGATAGAGCAGTACGTCGATCGCGCCTGGCGCCAACGCCTCGAGTCTGGCGATGTCGGCCAACGCGCGTGACGGTTCGAAGTCCTCCTTGTATCCATCGGGAAGCACCCGCGAATACCGCTGCACCAGTTCCGGATCCACACCCGGACTTTCACGAACAAGGTCGTTGATGCGGTCGTCCCAGCTACGACTGACTTCGGTCAACAGAGCCTGAACTCGCTCGCGGTTGGCCTCGGAGACATCCAGATGAACCGGCTCACTGTCCGGATCGCGCCGGATCGTCACGTGCAACAGCGCAAGATCGTTCTCGGTAACCCGGGCGGTGTAATCGACTGTGCCTGGTCCGAATTCGCGCCACAGCAGGTTTTGCATCGCCAGTCGCACCCGCGTCGTGTACCGGTCGCGGGGTAGGTACACCAAGCAGGACACGAAGCGTCCGAACGTGTCCTCGCGGACAAAGAGTCGCACCTGTCGACGCAGCCCGATGCTGTGCACGGCGTGGACGGTCTCGAACAAGGTCTCGGCGTCGCTCGAGAACAACTCGGTGCGTGGGAACGACTGGATGACCTCGAGCATCGCCTGACCGGAGTACGAATGCAGGTCGACACCGGCACGCGCGATGACTTCGCGGACGCGGCGCTCGATCAGAGGAATCGCGAGGACGTTCTCGTGGAGTGCGACCACGGTGAACACACCCAGGAATCTGTGCTCCCCCACGATGTTTCCCTCGTCGTCGAGGATCGAGACACCCACGAAGTACGGGTAGACAGCGCGGTGCACCGTGGCGGGGAACGATCCCTGCGTCAGGACCAGAAGCGGTCGATCCGGGAGATCTGCAACTGGAGGCAAACTCATCGGGCCTTCGGTGACCGCGTCGGAGCGCAGCACGCCGAGTCCACTGCCGGCGACCGTGCGTGAACCGTCCTTCGTTCCCTCGAATCGCCGGTATCCGAGCACGGCATAGTTTCCGTCCGCCATCCACCGCAGCAGCCGGGCGGTGTCGGAGAATTCTTCGGGGGTGATCCTCCCGGAGGCAGTTTCTGCGGCACTCTCCAACTCGTCGGCAACGCGCAGTTGCAATGCCTTCATGTCCGGGGTGTCACCAACCACCTGGCGGACGTCCGCGAGCACCTTGCCGAGGTGTGCTTCGATCGCGTCGAGAGCGGAATCCTCGACTTCGGAGTCCAACTGGACGTGCATCCAGGATTCTTGGATACCGCTGTCGCCCAAGGACATCAGATTGCCCGAGTCATCGCGTTCAACCGTCAGGATCGGATGGGCGAATTGACTGATTCCCACACCTTGTCGGTTGAGCATCGCGGTAACGGACTCGACGAGCAACGACATGTCGTCGGTGACGATCTGGACGGCAGCGCCGAGACCCTCGGATCCTGACGGGCGGTACACACGCCATACGGCCGTGCCCGGGGTCCGCTGCCTCCCGAGCGCAAGATGCGCGAGCAGGACTCGATCCGATCGACCGTTGATGACGTCGTCGCTGTCACCCTCGTCGATATGCGTGAAAAAGGCCTCGCGAAGACGCGTCAACAACGTCGCTTCGTCGAGGCCTGTGCCCTGCTGCCGTACACGGTCTGTCATTCCTGGCTCACATCCTTGTGGGTTCTGATCGCCGCGACCAATCTCTGACTCGAGACTAGCCGCGGCAACCAGTACCTAGGGTGAACTGAGAAACGAAATCTACGATGTCGTCATCTGAACAAGCGATGCTTCGAGCACCGCGCGTTCGCTGTCCGCCAGCGGTCTGGACTTTTCGGACACCGTGTCGAATCCGACCATCAACGCGTCGCCGAAAGCGCATTCGACACCCGCGTTGTCACGGATGACGTGCCGAACCGTGAACGAGGAAGTCCCGACGTGAGTCGTGAAGATCTCCACGTTCAAGGGACCGGACCGATCGGTGACCGGCTTGAGGAACTCGACGGTCATCTTTCGAACCACGAGGTATCCCGGCCGGCCGCCGAGCGGCGCCAGTTTCGCTTCCAGGAAGTGGATGCGCGCTTCCTGCATGTACTCGACGTAACGCGTGTTGTTGACGTGACCCAACCGGTCGGAATCGCCCCACCGGACCTGGATCTGCGCTGTGTATACGTCGGACACCGGATCAGTCCCTGGTGAGCTTGCGGTGAGTCACGCGGTGCGGGCGTGCGGCGTCGGGGCCGAGTCGCTCGACCTTGTTCGCCTCGTAGCCCTCGAAGTTGCCCTCGTACCAGTACCAAGCTGCCTCGTTGTCGCCGAAGCCACCTTCCCACGCGAGGATGTGGGTACAGGTCCGGTCCAGGAACCAGCGATCGTGCGAGATCACGACGGCGCAGCCGGGGAACTCTTCGAGAGCGTTCTCCAGCGAGCCGAGGGTTTCGACGTCGAGGTCGTTGGTGGGCTCATCGAGCAGGATCAGGTTGCCGCCCTGCTTGAGCGTCATCGCCAGGTTCAGGCGGTTGCGCTCACCACCGGAGAGGACGCCGGCCGGCTTCTGCTGATCGTGGCCCTTGAAACCGAACGAGCTGATGTACGCGCGCGAGGGGAACTCGGTCTGGCCGACGACGATGAAATCGAGCCCGTCGGACACGGTCTCCCAGACCGTCTTCTTGGGGTCGATTCCGGAACGGTTCTGGTCGACGTAGCTCAGCTTGACCGTCTGACCGATCTTGACCTCACCGGCGTCAGGCTCCTCGAGACCGACGATGGTCTTGAACAGCGTCGTCTTACCGACGCCGTTGGGGCCGATGACGCCGACAATTCCGTTGCGCGGCAACGTGAACGAGAGATCCTTGATCAGAACGCGACCGTCGAAGCCCTTGTCGAGGTTCGAGACCTCCACGACCACGTCACCCAGGCGCGGCGGTGCCGGGATCTGGATCTCGTCGAAGTCGAGCTTGCGCGTCTTCTCTGCTTCGTTCGCCATTTCCTCGTAGCGATCGAGACGAGCCTTGTTCTTGGCCTGGCGGGCCTTGGCGCCGGAACGAACCCATGCGAGCTCGTCCTTGAGGCGCTTCTGCAGCTTCTGATCCTTCTTGCCGGCAACTTCGAGGCGTGCAGCCTTCTGCTCCAGGTAGGTGGAGTAGTTGCCCTCGTACGGGTACAGGCGTCCGCGGTCGACTTCACAGATCCACTGCGCGACGTGATCGAGGAAGTAACGATCGTGGGTCACGGCGAGGATTGCGCCGGGGTAAGCAGCGAGGTGCTGCTCGAGCCACAGAACCGATTCGGCGTCGAGGTGGTTGGTGGGCTCATCGAGGAGCAGGAGATCGGGCTTGCTCAGCAGCAGCTTGCAGAGTGCAACGCGTCGCTTCTCACCACCGGAGAGGTGGGTGACCATCTCTTCCGGCGGGGGGCAGCGCAGGGCGTCCATAGCCTGCTCGAGCTGCGAGTCGATCTCCCACGCATCTGCGTGATCGAGCTTCTCCTGCAGTTCGCCCATCTCTTCCATGAGCTCGTCGGAGTAATCCGTGGCCATCAGCTCGGCGATCTCGTTGTACCGCTTGAGCTGGACCATCGTCTCACCGAGGCCGTCCTCGACGTTCTCGCGAACGGTCTTGGTCTCGTCGAGCTCCGGCTCCTGCATGAGGATGCCGACGGTCGCGCCCGGAGCCAGGAAGGCCTCGCCGTTGCCCGGCTGGTCCAGTCCGGCCATGATCTTGAGGATGCTGGATTTACCAGCGCCGTTCGGTCCGACGACACCGATCTTCGCGCCGGGGTAAAAGCTCATCGTGACGTCATCGAGGATGACCTTGTCACCGTGCGCCTTGCGCACCTTCTTCATCGTGTAAATGAACTCAGCCATGACCGCCAGCCTATCGGTGTTTGCCCTATAACCCACATTGCGCGTTGGCCGTCACTCCGATGCGGGTTCTGCGGACAGTCCGAGGTCATCGACCAGATTCACCGACATGCTCATCGACCCCCACGAAAACCGCGATGGGGACACCTCCGGGTGTCCCCAGGACGGCTCAGATCATTGCCCTGTGGATGCCCTTCGGCTCGCCACCGAGCTGCGAGAGCGTCGACGCATGGAAAATGGAACCGGGTACATGGATCGCGTGCGCCAAACCGGCATGAGCATCACGCCAGAACCGCTGCATCGGCGTGCTCAACTGCAAAGCCCCACCACCGGAACGAGCAAAGATCTCGTCCACCGCACGCACCGCCCGCCACGCAGCAGCAGTCTGCGTACGCCGACCGATCGCACGAAGCTCGAACGAAACTTCCTGCCCCTTCTCCGTCATGTCCCAGAAACGATCCACCGTCTCCAAGATCGCAGCCCGAGAAGCAGCGATCTCGGCCGCAGCCTCACCGATCGCGAACAGCACGTACGGATCTTCCTTGATCGGAACACCACTGACCGTCACACGCTCACGCTGCGCCGCCATGTTGCACGCCAACGCACCCTCGGCGATACCGATCAACGACGAAGTGATCCCCAACGGGAAAATGCACGAGAACGGGAACTTGTACAACGTCTCCGTACGAGCCGCTTCCTTCCACGCCGTCCCGTCGAAAACCTTTCCGGCGTCGATCGTGCGGTACGTCGGCAAGAACGCATCCTTGACGATCAGATCCTTCGACCCCGTACCGCGCAGACCCACGACATTCCAGCTGTCCTGGTCGATGTCGTAATCCGAACGCGGCAACAACACGTGCAGAATCTTCGGCGGCATCAACGGCTTACCGGACTCGTCACCGACCATCGCACCGATCATGATCCAGTCACAATGATCGGTACCGGACGAGAACGACCAACGACCGTTGAGGATGTACCCACCCTCGACCGGCCTCGCCACACCCATCGGCGCATACGGCGACGCCATCCACGTATCAGGATCGGTTCCCCACACCTCTTCCTGAGCCTTGCGGTCGAAGAACGCAAGCTCCCACGGATGCACACCGACGATGCCGCTGACCCAGCCCGTGGCACCATCCATCGCACCGATAGCCATTGCCGTCTCGGCGAATTCACGCGGATGCGCCTCGAGGCCACCGAACTCCTTCGGCTGCAACATCCGGATGACGCCGGCGTCGCGCAAACGCTTCGCGCTGCCGTCCGTCAAGCGCATCAGCTTGTCACCCTCGACCCCGTCGGCGCGGATCTCGTCGGCGAACTGTGAGATGTTGTCCAGAACCTGACCCATGATCTTCCGCCTCCATTGATAGCCCGCCAACCTTCAATAAAGTAGAACACGTTCTAGAAAAATGCGGAAGTAGAACGGCCAGTTCATTCAGCGCCGATCAATACGAATGCGACAAGGCCAGTGGCGTTCAGGTCGACACGTGCCCCAGTCCCGCGGTCAGAATGCGAATACACCTCATCGCAACTTCCGCAGGCGAGCCGTCGCCATACGCCGGGGAGTCGCCGTCAACCCACGCGACAACGGCCATCCGCTGGGCCGTGTTCGCTGCAATTGCAAGCAAACGCACTTCCAGTGGGTCTGCGCCGGGTCCCATCAAATCACGCAGTACGAGCACCAATGCAGTCTCGGTGTCGTTGACCAAGCTCACCACGCGTTCCGAAGCGCCGGATCGCCAGGAACAATCCTTTGAAGTCGGCGAATCAACGCAATCGCATCGGGTGTTGCAGCAGGTGAATTCAGTGCGACGCGGGCGGCGGATGCCAGCACCTGAACAACAGGCGTACCCGGCGAACTGGACGCGATATACCCGAGCCATTCGTCGATCCCGTTGGCGAGTATCGGCCTCACCGCATCTTCCTTCGTCCGAAGCATCGATAGAACGTGCGAAGTCCGATTCCAGCTGCGCGTGCAATGCCCTCGGCAGTCACCGGATTCTCGCCGCGAACGACAAAAAGCTCTGCAGCACAACGTGATATCTCCAACTTTGCCTGCTCCTTCCGCCGTTGGGTGAGCGACGGGGAGTTAGACACTGAACCATGCTCATGCCAGTATCGCACGGTGCGCCACCGTGCTTCGGAGTCGAACAGGAAGAACCCTGGCATCGGCTGCGGAAGCCATGAACCGTCCACTTCGCCTTCGATCAGTTCCGCCACCGGCTGGACATCGAGACGCCAGGCCAGCCTCGTCTCACCCCCATCGCCATTTGACGCGATTCGAGGCGGCAGCGCAGGACCAAGTCTACGGATCATCGACGTTCACGAACGCATACGCCTGGGTCCCGCCGACGGCAACGCTCGCAGTTCACGCATGGTGCGTTGAACATCGAAATGTGTCGCAGTTTGGCCAACCGCCCCCCAAATCGATGACGCTACAAGGCGGACAGGTACCGCACTTCGGTAGTCGAGTTTGAGCATCGCGGACGGACCGGAAACAGCAACGGCAGCAATCGCGTTTCCTTGCGGCCCAACCGGTGCAGCAACGCAATTGAGGCCGGGACTCAACAGCCCCGCGCCGTACGCTACGCCGGTATCACGTATTCGACTGAGTTCCTGCCTTAGAGTCATCGGCGCTTCAGCGCCCACAGGGGAGCCTCCGAACGCAAGGAGCGCACGTCCAAGAGCCGACCTGTCGGCCGAAGAACGTTCGCCGACACGAGTAGGAACTACACCGGACAGCATTCCGCCGATCTTGTCGAGGTAAACGACATCCGGCGCGTCCAGCACTCCGAACTGCACTACCAGTCCGGTCACTCGATGCAACTCGCGGAGGAAGGGCAAAGCGACCGAATACAATCGATCCTGTTGTATTGCAAGGCTTCCCAGCTCCATCAATCTGATTCCAAGGCAGTAATCAGTGCCATCCCGCCGGAGCCACTTCTTGGCGACGAGCTGCTCGAGCATGCGATGCACCGACGAACGAGGCAAGCCGGTAATTCGCGAAACTTGACTGAGAGTGAGCTGTCCGGACACTTCGAAAGCATCCATGACCGACGCCAGTCGATCCAGGAACCCCGCCGGGGTCGTAGCGTCTGCACGAGCGGAAGCTTGCATGCGAATTCCTTGAAGTCATTCCCACAATTTATGGTGCATGTGGGGCACGTGGAGCCGAAAAGCGCTACCGGGCTTACTGGTTACGGCCCGCTGCAACAGCACCGCGACACCAGGCCGTCCGTCACCGTCGGATGTTCGAACGATCTCAGTGTGACAAATTGTGCCATGTTGACATCGGGTGTGAAGAGAAAAACCTCAGGAGCATTCACAGAAGGATCACGGTGGACGTTAACGCCGCAACATGAACAGAGAAGGGCGAAATACGTTGCCCCGGAGGCATATTCCACTAGACCAGAAAGTCGCACGGAAGATTTCCGTCAAATCCGTTGGGCCATTCGCCACGCTTGTGCCGCAAGCCTGTCCGCCTGGGCGCCGAACGATTCCGCCGACCGCTCGATTTCGCCCATCGCGCCACGTAGCGTGCGGCTGTACACACCCTCGACAATGCATGCGATCTTCCACCAGTTGAACGCAATGTAGAAGTCGATATTGAAGTCCGCATCTTGTTGGGCCGCAGAGATATAGACGTCCAACAGCTCATCGCGCGACGGGAACCCTTCGATTCGAGTCGGAGCATTCTCCAATGCACAAACATCGTCATCGGGTTCGGCCCAATAGACCAACAGTTGGCCCAGGTCTGCCAAGGGGTCACCCACCGTGGCCAGTTCCCAATCCAGTATTCCGGCGATCACGCCGTCGGCGCCGACAATGCAGTTGTCAAGGCGAAAGTCACCGTGCACGACGCTGCTACTGCACTGAGGGGGAATATTTCGAGACAACTTGGCATGTGTGCGTTCGAGGTCGAGGCTATCTCGCACACGATCACCCTTCCAGTTCCGCAACCACCGATTCAACTGACGATCGATGTAGTCCGTCCGATCGGCCAGAGCATTCCATCCGATCTCACGAGGGTCGACCGAGTGCAGGGCGGCAAGATTGCGAACCAGTTCCGCGGCCAATCCGGCTCGCGTTTCGTACGGGATTTTCGCGCGTACTACCTCCGGATCACGCAGGACTGCGCCGTCGATGAAGTCCATGACAAAGAACGGAGCACCAGTCACAGATTCGTCAATGCACTTGCCTACAACGATCGGTGACGGAACCGGCACGTTCTGCAGTCGCTCGAGAATGTCAGCTTCGCGAATTACATCATGGGCGGATGCATGCCTGATTCCGAGCGGGGGTCGACGTAGCACCCATCGAGAACCTGCCTCGTCGCTCACCGAGTAAGTCAGGTTCGAGCGTCCACCGGCGATCCGTTCGAATTCGAGCAATCCTTGCGTGGCATCGGGCAGATACTCACGGAACCACGCCGCCACCAGGGGCTCACACAAACCGTTGTCGCCCTGCGGTGCCGGGTTCACGACCTCACACCCTCTCGCGCGGGACCACTTCCGACAGATGCTGATTTCAGCGGCGCATCGATGCCGTCGAGAAACACCGAAACGACGGCATCGGCGAGCTCTGAAAGACCGAACTCCTCTGTGGGGCTGAACCATCGGAGCGACAACCACACAGCGTCGCGAATCAGTCCGTAGAGAATCTCCGCCGGCAGGTCGGATCGAAACTCGCCTGCGCTCATTCCGGATTCGATAACAGCGATCCAGGCGTCCTTGGTGCTACGGGCGGCCTCACGGATGTCGTGATAGGAGTCAAGTTTCCGGAGATAGGTGCTGTTGTTCTGATAGATCTCGGAGGCGTGTGGGTGCGCCTGACTGACCTGAAACGAAGCTCGAACCAGCGAACCGAGGCGAGTACGTGGGTCACCGGCAGATTCCAGGATCGACCCGTATGCGCTCGTGAGCGCCTGAAGATATTGTGTGACAATCGTATTCGCGATTGCATCCTTCGATGGGAAGTAGTGATAAAGGCTTCCGGACAGAATTCCCACCGCATCAGCGATATCGCGAACTTTGGTGCCCGCGATCCCCTTGGTGGCGAACAGTTCTGCAGCCTGTTCGAGTATCAAGTCGTGACGATCCGACCATTCCATTCAAGTCCTCCTGACGAGTCTTCACGTGTCACCTCTGACGAGGTTGCAATTTTGACTCTATACCGCGAATCAAACGTTTGCTACAGTCGCTCCGTACCGCGTAGCAAACGTTTGATACGAGACTTTGAGCGCTCGTGAAATACCAGGAGAGGACGGACGCGTGTCGGACAAGACAATGTCGGAAGCAGATGTCGTAAGTCGACTGAGATCGGGAATGACAATCGGAATCGGCGGGTGGGGTTCGCGCCGGAAGCCGATGTCACTCATCCGAGAGATCCTCAAGTCAGAACTGACCGATCTGACCGTTGTGTCGTACGGCGGAGCTGATGTGGGGTTGTTGTGCGCAGCCGAAAAGGTTCGAAAGGTTGTGTTCGGTTTCGTCTCGCTGGACTCGATACCCCTGGACCCTCACTTCAGAGCAGCCCGACAGGCTGGTCGTATCGAGGTCAGCGAATACGACGAGGGCATGCTCCAATGGGGCCTGTACGCGGCCGGGATCCGTATGCCCTACCTGCCGACTCGCGCGGGACTCGGTTCCGACGTCCTCCGGGTGAATCCGGAACTGCAGACGATCGTCGATCCTTATGCGGGCGAATCATTGGTTGCGATGCCGGCGCTCCCCCTCGATGCCGCGCTGGTACATATGAACCGCGCGGACATGCATGGCAATGCCCAATACCTCGGGCCGGACCTGTACTTCGACGACCTGTTCTGCCTAGCTGCCGAATCGGTCTATGTCTCTTGCGAACAAGTGGTTCCCACTGCGGAGTTGACCGCGGATGCACATCCGTCGACGATTCGAATTCCCCGGTTGCTTGTATCGGGAGTCGTTCACGCTCCAGGTGGTGCGCATTTCACATCCTGCGTACCCGACTACGATCGTGACGAGGCTTTCCAACTCGAATATGCCACTGCAGCAAAAGATCCAGAAGCTTGGCAACGCTTCGTCGACCGATATCTGTCCGGCTCCGAGGCCGACTACCAGAGACTCGTCGCTGCGGAATTCGAAGGAGTGCCGGCATGAGTGACGCCACTCGGGCAGAGGTCTGCGCGATCGCGTGCGCCGAGGCGTACCGAGGCAACGGTGAAGTGATCGCGAGCGCATTCGGCGTGATACCTGCAATCGGTGTGCGATTGGCGCGTCACACTTTCGAACCCGATCTCGTGTTGTCCGACGGAGAAGCGTCAGCCGTGCGCGGCACGTGGGCCGTCGACCGAACTCCGGCAGGCGAGGTCGAATCGTGGTTGCCCTTCAACCAGATCTTCAATCTCGTCTGGAATGGCAAACGGCACATCATGATGATTCCCACGCAGCTCGATTCCTATGGGAACTGCAACATCTCCGCGATAGGTGATCATTCGCGGCCGACAGTGCAACTCTTGGGAGTCCGCGGAGCGCCGAGCAATACCGTGCATCACCCGACAAGTTACTGGGTGCCGAAACACAGTGCACGCGTCCTCACTTCACAGGTCGACATGGTTTCCGGTGTCGGAAACGACAATGCACGCAAGGCCGGACCGTCGGCCAGCCGATACCACGAGTTACGACGAGTTGTCACAAATCTCGCAGTTCTGGACTTCGAGCCGGATAGCGGACAGTTGCGTCTGGTGTCGACTCACCCCGGCGTAACCGTCGACGAAGTAGTAGCCGCAACCGGGTTCGAACTCCACCTGCCCAAAGCCGTACCCACTACTCGAACCCCCACAAGCGAGGAGCTCGACCTGATTCGCAACGTCATCGATCCACGGAACCTACGTGACAAGGAAGTACCGGCATGACCGTGCTGAACTCAGGTACCGGGCCACTGCACACCCGTATCTGCGAACTCTTCGGTGTGAAGTATCCGATTGTGCAGACCGGCATGGGGTACGTCTCGGACGCCCGACTTACGGCGGCCACAACCAAAGCCGGCGGTTTGGGAATCATCGCCGGGGCGATGCTGACCTACGACGAACTCGTCAGCGCCATCGATTACGTCAAAGACCGCACCGACCAACCATTCGGCGTGAACTTGCGAGCCAACCAGGACGACATCGATCGCAGAATCAAACTTCTCATTCGATCGGGGGTCAAGATCGCCTCCTTTGCGCTCGCACCGAACCAGGCGCTGATCGGCCGACTCAAAGATGCAGGCCTTGTTGTCGTGCCGTCGATCGGAGCTCGCAGACATGCCGAGAAAGTTGCAGCGTGGGGAGTTGACGCAGTTGTCGTTCAAGGCGGCGAGGGCGGCGGACACACAGGCGCAGTCCCCACGAGTTTGCTTCTGCCACAGGTAGTCGACGCCGTCGACATCCCCGTTATCGCGGCAGGCGGATATTTCGACGGCCGAGGTCTCGTCTCAGCACTCGCCTACGGTGCAGACGGAATCGCGATGGGGACTCGCTTCATGCTCACCAGCGATTCACCGGTGTCTCAGGCAGTCAAAGATGTCTATCTCTCGAAGTCGGTCAACGACACCGTGGTCACACTCGAGATCGACGGGGTTCCTCAGCGTGTGCTGCGCGCAGGAACGATCGATCAACTCGAATCAAGCCACGGACCGACGCGCATGTTACGTGCTGCCCGCAATGCTGTTGCTTTCCAACGTCTCTCGGGAACACCCTGGTCGAAGTTGATACGTGAAGGCCTGGAAATGCGGAAGAGCCACGAACTCGGCTGGCGGCAAGTTGTGATGGCCGCCAACGCACCGATGCTGTACCGATCCGCACTCCTCGACGGCCGCACGGATATCGGAGTCATGGCGACCGGGCAGGTCGTCGGACTGATCGACGACATCCCCAGTAGCGCAGAACTCGTCGAACGCATCATGCAGGACGCGGAGGCCGTCCTTGCTCGACTCACACCCGCACCCGAATTGGACAGTCGAGTCTTGTCAACTGAAAACGTGAAAGGAACAACGAACTGAAATGAATCAGCTGAAAGATCGAGTAATCATAGTAACCGGTGCCGGTCGTGGTTTGGGCCGGGAGCACGCCCTGCTACTTGCGGCCGAAGGCGCAAAAGTGGTTGTCGACGACACCGGCGCCGGACCGGACGGGCACGGAAACGACATCAGTATTGCGGCATCGGTCGTCGACGAAATCGTCGCCGCCGGAGGAATCGCAGTTGCCAGTGTCGCGGACGTCACGACGATCGACGGCGCGAGCGAACTCCTGGACCTGGCCCTCGAGGCATTCGGCTCGGTCGACGGCCTGGTCAACAATGCCGGCATCCTGCGTGATCGAATGTTTCTGAACATGCCCGAGGCCGATTGGGACGACGTGATCTCGGGACAACTACGCGCTACATTCGCGCCCTGCACTGTATTCGGCAACTACTGGCGCGAGCGTTCGAAGTCGGGCGAAACCGTCGCGGCGTCGATCGTGAACGTATCGAGCACCTCCGGGCTGCTCGGTGCCGTCGGTCAGAGCAACTACGGCGCCGCGAAGGCCGGGATCGCAGCGTTGACAACGATCCTCGCACAGGAGGTCGCCCGATACGGTGTGCGAGTCAACGCAATTACGCCCGTGGCCAGGACACGGATGACCGAGAACGTTCCCGGTATCAAGGAACTTGTTGCAGCACCTGACGATCCGAGTGCATTCGACACCTATCATCCAGGCAACGTCTCGCCAGTTGTGGCCTATCTGCTCACCGAGAAGTGCCCCGCCACTGGTCAGGTGTTTTACGCCAAAGGCGGCGAAGTCCGCCAGTTTCTCGGGTGGCAGTACGGAAAGACCATCGCCAGAGACTCGCGATGGACGGTGGAAGAGTTGACAGAGGCGATGAGTGAAATTGTCTGAGACGACTGCGCCGATCGCTGGTCCGGGACACGGCCTTGCTCAAGGCAAATCCGTTCTGGTGACAGCAGCAGCGGGAACTGGAATCGGATTCGCAGCGGCACAACGCTTTGCTGCCGAAGGCGCCCGACTGGCGATCAGTGACCGGCATGAGCGCAGATTGATCGCGGCCGCCGACCGCATCGAGTCCGAGTTCGGCACCCGCCCACTCACTGTTCCTTGCGATGTCACGGACAATCAGCAGATCGACGCAATGGTCGATCGGGTGGTTGCCGAGTATGGATCCATCGACGTCCTCATCAACAACGCAGGCCTCGGCGGGACGGCGAGCATTCAAAGTATGACCGACGAGCAGTGGTGTTCGGTACTCGATGTGACCCTGACGAGCACTTTCCGCACCACACGATCAGTGTTGAGAGTCATGATTCCACGAGGGTCGGGGGTGATCGTCAACAACGCGTCGGTCATCGGCTGGCGTGCGCAGGAAGGGCAGTCGCACTACGCCGCAGCGAAAGCCGGCGTCATGGCGCTCACACGATGCTCTGCCCTCGACGTGGCACCGCACGGAATCCGGGTCAACGCGGTTGCACCGAGCATCGCGATGCATCCTCACCTTGCCAAGGTGACCAGCGACGAACTGCTCGAACAGCTCAGCAAGAGTGAGGCTTTCGGTCGTGCGGCACAGCCGTGGGAGGTCGCAAACGTCATGGTCTTTCTTGCAAGCGACTACTCGTCGTACATGACGGGCGAAGTCGTTTCGGTAAGTAGCCAACATGCATAGCCACCCATGGGGTCTGAAGGAGAAGCTGTGGTCGACAAAGAGTCACTAGGTATCACGGGCACCCCGTTCCGTATGGACATCGAGCGCGGCAAGATTCGTGAGTTCGCCGTTGCCACGTATTCGAGCAATCGGAACTATGTCGAAGACGAGTTCCCGGTAGTGCCCCCGACGTTTCTCACCACGACCCTCCTCTGGCAGACAGAGGGCTCGGATCCGTGGCGGAAGGTAGAGCTCGACGGCAAACGCGGACTCCATGCCGAACAGAAGTACGAGTTCTTCGGTCCACCTCCCCGCGCAGGTACTCGTCTGAACTGCACTTCGCGGATCGTCGACATCTACACGAAGCAGGGACGGAAGGGCGGCGAGATGACTTTTGCCGTGATGACAACGGATTTCGAAGACGAACAGGGAAATCTCATTGCTCGGGCAACTATGACCGGAGTGGAAACTGCTCGACCGACTGTGGAGGAATCTTGATCAACACAGTGTCAGTCCCGACCCCGTGGGTTGTCGGTCCGGTATCCCGCACCGATTTCGTCAGGTACCAAGGTGCGTCGGGAGACATGAATCCGATTCATCACGACCAGGTTTTCGCCGAGGCGGCGGGGTACCCGAGTCCGTTTTCGGTCGGGATGTTCCAAGCTGGGCTCCTGGCCACCTTCGCCACCGATTGGCTGGGTGCAGAGAACATCCGAGCGATACGAGTTCGGTTCCTCGAACAGGTTTGGCCCGATGACACTCTGACATGCTCAGCGCTTGTCGAACGAACCTATGCGGACGACGAAGGTGACAAGATCGACGTCGAACTCGCCTGCACGCGGCAGACCGGCGGATTGGCGGTCAAGGCGTGGGCAACCTTCGTGCGGACGCCCCTCGTACCGTCGGAGCGGCCGTGAAGGCGCACGTATGTACCCAGCTGGGGTTGCCGAATCAACTGCAGTTCACAGAAATTGACGATCCCACGCCGACACCGAACCAAGTTCTCGTCTCGGTCAAGGCGGCGGGTGTCAATTTTCCCGACGGGTTGATCGTCGCCGGAACGTATCAAACTAAACCCCCACTCCCCTTCATTCCCGGGTCGGAAGTCGCGGGTGTAGTGCACAGTGTCGGCTCGGACGTCCAAGGGGTCACCCCGGGGATGCGAGTCATGGCCTTCTGCGGCATGGGCGGATACGCGGAACTCGTGGCGGTCACCAGTGACAAGGTCTTTGTCATCCCTGATTCCATGAGTTTCTCCGACGCTGCCGGATTCGTGGTTACCTACGGAACGTCCTACCACGCACTCGTCGACCGAGCTGCGATCCAACCAGGAGAGACATTGCTCGTCCTGGGTGCCTCCGGGGGCGTCGGGCTCACCGCAATCGAGATCGGCAAAGCATTGGGTGCACGCGTGGTGGCGGCGGCGTCCTCCGAAGCGAAACTCGAGGTCTGTAAGCAACATGGAGCAGACGAGTTGATCAACTACACAACGGGCAACCTTCGCGAACGAGTCGCACAGGTCGCACCGTCCGGTGTAGACGTGGTGTACGACCCGGTCGGTGGAGATCACGCCGCTACAGCGGTGCGCGCATTATCCACCGCAGGAAGATATTTGACGGTTGGCTACGCTTCGGGGCAGATTCCGAAGATCGGCATGAATCGCCTCCTCGTCGTTGGCGGGGCGCTACATGGAGTTCTCTGGGGCGCATGGGCGAAGCGTAATCCGGAGTGCAACGCGGACAACATGCGAGCGCTCTTCGACATGTACGACGGTGGCGCTCTGTCTCCTCATGTGAACAGCATCCACCCGCTGATCAATGCTCCTACCGCACTCGAGGAAGTCATGAGTCGACGAGCGCTGGGCAAAGTCATCCTCTCAACCAACCCCGAATGACAATTCACGACAAAAGGTGCCGTCAATGGACTTAGCTCCGAGCCCCGCCGCGCGCGAAATCATCGCGCGTCTAGAAGCATTCATGGACGAACACGTCTACCCAGCTGAGTCGGTCTACTCCGAACAACTCGAGGCCGCAGGACCTCGCAGTCACGTCTTGCCACCCGTGGTCGAGTCGCTGAAGTTGGAAGCGAGACGCCAGGGCATGTGGAATCTGTTCATGCCGGCGCTCTCACGACTGTCTCACCTCGACTACGCCCACATCGCCGAGGTGACGGGACGCTCGCCCTACATTGCCCCCGAAGCCCTCAACTGCGCGGCGCCCGATACCGGAAACATGGAGATCCTGCACCTGGTGGGAACCCGCGAGCAGAAGGAGCGATGGCTTCAACCACTGCTCGACGGCACAATGCGTTCGGGCTTCTCCATGACTGAACCCGATGTTGCGTCCTCCGATGCCCGAAACATCACGACGTCGATTGTTCGGGACGGCGACGAATACATCGTGAACGGTCGAAAATGGTGGACGACCGGTGCAGCAGACCCAAGGTGCGAAATTCTGGTAGTCATGGGGAAGACGAATGCCGAGGCAGAGCCCCACAAGCAGCAATCGATGATCTTGGTGCCCGTCGCCACCGCTGGAGTCGAAATCGTGCGCAGTTTACCGATATTCGGATACCACGACCAACACGGCCACTGTGAAATTCGGTTCGATAACGTTCGAGTACCGGCAACAAATATGCTTGCGTCCGAAGGAGACGGGTTCGCCATCGCACAGGCGCGCCTGGGTCCAGGCAGAATTCACCACGCCATGCGCTGTATCGGCATGGCGGAGCGCGGATTGGACTTGATGGTTCGACGTGCCCAGTCTCGTAACGCTTTTGGCGGGCCGATCTCGGATCAGGGAGTTGTCCGGACCTGGATCGCCGAATCGCGAATGGAAATCGAGCAGGCCCGCCTTCTGGTGCTGAAGACAGCATGGCTCATCGACCAGGTCGGAGCCAAGGGCGCTCAGATCGAGATCGCGGCAGTCAAAGTCATCGGTCCTCGTGTGGCGCGCAACGTCCTGAATCGATCGATCCAGTGCCACGGGGGTGGCGGTGTCACCGACGACTTCCCGATCGCGAGAATGTGGGCGAGTGCCCGGATCCTCGGTATCGCCGACGGACCAGACGAAGTGCATATCAGGAGCGTCGCACGCCACGAGTTGCGCAAGCACCGCTGACGGCGATCGGTGTTCGAGGCCCGCGAAAGCCGTTGTATTGCTGAATCATCAGCCTTCGTCCACTCGAGCGCATGGTTGACCTCGGTCAACCCCTTCGGGCTGCGGCCCGTGAAGAGAAAACCTCAACCAATTGAATAGGAGAGGCAAATGCCTCGCGCGTCAAAATCAAGGGAAGTGTCCTTCGATCACGAAGTGGACTTCCTCGTTGTCGGCAGCGGTGCCGGTGGGTTGACCGCGGCGTTGGCAGCCGCCGCCAATGGTCTGAACACCCTCGTCATCGAAAAAGCAGACGTTTATGGCGGCACCACCGCGCTGTCGGGCGGCAACATCTGGGTGCCCAACAATCCAACTCTCATCCGTGAAGGGCTCTCGGACAGCCGTGACGACGTCCGGGCGTACATGCGAGCTGTCGTTGGTGATGGAGTT
The DNA here is from genome assembly GCF_027854095.1 of Rhodococcus sp. C-2. Classification (NCBI taxonomy): domain Bacteria; kingdom Bacillati; phylum Actinomycetota; class Actinomycetes; order Mycobacteriales; family Nocardiaceae; genus Rhodococcus; species Rhodococcus sp. C-2. Next base: position 79,080 of record NZ_JAQGFI010000007.1, on the reverse strand, counting down.
CCCGAGGACAACATCGACGCGTTCGTCGACGAAGGTCCACGCGTGTTCGAGTTCCTCGAGAAGACCAGCCCGCTCATGCGATTCCAATGGTGTACGGGCTATTCGGACTATCACCCGGAGAAGCCGGGCGGTCGCCCACGTGGACGTACTATCGAACCGCTTCCTTTCGACCTGAAAATGCTCGGCACCGACGAGTCCGGTCTGCGCCCCGGCGCACTTCCGACTCCCGCCGGTCTGTACATCACATCCAAAGAGTTCGTGAAACTGAACATGGTCATGCGTACCTGGGCAGGGCGACGTGCCGCGCTGGCAACCGGGTGGCGTGCAGCGAAGAGTGTTCTGACCAGAAGGCACATGGAAACACTCGGGCAGGCCCTGGTCGGCCGTCTGCGCCTGGCGATCAAACAAGCCGGCGTTCCGCTTTGGCTGAACACTGCGATGGAATCGCTGATCACGGACGACGATGATTGCGTGGTGGGTGTGGTGGCCGAGCGCAACGGCCGCACTGTCAGAATCCGAGCTTCCAAAGGCGTACTGCTCGCCTGCGGCGGTTTCGAACAGAGCGACGAGATGCGTCGGCAGTATCTCCCGGAAAACGCCAGCGCCAACTACAGCCTCGGTTCGGTCGACAACACTGGAGACGGCATCCGCGCGGGACAACAAATCGGTGCCGCAGTTGACCTGATGGATGACGCGTGGTGGATGCCCTCGTTCAAGAGACCTGACGGGATCATGCACGGATTGGTCTCCGAACGGTCGGTTCCCCGATCGATCATCGTGAACCAGAACGGAGTTCGGTTCACCAATGAATCCGCTCCCTACGTGACATTCGTCCACAACCAGATTGCCGGGGGTCACGACCCAGCGTGGTTCATCTTCGACGCGAAGGCCAAAAGTCGCTATCAGATCGGAGCGATCATGCCGGGGCAGAAGTTCCCGAAATCCTGGTTCGACAACGAACTCCTCTACACCGGCGACACGCTCGACGAGTTGGCCGGCCGCCTCGGACTTCCGAAGAAACAATTAGCTCTCACTGTGCATCGATACAACAGGTTTGCGCACAACGGTGTAGACGAAGACTTCGAGCGTGGAAAAAGTGCGTACGACAACTACTACGGGGACCCGACATTGCCAGTCCCCTCGATGGACATGATCGACGAAGGTCCGTACTACGCGATTCGACTACGAACCGGCGATCTGGGAACGAAAGGCGGGCTCGTCTACAACAAACATGCACAGGTCATGCACTGTTCCGGTGAACCGATTGCAGGTCTCTACGCGACGGGCAACACCTCGTCCGCGGTCATGGGCAACGACTACGCCGGGGCAGGCGCGACCATCGGGCCGGCGATGGTTTTCGGATACATCGCGGCGCGCCACGCAGCTGACCGCCGACAGGACCCGCGATAGATCGGAGTCGTTCCCGTTCCCGTCGGCACGACGTACAACCACGCGGAGGTGGCCTGGACGAACATCCATGCCACCTCTGGTCGGTGCTCGGTGACTCGCCAACGCGATGGATGCACTGTCACACAGTCTGCAATTCCGCAGGCAGTTCGACCGCGTCGCTACCCGAAGCCGCAAGCAGCTGCGCGTACCGCCCGCCTTGCTTCACCAGTTCGTCGTGGGTGCCCTTTTCCACAACCACGCCCTGGTCGAGGACCGCGATGAGATCCGCATCTCGAACCGTGGAGAGTCGGTGCGCCACAACAAGAGTGGTGCGTCCGACCATCAGCTCGTCGAGCGCGTCCTGCAACGCACGTTCAGTGCGATTGTCCAAGGCGCTCGTCGCCTCGTCGAGGACGAGGATCGGCGGATTCCGCAGGACTGTGCGCGCGATCGCTATGCGCTGTTTCTCACCGCCGGAGAATCGGTAGCCGCGCTCGCCGACCATGGTGTCGTACCCGTCGTCGAGACCGGAAATGAACTCGTGGATCTGCGCGATGCGCGCTGCCTGCTCGATCTCGGCGTCCGTGGCGTCGGGTTTCGCGAACCGAAGGTTCTCACGAATCGTCGTGTGGAAGAGATACGTCTCCTGCGACACCACACCTACCAGGTCGGAGACCGTCGCCAGATCGAGGTCCCGCAGATCGACGTCGTCGATTCTCACCGATCCCGCAGTCGGGTCGTACAGACGTGCGGCCAAGTATCCGAGAGTGGTCTTGCCCGAACCCGTGGAGCCGACAAGCGCCAAGGTTCCGCCGGCCGGGACCGTGAGGTCGATGTTGTCGAGGGTCTTGCTGTCGGTTCCTGGATACGAGAAGTCGACGTGGTCGAACCGAAGTTCGCCGGACATCTTGGTGCGGTCGAAGCTCTTCGACTCTTCCGGATCCGCGATGTCGATCGGCAGATCCAGGTACTCGAACACGCGACTGAACAGTGCCATCGAGCTCTGCACCTCGACGCCCGTGTTGAGCAGCATCATGGTGGGGCGGAACAATTGTGTTTGCAGCGTGGTGAATGCGACGAGGGTGCCGACGGTGATGGTGTTGCCGTGATCGAGAGTGAAACCGGCAAACCAGTAGACCAGTGCAGGCATGGCTGCGAAGGTGATCGACATGGTCGCCATGCGCCACTTGCCGGCCATCATGGCTCGGAGTTCGACGTCTGCGACTTCCGCTGAACGCTCGGTGAATCGATCCGTCAGAGCCGACTTCGCGCCGGTCGTCTTGCCGAGGAGAATGCCGCTGACGGAGAGAGATTCCTCCACCTGGACCGACAGATCACTGAGTAGCTTCTGCCGCTTACCAGAGATCTTGCGGCGCTCGTCACCGATCTTGCGTGCGATACGGATGAACACCGGCAAGATCGCCAGCGAGAAGATGGCAAGCCGCCAATCCAGAAGGAACAGAGCAACAATGGTGGCTGCCACGGTCGTTGCATTCTGCGCGATGGATGTTGCCGTGTTGGTGACCACCGACTGCATACCGCCGATGTCGTTGGCAATACGCGACTGAACTTCTCCGGTTCGGGTTCGAGCGAAGAATCCGAGCGACTGATTCTGCAGATGCGAGTAGACCCGCACGCGCAGTTGGTGCATCAGGTTCTGGCCGATGCTGTTGGACATCCAGGTCTGTGCCACGCCGAGACAGCTCGTGATCACGGCAATGGCGATCATGCCGATGGCCAGAACGCTCACGAGTCCGAGGTTCTTGTCCGGGATCGCCTTGTCGAGCATTTCGCGTAGGAGCAGCGGGCTGCCCAGCGCCACGATCGCGCTGAGTGTGATGACCGCGGTGACGATGGCGATCTGAGTTCGATACGGCGCGAACAGTCCGAGTACGCGTTTTGCCGGTACGGATTCCGCCGGAGTGATCTCGACAGCGGATCGTTCGATGTTTCGCATGTGATCTGGTTTCACGTTCTACCTCCTGGAGGCTTTCTCACCCTAGTTTCATATTGATGAGGTTACCTCACTATGAGGCTGACACCAACAACGCTAGACTGACGCTATGCATTCCCGAGAGCGCGAACTCACCGACGTCGTGATGTCCGTGGCACGGCTCATCCGCCGACGTCAGGTGGCAGCGCTGGAACCATTCGGTCTCTCGCCGTCGCAAAGCCGAGCGCTGCGAGTACTGACCCGAGTGGGCGAGCCGGTTCGACTCGGGTTTCTTGCCGAGCGATTGCGCATCGTTCCGCGGTCGGCGACCGACGTCGTAGATTCCCTCGAAGAGGCCGGATGGGTGCGCCGCACTCCCGATCCGAACGATCGGCGAGCCGTGTTACTCGAGCTCACCGACGCCGGCGCTACCCTCGCTGCCGACGTCGCAAAAGCTCAACGACGCGAATCTTCGGATGTGTTCGACGACCTCGACGAATCGGAGCGAGCAACTCTCACCGAACTTCTCGAGCGAGTGGACGCGGGGCACGACTCGCGGCCCCGCGACTGCCCGAAACCTTCGGTCTGAGTCCTCACGCAGCGACGGTGTCGACTGCGTCCTCGACATTCTCCGCCGACGTCGGCTTGCTCTGACGCTCGATCTTCGAGATGCAACGAGCAAGGTCCGCGCCTACCGCAGTCGCCCGTAGCTCGAGATCGGAACGAGGCACACCCTCTTTGGTCGTGTACTCGTTGGTGCGCAACTCCCCCGCCACCATGACCGGATCACCCTTCATGATGGATGCGCCGACGCCGGTGACCAACCGCCGCCAGCAGCTGACCGTGAGATAGAGGGTCGCTCCGTCCGTCCACTCTCCGGTCACCGCGTCTTTGCGACGCGTGTTGCTCGCCATCCGAAAGCTCAGCACCTCTTCGCCATTGGTGGTCTGCCGCTTCACCGGATTGGTGATGACGGTTCCGACAACCGTTGCATGCGTTTCGTACATGTCCGATCCCCCTTCGAACTCCAGAACCCGCCAACTGCCGCGGGGCCGATCACTGCGTCGGCAGTTTCGATTGTGGAACGACAAACGCGTGGCTCGGGATCTTCGATTTCCACCTGTGCATCGGTGGAACAGCTGTGGAGAAACAGCACTGCCCGAGCCAAACGGCCCGGGCAGTGTCGGAGCTAAGTGCTAGTGGAGGATTCGTCGGATTTCTTCTCGCTGGGTGTCTCGTCCGCAGAGTCCTCGCTTGCAGTCTCCGCGTCAGCAGCCTCACGGGGTTTCCACCCTTCGCGGTCTCGCCTGGCCAATTCGGCGAACATCGCGTTGTGCGCGGCGAGGTCGGCGTCGTGGTCGCGCTCGGCCGCACGGTCGGTTCGGCGCGCTGTCCTGCCATCGCTGCGCGACCACTGAACCAGTAGCGCGAGCATGACCACCATGAGCGGGATCTCGCCGGTCGCCCACGCGATGCTGCCGCCCAGCTGCTGATCGCCGATCAGGTCGTTGTTCCAGCCGAGGCCGAGCGAACGGAAGTACGCGCCGCCCATGACGGCGGTGGTGCTCATCAATGCCACGCCGAAGAAGGCGTGGAACGGAAGTGAGCCGAAGACCATTGCCAGCTTGGTCACTGGCTGCAATTGACGTGGTGACGGGTCGATTCCGATCGCCACCCAATAGAAGAGATAGCCGCTGAGGATGAAGTGCAGGTTCATCAGCAGGTGAGCGCTGTGCGAGTCGACCGTCGCACCGTAGATTCCGCCGAGATACAGCGCGTAGAAACCGCCGACGAAGAGAACTGCCGCCACGATCGGGTGGGTGATGAATCGCGAGAACGGGCTGTGCAGAGCGGTCAGAATCCACTCGCGAATGCCGGGCACGCCGTCCTTGCCTGCCGGATCCAGGGCCCGCAGAGCCAAAGTGATCGGCGCACCCAGAACCAGCAGGACTGGGCCCAACATCGACAGCGCCATGTGCGCACCCATGTGAACGCTGAAGACTGCCGGCGCGTACTTGCCGACGCCCGAAGACGTGGCGATCAGGAGCACCGCACAACCGCTCATCCAGGCGATGGTTCGGCCGACAGGCCAGGAATCCCCACGCTTGGCCAGCTTGCGCAGACCGATTCCGTACAGAATCGCCGCGGCGATCGCGGCGGTGCCGAACATGAGGTCGAATCGCCAGTCCGTCACGAAGGCCATGAACGACGGCGGGTCCGGAAGGTTGTAACCGAGTTCGACCTCGGGGATCGAGGGAATCGACAGCGGCGGGGGCGGCGGGGTACGACCGAGGCCGATCGCGAGACCGATGGTTGCCGCCATCACGATGCCTTCAGCGCCGGCAAATCGAATCAGGGCAGAGCGACTCTTCGGATTCTCCGCCAGCGCCGGTAGCGCCCGACTCCGCTGAGCCCAACCGAAGAACCCGAGGATGATCAGTGCAACTGTTTTCGCGACGATCAATCGTCCATATGTCGTGGTGAATACGTCGTCGAGAGGCAGACGGACAATCGCGTTGATGACGCCGCTGAATCCCATGACGACGAAGCAGATGGATGCGACCGTCGAAAAGCGTCGGGCTGCTACGTCGGTGTAATCGCCGCCGCGGCGCGCGTGTGCCAGTAGCGCGAACAACCCGCCGGCCCAGAGCGAAGCCGCCACGAGGTGCAGGATCAGACTATTGGTAGCGATGTCATGCGACCCGCCCGAAGACGAGTGACCGGTGAGAGCGAGCGGCATCAGTCCGAGAAGACCGACCAGCAGCAGTAGCGGGGTCCACCACCAGCGCAGTGTCAGTCGGGCCAGGATCGCCAGAACAACCGCGATGATCGCAGTCCAACGCCAAGCGCCGGCGATCTCGACCTGATCGAGTCCCGACCACAGGTTCGCCGGTTTGATCGCTTCGGCAAACGGCTGACCCGACGTGTCAGAGAGCGTCAGAGGCACCATCGTGAACGAACAGATCGCCCACACGATCGCGGCGTGCGATGCAGTTCGGACTGCCCGATAGCCGTCGACGTCGAGGACGCCCGACTTCTGCGGCGGCACGAAGAACGCGGCCAGCAGCAGTGACCCGATCGCGATGACCGCGGCGATCTCCCCCAGTGCCCGCATCGCGGGCAGGCCGTACGTGGTGATCGGGCCTGGATCCGGAATACCCAGAAGAGTCAGTGCCTGCGACGCGGAGAATCCCACCACGATGGCTGCAGTGAGCCCTGCGATGAGTCCGCTGACCACGAATATCGCGGTCGAAGAAGCGGGTGCACCGCTGTGCTGTGTGGACTCCGGTGGGGAATCTGTCGGCGCGAGGTCGGGTGTAGCCATACCTCAAGGGTAGGACCTTCGCGAACCGACTACGACAACGCGTCGGAGTTGGGCGGCGCGCGTCACATCCCGAACCCTCGAGTATGATGTTCCACGCGCCTCCGTAGCTCAGGGGATAGAGCAAGAGCCTTCTAATCTCTTGGTCGCAGGTTCGAATCCTGCCGGGGGCACCACAAGATTTGATTCACGGATAGTCACACTGCGTGGACGAGCGGCCACTGGGCAGAGCAGTCCGATACGGACCGAAACCTAGCCCACAAATTACGTGCCGTCCGCAGTAATCTGCCTCGCATGAAGAAGGCACTTCCGAAGACCCTGAAGTCACTCGCCCGGACCGTTGGAATCCTGGCACTCGCGATCGTCGTTGTATCCGTCGTCGAGCGGTTCACCGGCGCACACCAACCGACGACCGGTCCCGCGTCGTTGACCGGGCCCGACCAATCGTTGTAGCCCTTCCGTTGTGGCAAAGGTCGTCTGACGAAGTTCTGCGACGACGAGTCGGTAGGCAAGAGTCCACCAATGGCGGCTGAGTCGCGTGCAACACGCTGTGCGGAGCGGCCCGCGAGTGTCACAGAATCTCTGGGCTCCGGATCCCAAGGCGTAACAGCAACCGGGGCGGTCAAACCTTGCGGGCAGCCGTGGGTGTAGCGCCATTGACACAAGCTGCGTCAGAATGGTTGCGCGAGAACTTGATTCGAAGGTCCGATTTCGCGAAGTGTCCAGAGAGCTGCGAAAAGTACCGTCTGCGGGACCTCGCGGCCACTCGGTGCGGTTGCTCGGATGTGGCGACTGCGCACCGATCGAACCGGTCGCATCCACCGTCAGCAACTACTCAACGACCGTCACCGTTTGACTCCGGGGATCGAAAGCGCTTGAAAAGTAAGCCAGTTCATCGTGCCGAGCCGCGCGAGAACGACCTGAACTTGCGAGGTCTCGCGATCTTCGAAGAAGCCTCCGACGTGGCATTTTCCGAGATCCACACACATCCCAGGCAGTGCCTCATCCGTGCGCACAAGAGCGTCGCCCACAGTCGCTGCGACGCGTGATCAGCTGGACTGACGTAACCGTACCGAAGGCTTTCTACGAAAAGCTGGGCGATTCTTTGTCTCGAAATGCCATGTCGGCCCCCGAAGCATTATCGACAGTTAACTCAGGCCGGAATCCAATCTGCTAAGAAAAACGAATCTAATGTGACCCCTATCTCTGGATCATTTCAGAACAGGGGTTTCGATGACCCGCGACTGAATTCACCCCCTAATTCACCCTCCTCCTATACACAGAAAAATGATTTGCATTTATGTCGAGCGCGTGCGCACAGATAATTCGCTCCACACCTTGTCGTTCCGACAGCAAATAAGGGGCAGTGAACTGCATAAAGGCTCATTCGGTACAGCAGCGCCGACTCGGCTCGGCCGCTCACCGATTGTCGACAAGGGCAAAGGCAGGCATGCAAACGATGGTCGAGATCGAATTGTGATGAACCAGCCAGTTAACTTGAAAGAAATCAACGGAAGATAGATATACCCAGGTAAGCGCAGTTTTTCTTGCATGGACGCACGTCCATGGTGTGTCCAGCTATGCGATTTGCTCGTGTTAGATTCCTGATTGCGCATCGCCCGGTTTGCGCCTTCTGCGTTGTTTGCGCGGAATTTGCATCTTCTCGCGAACGGCCCCGCGCACATTTCTTTACGTTGTGCCAGAGAAAGGAATTTCATGAAAACCGTCACGGCAGCGAAGCACGTAGCACGAAGACTCCCCCTCGGAGCCATCGCACTGTTGCTTTTGCTATCCGGGATGGTGCTCATGCTCGAACTGCAATGAATCGCGCAGGAAAGATCCTCGGCCGCAGCCTTTAGTACCTCGTAGGTCGTCGCGTTAGGTAATACCGGCGGTCGATTTTTCTTGGAATTTCCTGGCCTACCCAGAGCCGGCCGTCGGTCTGCGCTGGCGCCAACCAGGTCCGACTACCAACTGTTCGGCTCCGCAATAGGTCGCCTGAGAATCACCAACGCTCGCAACCAGGCTCCAGAGCGGCTCAAAGGTCCCGTTTCCCTATTCGACGGCCCCGGAAACGGGGCCTAAATCATGTGTTCTGAACGAAAGGTGTTCGTCATGCGTAACCGTGTCTTCCCACGCCGTGCCGGGGAGGGGGTGGTGTCTCGGTGGGCAGCTTTGGGGATGATCGTTGCGGTCCTGGCGCTGGTCGTATCGTCGTTCTCTTTCGTCCAGGTTGCCTCGGCAGATGACGTCGGGACCTCGACCGCCACAGTTCCGACCACAACGAAGCCGCCCGCAACTACGACGGAGGCGCCACTGAAAACGACGGCGCCGCCTACTTCCACGTCGGAGTCACCCACTTCTGCGAAACCGCCGATCACGACGGCGTCCTCGTCGACGACTTCTGTGGCGGCGCAGCGACTGGCCGCACGCGGAGTCAATCCCGGCATCGATGTGAAAATCACCGACGTCCAGGTCGAAGGAAAGAACGACCAGCAGATCACGGTCGGGGACTCCGTCACGGTGAAGGGCATTTGGGACGCGTCAAGCGCGAGTCCGCAGCCGGGCGACCAGTTCACCATTGAATTCCCTGGCGAGCTGAAGCTTCAGTCCAACCCGACGATCGCGCTGGAGGGCGACGATGGGACGGTTTGGGGCACATGCGATCTGGCTGCTTCCACCAATCTCATGACCTGCGTGCTCTCCGACGCTGTGGCGGATCGGCCGGACGAGGTGAAGGGCGATTTCTTCGTCTACACGAAGGCAGTCGAGTACACCACGTCAGAGACTGTGGATTTCACGATCAACAACAAGGTCACGCAGGTCGACCTGCCCGGCACGGGCGGCATCACCGACGGCCGCGTAATCGGCGAGTCGACGAAGTCCGGCAAACTCCAGGACAACAAGCAGTCAGTGCGGTGGACCATCGACATCCCCGGCGCAGATCTGGCCAAGTTGGACACAGGCAACACCGGTTCGGTGACCCTGAGCGACGAGCTCTCCGACAACATGAAGGTGTGTGCGGGCAGCCTGCTCAACGCGAAGCTGTGGTCCGGGCGCCCGGGCGATCTCAAAGAGACCCCCGGCGGCGTCACCGTCACCCAACCCGACGCGGGTGATCAGGTCACCATCAACATCAACAACGGCGCGCCCTTCGAGGGCAACAAGCTCTACCGCATCGAGTACACCTCATGCACGACCAGCGGCGTGGTGGATCTCAAGGGGACTCAGTACACCAACTCCGTGACGATCGGTGACACCACGGTCGCTTCGGATGGCGTGGGACAGGACTACGCGCCGCAGACCGAGCCCTGGAAGGGCGGCTACCTCGACGGCGGCAAGCGCAATATGGAAGCCGTCTGGACGATTGTGGTCCCGGGCACCGACATTGCCGCCAACAACCACAAGATCGACATCACCGACACCTTCGGCGGCCCCCATGCGGTCTGTGCCTCGGGCGTGCAGGTAGTCATCGAGAAGTCTGACTACCTCCCAGGGCGGGAGAACGAACCCAACTACCGCACTCCTGCCGCAGGATTCACCATTGCTCCCATCGGCGCAGTAGCCGGCGCGAGTACCTTCACCGCGGCGATCACTGTGGATAACCCGGACACATTCAACGAAGAACAGTATTACTACCTCACGTACCGGACCTGCCTGACCACCACCGAGGTGCCAGACTCCGAGGACCATCTCACCAACTCGGCGGTCGTCAACAAGACGTCGATCACGGGAAAGACTGAGGGGCCTGGGTTCACGAGCGGCAAGAACGGCGCGATCAACACCACGTCGCAGACGATCGGCGGCGTTGAGCAGCCGGCAGGCACCACCCTCAATTGGACCGTGGAAATCTCAGGACACGATCTCGAGGGCCTTACGGAACCGGCGGTCATCAACGACAGGTTCTCACCGAACATGACGGTGTGTGAAATCGGCGGCGATCTCAAGAGCAACCTCAATCTCAAGGTCGTCGCGCAAGACTTCTTCGACGGCAACAAGAAACGCGATATAACCGACGCCACCTCGGTGGCGCGCGCCGACGGCGGTTTCGATCTCACCCTCCCTCGGGACGCGGACGGTTACAGCCGTCAGACGAAGTACCTCGTCAGCTACACCCTGTGCACCAGCAGCGGCGGACTGGACCAGCGCGACACGGAATACTCCAACACCCTCACCTATGCCGGCAAGCAGACGCTGTCGAAGAGCGTCAAGCAGGAATGGGGCGGCGGCGGCACCGGCCAAGGTGTGTCACGGGGCTCGTTCTCGCTTCTGAAGGAGATCGCTCCCTTCTCCGAGAAATTCCCCCAAGACACCGAGTTCACTGTGAAAGTCGAGGAGTTCGCCCCCGGGCAAGATCCAGCGACCGACGCCCCGGTGAGCTCCTACGAGATCAAGGTGAAGGCTGATGGGACACCCGTCAGTGGGATCAACCCCCGCGGAACCGGCTGGCAGATCCGCCTGTCCGAGATCAACCTCCCCACCGTTGACGGCGTGTACTTCGAGCGAGGAACGTTCCGCCCGTCAGAGGGCGTGACGCTCAACGGGGACCGCACCGAGGCGCTGGTGACCATCACGCCGAAGAGCAATGTCGGTGTCACACTGCTCAACAAAGCGAGCCTGGGATCGGCGAGGATCACCAAATCCGTCATCGGTGACGGAGCGCGCACGGGGCTCGAGGCTTTCGTCGTCAACGCAGAGATCGCCTTCGGTGACGACGCCGCCGGCAACGAGCTGCGTCAATTCACCCTGAAGGACGGTCAGCACTACGACCTGGGCAAATTGCCCATCGGAGCGAAAGTCACCTTCACCGAGGTCCAACCGACGAACACCGACCTCGTGACGTGGTCGCTGCCGGTGATCAGCCCGAAGACGCTCACCATCGGCACCGACGCGTCGGCGAACACGGTCTCCGTCACCAACGAGGCCACGATCACGCAAGGCACCTTCGAAGTGAGCAAAAAGCTCACGGGCCCGAAGGCGTCCGACAAGGCCGTACCGGCGAGCTTCGACGTGATTGCCACCTGGCTCGATACGGACGACAACCCGCAGAGCAAGACGCTGTCTCTTCCGTCCGACGGCACCCCGGTTCCGTTCGGCGAGAACCTGCCGGGCGGCACCGAAGTCACACTGACAGAGCTGGTTCCGGCAAACGGTGACGGTCTCGCCTATGGCGTGCCCGCATACTCCGGGAATGTCAGGATCAGTCCGGACAACGCAGCCGTGGTGACCATCGGCAAGGATCTGCGCAAGATCGAGGTGTCGAACTTCGTCGACGTCAACGACGGCACTCTGCGCATTGCAAAGCAGGTCGGCGGTGAGGCCGCCGAGGCCGTCGGCGACGACGTGGAGTTCACGGTCGAGGCGCGTTGGCGCGACGGTGTGGAGTACCGCACCCAGGTGCTGAGCGTCAAGCAGGGACAGACCACACCGCTCGGCGTCGACCTCCCTGTCGGCACCGAGGTGACCTTCACCGAGACCGGCCGTCCCGATGTCGACGGAGTCGAGTGGGGCACGATCTCCTGGGGCACCAGCCCGGAAGGCGAATCGTGGCTGCACTCGAACCTCGACGGCACCGCGACGGGCATAGTCTCCGACGACCCGACCGACGGTCGGCTGATCACGCTGTCGAACGAGGCGCTGTGGAAATTCGGATCGGTCGAATTCACGAAGTTCATCCTCGACGCTGACGGCAAGCCCGTCCGCGCACCCGAGGCCGACCTGCCTGACAGCGCGACGTTCGAGGTCCGTATCGACGGGATCGATCCGGCACTCCCCGCTGGAACTGATTTCCCGGCAGTGGGCCAGACCATCACCCTCGATGCCGCAAACGACTGGAGCTGGACGTCCGACGAGGTTGTGCCGCGGAACACCGTGATCACCTTCTCCGAGGTCGACCCCAAGCCACTGGCCGGTATCGACTGGGCGCGGCCGTACTACTACGTCTCCGCGGATGCCGGTGACGCCGATTACCGCGACACCGTCAAGGCGGTGGCCGGTGAGAAGGCTGTGGTGGAGATCCACAACCGCCCGATCCCGACCACCGAGGTGGATATCGACAAGATCGTGACCGGCCCCAAGGGCAGCCAGGTGGCCAAGGACGGATCCACGATCTTCCAGGTCACGGCTACGTGGACGGACATCGACAATGAGGCGCGGTCTTGTGTTCTCGATGTCAAGCCGGGCGCTTCGGTCACTCCGACCGCCCAGTGCGACGCAGCCGTCATCGACGGCCGGGTCCAGTTCCCGCTGAACACCGACATCACTTTCACAGAAACCGGTGCTCACACCGACGTCACCAACGTCAAGTGGGGTGACGTGATCTGGGGCGTCAAGGAAGGCAAGGCGGATGTCTCGAAGATCGACGGCGAACCGACCGCAACTTCCGTCAAGCTCACCGGCGAAGCAAACAAGTCGGTGGTCCTGGGACTCGAGAACAAAACCAGCAGCAATGGGCTGATCATCATCCCGATCCCGATCCCGCTGCCGCCGTGGGAAATCCCGACATGGCCGGGCTCTGAAGTACCCGGAGGATCAGGCACTGACGTGTCGACTCCCGGCAACAACGCTCCCGGCAATAACGGTGGTGGACACAACGGTGCTCCGGGCACACCTGCTCCGGGAAATCCTGCTCAGGCCAAACCGGACCAGTCATCGTCCCTGCCGGTAACCGGCGCGAACGTCATCTGGCTCGCCGGTCTAGCGCTGGCACTGATCGGCGGTGGCGCATGGCTCACCCTGCGTAACCGCAAGCGTGCACCCGGCCAGGAGTAACTCCCAACCAGAAATACCGAAACAGGGCGGGTGCGACATACACCTGGTCGCACCCGCCCTGTTTCACCGTCACGACGTATCTATCTCGCGGCCGCCGCCGCGGCCCACCCCTCGAAGGAGAAACACCATGTCATTCCTCCCGTTCCCGATCGTCATCGAAGGCATCGAGACCACTGGTTCTGCCGCGATCGACGGCCTCGGTCGCCTGTCCGTACTCCTTTACGATCTCCTCGGCGGTACCGGAAGCGCCACGATCAACGCGGGCAGCTAGTTCGATACGGCACCAATTCGACCCATCAGCTAGCTCGGTAGATCTGTGAAGAGGAGACCCCGGTCCGTGAGCGATACCGAAGTTCCAGGGCGTCGTCGGCCGGGCGCAGGCCAGGTAATCGGCGAACTGCTCCTCACGGCCGGGGTCGTCATCCTGCTGTTCGTCATCTATGAGGCGTTCTGGACCAATATCGTCTCAGGGCGGCTGCAGGACGAGCTCAACAACAGTCTGGAGGAATCCTGGGCCGAAGTCCCCGAAGCCTCAGGAGCGATCGATGGTCAGCCGGTGTCCCCGCTGATCCCTGTGCTCGGCGAGGGATTCGCGCGCGTGCATTTCCCCACACTCGGCGCCGCGTACGCAATCGTCGAGGGCACACGCAACGAGGACCTGCGGGCCGGCCCCGGCCACTACCCGGACTCGCAGATGCCCGGCGAAGCCGGAAACTTCGCGCTCGCCGGGCACCGCAATGGTTCCGGCGCAGTCTTCCAACACCTGGATCGACTCGATGCATGCGATGCCGTCGTCGTGGAGACCGAGTTCCAATGGATGACGTACCGGTTGCTCCCACTCGACCAGGCCTCGCCCGAACGTCGCGCTGCGGCGAAAGCCTGCTTGAATCCCGAGCAAGCCGATCGTGTTTCCGAAGGCGACTACGTCCATCTCCTCGGGCGGCGCATCACCGTGCCCGGGGATGTTGCGGTCGTCAACCCGCTGCCCGGAAGCCCTTGGGCCGAGCCCGACGCCACGCTGGAAAGTATGTTGACACTGACCACGTGCCATCCGCTCTACTCGAACAGCGAACGCTTGATCGTCCACGCGGTTCTCGTCGAAACAATCTCGAAGACTTCGGGCACCATTCCCGCGGCATTCCAGGAGCAATGAATGTACGGATACCTCTGGGGAGCGCTCCCCGGCCCCCGACCAGTGAAGGCCCTGCTGGCGATCGTTCTCGTGGTCGCGGTGGTGCTGCTACTCATGGAATTCGTATTTCCTTGGGTGTCAGAGCATATGCCCTACTCCGACGTCACCGTATAGAGCGCCCGTGCAGGTCGGCCGACACCTGCACAAAGCCCGGCTGGAGCCCGAAGGTGCTGTCCTACATCGGACTCGACGGATCTACGATGATTCTGGCGTGTCGATGCAAACCAGTTTCCGCGTGTGTCGGAACGGGTCGCCTAGTTGACGCTCGGGGCTCTCCGGAATGGTTGTTCGACGCCTGAGCGAGCACTGAAACCTGACACCGCCGCTACAGAACCTTCGTGAAGATCTGCGCCGGCGCTGCCGTCTCGAGCTTGGCCAGCGCCTCAACCAACCTGACGAAGTGCTCGGTATGGGTATGAGCGTCGAGGTGCTCCTGCGATTCCCATTCTTCCGCCAACACGAGCTCGCAGGGATTGTCGGTGCGCTGCAGTAACTCGTAGTTGATGCAGCCGACCTCTTTTCGGGTCTCGGTGACAAGTTCGTCGTACAACCGAAGCACTTCCGCGAGATCGCCCTGCTCCACTGTGGTTGGCACCAAAACCCTGATCACAAAGACTCTCCGATTCGTCTGACCCGCGTTGACCCCTCCGCTCGAATTCTGCCGTAGACCTCCGACAGATCGACATTTCCGTTGTGACTCGAAGTTTGCGGACAGGCGCAATATCTACGAAACACCCCCGATACCGGAGGTTCGTAGGGTTTGCCGAAGTCGGGCTCGCAATCAGCAGCGCAGCCCTGGGCCCGGGCGAGGGGTAAGCACATGAGTGGAAATGCAGTTCGCTTGCAAGCGATCAAGGACGTCGAGGCCTATACACCTCCGGTGGTCAGCTTCACGACCGACGAGACACCCGGAGAGGTGTTCGGAGCCAACGTCTTCAACAAGGTGGTCATGCAGAAGCGACTGCCCAAGCTTGTCTACAAATCGGTGATGGCGACGATCGAGCAAGGCAAACCGCTCGATCCCATGGTCGCCGACGCGGTCGCATCCGCGATGAAGGACTGGGCGTTGGAGAAGGGCGCAACCCACTACGCCCACGTCTTCTATCCGCTTACCGGGTTGACCGCCGAGAAGCACGACAGCTTCCTCGAGCCGGTCGGCGACGGCAGTGCACTGGCGGAGTTCGCCGGCAAGACCTTGATCCAAGGTGAACCCGACGCTTCGAGTTTCCCGAACGGCGGGCTGCGCAACACGTTCGAGGCTCGCGGATACACCGGCTGGGATGTCACGAGCCCGGCCTACGTTCTCGAAAACCCCAACGGCAACACACTGTGTATCCCGACCGTGTTCGTTTCGATGACCGGCGAAGCGCTCGACCACAAGACTCCCCTGCTGCGTTCACAACAGGCGATGGGTTTCCATGCCGAACGAATCCTTAAGTTGTTCGGCCATACCGATCCCGAGCACATCGTGTCGTTCTGCGGACCCGAGCAGGAGTACTTCCTGATCGATCGACACTTCTTCCTCGCCCGCCCCGACCTCCTCAACGCCGGCCGAACACTCTTCGGCGCAAAGCCGCCCAAGGGCCAGGAGTTCGACGACCACTACTTCGGGGCGATCCCGGAACGTGTGCTCGGATTCATGATGGACACCGAGCGGGAACTTTTCAAACTCGGTATCCCCGCCAAGACGCGGCACAACGAGGTTGCGCCCGGCCAGTTCGAAATCGCGCCGATGTTCGAGCGAGGCAACATCGCCGCGGACCACCAGCAGTTGCTGATGACCACTTTCAAGACAATCGCCAAGAAGCACGGCATGGAATGTCTGTTCCACGAGAAGCCGTTCGACGGTGTCAACGGCTCCGGCAAGCACGTCAACTTCTCGCTGGGCAACTCCGAACTCGGCAGTTTGCTTGTCCCCGGCGACAATCCGCATGACAATGCCCAGTTCCTCGTATTCTGCGCCGCAGTCATCCGGGCCGTCCACAAATACGCGGGCCTCCTGCGCGCGTCGGTCGCATCGGCAACCAACGATCACCGCCTCGGCGCCAACGAGGCTCCCCCGGCCATCATTTCGATCTTCCTCGGCGATCAACTGGCCGACGTCTTCGAGCAGATCGCCAAGGGCGCCGCGACATCGTCGAAGGACAAGGGCACCATGATGATCGGCGCCGATACCCTTCCCGTCCTACCGACCGACCCGGGCGATCGCAACCGTACGAGCCCATTTGCCTTCACCGGCAACCGTTTCGAGTTCCGCGCGCCAGGATCGCTGCAAACAGTCAACGGCCCGATGGTCACCATCAACACGATCATGGCCGAGGCCTTGGACTACATGGCCACCGAACTTGAGGCCGCGGTCGCCGACGGCGCCGATTTCGACACCGCCGTCCAGAATCTGCTCACCGAGATCATCACCAACCACGGTGCGGTTGTCTTCAACGGCGACGGTTACTCGGAGAACTGGCAGATCGAGGCCGAGTCTCGCGGCCTGCCGAACCTTCGCACGACGCTGGACGCCCTTCCTGAACTGATCACCGAATCCTCGATGGAACTCTTCGAGAAGTACAAGGTCTTCAACCACCGGGAGATGCACAGCCGCTACGAGGTCGGACTCGAACAGTACGCACTGAGCATCGGCGTCGAGGCACGCCTGGCCGCCGAAATCGGTACGACGCTGATCCTTCCGGCCGCAGTGCGCCACCAGACGGAAGTTGCGCAGAACTTCGTCGCACTGAAGTCTGCCGGCCTCGAACCGGATTCAGCACCGCTCGAAGAAGTGTCGGCGCCCGTTGCGGCTCTGCGCACAGCGCTCGCGGCCCTGCGCGCAGCAATCGACACCGACGCCGGCGAGTCGCCATTCGATCAGGCCAAGCACGCACAGGACGCACTCCTGCCCGCCATGGCAGAGGTACGTGCAGCGGCCGACTTCCTCGAAACCATCGTCGCCGACGATCACTGGCCACTCCCGACGTATCAGGAAATGCTCTTCATTCTCTGAGCATCACCCGAATATCACTACCCACAGAACTATGGCCTGCAACTCGATCGAGTTGCAGGCCATAGTTGTCGAATCTTGCTCGGCTAGCGGTCTTCCGGCATCGTGACTTCGAGGACGCGAGCCTCACCGGTGGTCGCGGGGTCAGGACGATCGCGCGAATCCGACGACGCCATCTGGAGTCCGTTCAAATCGGTCCGCATGTAGATGACGTTGTAACGGTCCCACGTGGTGGCGACGAATTCGAGGAACTGTCCGCTCGCCCACGGGTGCATGAATCCGCCGTACAACGCGGGCAACGTGATTCCACTCAACAGGGTCTGCGTACCACTCCACGGCCCTTGCGGTTGGTCGGCCTGACGGATCACCAGGTTGCCCTCGGCACTGGTGTACATGGCAACGAACTTGTTCAGGTAGTCGTTCCACTGCACTGCGAGTTCACTGACCGGTGCCTTGATGACCTGAACGGCATCGGTATCTCGCGGACTCCAACCGGAGCCGTCCCAGTATTCGTAGGCACCGAGATTTCTGATGTCGGCGCCGGCCACTCGCGCCAGGATCGCCTTACCGAAACGACCTGAGGGAGTTCCGTATTCGTAAATGTAGCCGTCCCGACCGTCGAGGAAGGCGCTCTGCTGGAAGTTGGAATTGATCGGCGATACTGCCGGAATCCCCGGAATGCCAAGTCCTTCGGTATTGGCGCGAACTGTCGCCGGATCGAGTTCCCAGTTCTCACCGTTGTCCGTGGAGAAAGCCAGAGCCGAGTAGTTGGTGGTCCAGGCTCCGGGTTCGTCCCACGACCGAACGGACATGAATCTGATGTACTGCACACCACCGTGAGAGATTCCAGCGGTCGGGATGGTGGTGAACTCACCCGGAATGCCGAATCCCGGAATGATCTCCTTGGAATGATTGGGGCCGTCCAAAGGAGAACTGTCGATCTTCATCCCGTCGGCAATGGCGGTGTCGTTGCTGCGGAACAATACGTTGCTGCGCCAGTCGTCACCCGGGGTGTCGCAGTCGCCCACCGTGTCGCCGAATGCCATCAGCACGTCGTGATCCGGCCCCGAAAGACCGTTGTCCCACATGATTCCGAGGTCGGTACCCGACACGTTGAACCGCTCGATGGTGTTGTTGGGACTGCCTGGGCCAGTGACCATTTCGATCGCCTTGGTCCGGCCGGTCAGCACCGGCAGAGCACCGTTGGGGGCGCCGGTAATCCACGGCAACGCGTTGGCGAGGGAGCCGGTACCGGCGGAACCACTGCCAAGTGATCCGGTCAGCGAGCCGAGCGAACCCGTCATCGATCCGGCGGAACCACTTCCTCCCGACCCACACGGTCCGCCGATCGCCGACGCAGACGGTGCTGCGGCAATCGTCGCGGCAATCGTGACGACGCCTATCGACAACATCGCCGACATGGAGTGTTTTTTACGCACGTGCAGCCCCTCTGATCATTTCGACTCCCGTTCGGACCACAGGCACAGTGATCCCCGACCGCAGAAGCAAACCATTTGGACTGTGTTAAGAGAGTGAAAGCTGAGCAAATTGTTATAAATCGCCCGTTCAACTGACACAAGTGACAGCTGTGTCCGATTTCACCTTCACAGGACAGTTGTCCGATACAGCAATAAAGGCGCCTAGTATGTAACGGAAATGTAAAAGAGTTCTCACAACGAGGTAGGTGAGCGGTGTCCGTACGTGACCGCGTAGCGCAGATTTACGATCAGGTTTTGGTTCGCAATGCAGGAGAGCCCGAGTTCCATCAGGCCGCCGCAGAGGTCTTCGAGTCTCTTCACGTAGTGCTCGAACGCCACCCCCGCTACGCCGACGCCGGACTCATCGAGCGGCTCTGCGAGCCGGAACGCCAGATCATCTTCCGCGTGCCGTGGACCGACGACCAGGGCAACGTTCACGTCAACCGTGGCTTCCGCGTGCAGTACAACAGTGCACTCGGCCCCTACAAGGGCGGCCTGCGCTTCCACCCCAGCGTCAACCTGGGCATCGTGAAGTTCCTCGGCTTCGAGCAGATCTTCAAGAACTCACTCACCGGCCTGCCCATCGGCGGCGGCAAGGGTGGCTCGGACTTCGATCCCAAGGGCCGCTCCGACGCAGAGGTCATGCGCTTCTGTCAGTCCTTCATGACCGAACTGCAGCGTCACATCGGTGAATACACCGACGTTCCGGCCGGCGACATCGGCGTCGGCGGTCGCGAGATCGGCTACCTGTTCGGTCAGTACAAGCGGCTGACCAACACGTACGAGTCGGGCGTCCTCACCGGCAAGGGCATCACCTGGGGCGGATCGCAGGTTCGCACCGAGGCCACCGGCTACGGCGTCGCGTACTTCGTCGCCGAAATGCTCAAGGCAAAGGGTGAAGGCCTCGAAGGCAAGAACGTCGTGATCTCCGGATCCGGCAATGTCGCCATCTACGCAATCCAGAAGATCCACCAGCTCGGCGGCGTCGCGATCGCCTGCTCGGATTCCTCGGGATACATCGTGGACAAGAAGGGCATCGATCTCGACCTCCTCAAGGAGATCAAGGAAGTTCGCCGCGGCCGCATCAGCGAGTACGCCGACGCAGTTCCGCATGCCGAGTTCATCGCCGACGGTTCCATCTGGGACGTGCCGTGCGACGTCGCACTCCCCTGCGCGACTCAGAACGAGCTCGACGAAGATGCCGCAAAGACCTTGATCGCCAACGGCGTTCAGGCCGTTGCCGAAGGCGCGAACATGCCCACCACCCCCGGTGGCATCCAGCTCTTCCGTGACGCGAACGTAGCCTTCGCACCCGGCAAGGCGGCCAACGCCGGTGGCGTTGCAACCTCCGCTCTCGAAATGCAGCAGAATGCTTCGCGTGATTCCTGGAGCTTCGAGTACACCGACGAGCGTCTCGCCGGAATCATGCGCGGCATCCACAAGCGCACCATCAACACCGCTGCCGAGTACGGAAAGCCCGGCGACTACGTGCACGGCGCGAACATTGCCGGCTTCGTGAAGGTGGCCGACGCCATGATTTCACTGGGCGTCATCTAGAGATTTCCGCACCACAGACAGCAGTACAAAAAGGGTGATTTCACCCTGGACCGGTTCCCGTACATCGGACTGGTCGAATCAATACCTAGGCCTCGAGGGCCCTGGGTCCGCGAGGACCCAGGGCCCTCGAGCTTGCTCCGAGCAAATCGCCCGCGACGAGCACCGTAGGCGCGGCAATGATCCCAGACGGAACTCGTGGTGTCCTCCGAAACCGTTTTCCGCTCTGACGTCGAAAAACACCGTAAGTGGACGATTGTTTAGGTCCGCAGCGCGTGGGGCATATGGACTTATCTTCACATTTGTCCATTTCACAGTTGGACGATCGTTCATGTGGTAGAAATCACAACGCCTGGCGCAATTCGATCCGCAAATTTCAGCGGCGAGTATGCCCCCGAACAAGGCCTCAGCGTGTACCCCGCTTCGTAACGCGCCGAGCCTCCGGGTGCCTGTGCCAGGCGACGCACCTGTCTAGAGGAGGCCACCCATGTCCCCAGCGCTGCTGAACAACCCGGGACCGCTCATGTTGGGAGGCAAGCCCGCCTCCACAGCGGTCAACGACGTCATCCCACTGGCAAGCGATCTCGTAGATCACCTGTCCCGTGCCAACCCGACGTTGACTTCCCTCCAAACGGAGGCAGTACGTCGGGAACTGATTGCGGTGATCGTGCAGGGGCTCCAAGTGGGGATCCAGCTATTGGATCACCGCAAACTTCCCACCGACCAAGAGTTGGACGGCATTCACACGATGACCGTCCAACAAGCATTGAAAGGCGTGCCACTCAGCGCGATCCTCAACTTGACCAACGAGGGCATCAGCACTTTTCGCACCCTCATCCTCAGCCGGGCCGACGCCGAGGACTCCGCCAATCTCGGGGATCTCAACGAGTTCTTGTTCGCACTTGCGCAGCGGCTTCACTCGTTCATCTCGATCAGCTATCTCTCGGCTCTTCCAGCCGGTTCCCAACTCGGGGAATACTCCGCCGGCGCCCTCGTGAAGGCCATGCTGGACGGCGACGATCCCACCCAGCTTGCGTTGCAGATGGGCGTTGAACTCGCACCCCGCTATCTCGTCCTGCGGCTCCTGGTGAACCTGCCGCCCATCCGCCCGGGAGCACGCAACGGCAACCACCAGCGCATACAGGCCTACCGTGACCTCTCCGTCGCTCAATCGAAAATCGCGGCCCACTTCGGGTCGGCGCTGCTCGAAGCTCCTGCACCGCAACGTGGTCTGGTCCTGATCGAGGGCACACCCGACTGGGGAACAGTGTGCGAGGTCATCCAACGTGCACGCGCAACGGTCGGGGTGGAGATCACAGCAATCGCCGAGAACGCCGCGGTACGAGATATCGCCGCCGCCCAAGCAACCACTCACGAATTGGCACAACTCGTGCGGCGCCTGCGACTGCCGGCGCGGTCGTACCGAATGGAAGACCTAGCGCTCGAGTATCAACTCACTCGGGGTGGCGCAGGCCGCGACAGCTTGATCAATCTTCTCAAGCCACTCGACGGCAATCCGGAACTGCTGCAGACATTGTCCATACACCTCGCCAACGGCCAGCATCGTCAGCGCACCGCGTCGGCGCTCGGCCTGCACACCAACACCGTCGACAATCGAATCAAGCGCATCGCAACCCTGACCGGATTGGATCCGGCCCTGCCCTCTGAACTGCTCAAACTGCGCGCTGCCATGATCTCTCTGACCTTCGCAAGCACTGATGTGGACAATCGTCCAGCGAAAATGTGAACACTCACATCCTCGCTATTAGCTGTCCACGTGTGGCGCCTGGACCCCACTTTTCCGCTCCGAACCGGGCTATAAAAGTGTGGTGCGAATCACCGCGCAAACCAGTAACAATTAAGGGGAAACACATGATCAACGGCCAGGATAACGCTCTCCTCGGTGCCTTCTTCGACACCATCCTGCAGCTCTTCAACGCGGGCAGCACCGGCACGGGCTCGACGGATGGCGGCGGCGTCTCCTAGGACGAATCTCGGGCCCTGTGCGAGAGAATCTCTCGCACAGGGCCCGCTCCAAGCCGCCTGACACTGTGATGGCGGTGACCACGGTGACCACCACGTCGCCACCGCTGAAACCAGGAGCAAGCACATGATCGCCGCACCAACCACAGGCGCTTTGGCCGTCGTTTTGAACACCGTCCTACAGATGTTCAACGCCGGCAGCAGTTTCCTCTACACCGACAACTCTCCGATTGGCGGCGGCGGCGAAACTCCCACGACGCCTGCTCCCTGATCGACTTACCCGCTCGCATCACACAGTCGCGGCACAGACAGGAACTACCGTGATAAACCAGCACACCCTGGGCAGCCTGGTCATCGACTTCGGCTCACTCTCCCGAGCACTCGGCTTCGGCAACGGCTCCATCGTGTCGCTCGGCAGCACCGGAAGTGGCTGAAACAGCCCGCCTGACCACGTCGACGATCCCGTCGCCGCTCACCTTCTCACCACATCTCGAAACAGAAAGCAGGTCCCCCTGTGCCTACAATTCCGCTCACCGGCGACCCCATCGTCATCAACATCATCGTCCAGCTACTGAGCGCGGGCAGCAGCAATGCACTCGCACTGGGCGGAGTCGGTAGCAGCGGTCTCGGTAGCACCGGGCTCGGCAGCTTCGACTCGGCGAGCCTCGGCAGCGCTGCTTAGGACCTCACTTGTGATCGGCGTTCGATCCGCGTCTTCGGCCGCCGAGGCAGTCCACGAAACCCGCGTTGCCCTCCGTCATCTGTGACGGAGGGCAACGCGGTCGTTCAGGCGAGACGGCTCGCGGTTGCGCGATCAGGCCGTCCGCCGCGGTGGATCAACGCCAGTCTTCAGGTGGATCGCTGTCGTCGTGCTCGATGGTCACGGACTCCGAACGATCGTCAGCCGCAGCCTTTTTCGCTGCTTCACGCATCTCGATTCCGTCGGACACCCAGTCGCCGATCTCGCGCGTCACGTCTCGAACAGCCCCGGCAATGATCATCGCGATGGAGCCCACGTGGTTGGCTGCACTTTCGGTCAGTTCCTGGACCGTGTCCTTGCGGCGTTCGAATTTCCCGACCATCAGTGTGTGCCTCTCAGGCTGCAGTTCGCTGGCGCTCGACGATAACACCGGGAGGGGTCGTCGACTTGACCAAACCGGGCGGAAGAGCGAGCTTGAAGATCTTGCCCCATACCGAACCGATCTGCTTGAAGAACCCACCGGTGTTGTACGGCAAACCGTACTTCCCACACAATTCTTTCACCTGGGGAGCGAGTTCCGGATAACGATGCGCAGGCAGGTCCGGGAACAGATGGTGCTCGATCTGGTGCGAGAGGTTGCCGGACATGATGTGGAAGAGCGGGCTTCCCTCGATGTTGGCGCTGCCGAGCATCTGACGCACGTACCACTGACCACGAGTCTCGTCGGCCGTCTCGTCCTCGGTGAAGCTCTGGACACCGGTGGGGAAATGGCCACAGAAGATGATCGAGTACGTCCACACGTTTCGGACCAGGTTGGCGGTGACGTTCCCCGCGAGAGTGGTCACGAACAGCGGCCCCGTCAGAACCGGGAAGATGACGTAGTCCTTGAGGACCTGCTTGCCCGCCTTGTTCCACCAGCCCTTCAGAAGCGGCTTGACGTCGTGCCACTTGCGTTTGCCCTGGATGACGTTCTCGATCTCGAGATCGTGCATCATCACACCCCACTCGAAGAGCATCATCAAGGCAAAGGCCCAGACCGGATTACCGAGGTAATAGGGGTTCCACTTCTGCGCGTCGTCGATACGCAGGATGCCGTATCCGATGTCGCGGTCTTTGCCGAGAATATTGGTGTACGTGTGATGCATGTAGTTGTGCGAGTGACGCCACTGGTCGGCCGGGCACACCGTATCCCATTCGAAGACTTCGGAATTGAGCCCTGGTTCACGCATCCAGTCGTACTGACCGTGCATGACGTTGTGGCCGATCTCCATGTTGTCGAGGATCTTGGACACGCTCAATGCACCGACTGCCGCGAGCCACACCGGAGGCAGGAAGCCGAGGTACATCAAGCCGCGACCTGCGACCTCGAACCCGCGCTGAGCCTTGATGATCTTGTAGATGTACTCCCGATCCTCCGCCCCGAGCGAGGCGACGGTGCGATCGCGCAATGCGTCCAACTCGCGGGCGATCTCCTCGACCTGCTCGTACGTCAGGACGACGGGAGCGTCGTCCTTCGCATCGGAACCGTTGCCGAGGAACGGGAGGGTGGGAAGTGAAAGTCCAAACATGTCGGTCTCCAGACAGTCGTGTGGAAAATGGGACTTCAGATGTCGACGGTGACGTCGCCGACGGGAGCACTGACGCACAGCTGGATCTTCTTGTCCGGCTCGTCGTCTGTCTCACCGGTGCGCACGTTTCGGGTACGGCCCGCCTTCTTGACGGAGGTGCAGGAGAAGCAGATTCCCATCCGGCATCCGTACTCGGGTTTGAGGCCCGCAGCTTCTGCTTGTTCGAGAAGTGTTTCGCCGGAGTTCTCGGCCGCCACCCCACTTTTGGTGAACGACACCTCGCCACCGGCCTCCCCCGGCTCGGCCACCGCCGGCGCGAACTCCTCGGTGTTGAGCAAGTGCTCGACGTCGACCTCACGGAACACCTCACGCACTCCCCGCATCAGACCGGGAGGTCCGCAAAGATAAGCCTGGGCGTCGATCGTGTCCGGATCGGCGATCCACGGAGCCACGGCGTCGAGGTGCCCGCGATCGAAGAAACCTTCGAGGTCACCTCCACCGCTTTCGGTGTACACGAGTACCAGTTTCACGTTCGGGTTCTGCTCGGCGATGGTCTTCAGCGCGCGCGTGTACGCCACGTCGGCATCGGTGTTCGCGTAATGCACGAACACGATCTCGCCCGAGTGCTGCTCCTCCACCAGCGTCCGAAGCATCGACATGACCGGGGTGATTCCACTGCCGCCACTGATCAACAACACCCGACGCGGGCGGTCGACGGGAAGGGAGAACACCCCGTCTGCCTGCGAGAGGCTGACAACGAGCCCGGGCGCTGCGTTGGCGTACAGATACTGCGACACCAAGCCACCCGGATGCGCTTTGACGGTGAGCTCGATCAGCCCGCTGCGCGTAGACGCGCCCCCGGCCGGCGAGTAGCAGCGAGTGTGACGAACACCGTCGATCACCACGCCCAACTGCACGAACTGGCCCGCCTGAAAACCGCGCCACTGGCGCGTCGGGCGCAGCGTGAGAGTGACGGAGTCAGCCGTCGGATGGTCGACAGCGACAACCTGCGCGCGAATGTCACGAACGGTCGCCATCGGGTTGACCAACTCGAGGTATCGGTCGATCTGATGTGGAGCAGCCATGGCTTCGATCAGTCCCACCAAGGACAGTCCGCGCCGAGGTGTGGACTTCGGTGTCGTGTTCTCAGGAGCAGATGCGATTGTCATGACCCTCCTCGTACTTCGATTGCCGGGTATCTCGATTGCTGGGCTAGCTTCCCCCGACTGCGTGAATTCAGTGTACAAATGTTCACCGAAGATAGTGTGACAGGTGCACACAAGTACATGTCAACAAGAATGTGATCCGAGTTACACGAGTTGCCGAAAGGAGCCGGAATGCCTGTACCTACACTCGACGTCGTGACGAAGGCCGGACCGGTGAACCCAGAGCGCAGGGAACCCGACAACAGGGAGCCGGAAAGTCGTGCCGCAAAGAAGGAACGCACACGCCAAGCACTCCTGGACACTGCCATGGACCTCTCGGCCGATCGCGGCTTCGCCGGAATCAGCTTGCGAGAGGTAGCCAGGGAAGCCGGGATCGTTCCGACGGCGTTCTACCGCCACTTCGCTTCACTGGAGGACGTCGGTGTCGTCCTCGTCGAAGAGAGCATGCGCATGTTGCGCCAGATGCTGCGCGACGCAAGGCGTAATCCCAGCACCAAGGACGCCGCTACGTCACTGGGCATCCTTGTGCGACAAGTGCATACACACGAGCGACAGTTTCGGTTCCTCTGCCGCGAACGCTACAGCGGCGTCAGTGAGGTACGACGTGCGATAGCCACTGAAATGCGGTTGTTCGTCAGCGAACTGACCATCGACCTCTCCAGAATTGCCGGACTGGAAAGCTGGTCGTCGGACGATCTGGAAATGGCTGCCGACCTGATCGTCTCGACGATGTTCAGCGCTGTCGTCGAACTGCTGGACGCCGGGACGGCCGGGTATCGCGACGAAGCCGCCGTCATCACACGAGCCGAGAAGCAACTGCGAGTCATCATGCTCGGAATGGCCACCTGGAATCCACCTCGAAACTGACCTCGGGTTCACCTTTTCGACGTACGGTGAGAGTCATGTCTTCCACGAGTACATACGAAATCCCCGTTGGCGACCTCACCTTCGACGTACTGATCTCGGGCCCGGACGACGGCATTCCGCTGGTAGCGCTGCACGGCTTCCCGGAGAGCGCCGCATCCTGGGGCAAGGTCACACCACTGCTCACCGCAGCGGGCTACCGCGTGATCGCACCGAATCAGCGCGGTTACTCCGCCGGCGCACGCCCCGAAGGGGTGGATGCCTACAAGATCGAGCACCTGGTAGCCGACGTCGTCGGATTGCTCGACGCACTCGGCCTGTCCGACGCGCATCTGGTCGGCCACGACTGGGGTTCGGCGGTCGCCTGGCAGGTCGCCGGTCGCCATCCGAACCGGATCCGCAGTCTGACCGCGATCTCGGTCCCCCACCCCACCGCCTTCGGCTGGGCACTCCGCGAGGACGAGGACCAAAAACAACGCTCGTCGTACATCGGACTTCTCCGACAGGAGGGCAAAGCCGAGGAAGTGTTGTCGGAGGACAACTTTCGCCGGCTGCGCGCCATGTTCGACGGCCAGATCGATCCTGAATTCGCCGACGAGCACATTCGTGTCCTGAGCGGGGAGGGCGCGCTGACCGGCGCCTTGAACTGGTACCGCGCGATGACCCGCGACTTCGGCGACATCGATCGCACCACCGTGCCGACCACGTATGTCTGGAGCACCGGCGACACAGCGCTCGGCCGCGCAGGCGCAGAACGCTGTGGTGAATTCGTGGACGCCCCCTACGAGTTCGTCGTGCTCGACGGCGGAAGTCACTGGATTCCGGAAGAGCGAGCCGAAGAGTTGGCCGAGGCGATCCTCGCACGTGCAGGATCCTGATCGCCGCGACGAATTCGGCTCTATGTATGTTGTCATACATAGAGCCGAATTGATTCCATCACCAGGAGTTCTGCGATGACCGAGACCGTTGCACCACCCCATCCTTTCGACGCTGCTGTCGGATTGACGCCACTCACCGCCGGCTTGTCGACCGGCGAGACCAATCCGGCGTACAACAACATGGTCGGGCCATTCGGCGGCGTCACCGCTGCCACGTTGCTCGAATCCGTACTGAAGCACCCCGAACGCCTCGGCGATCCGCTGTCGTTGACCGTCAACTTTGCCGGTCCGATCACCGAGGGCGCCTTCGAGATCTCCGCCCGGCCGGTGCGCACCAACCGCTCGACGCAGCACTGGTCCATCGAACTGTCTCAGGACGGAACCGTCGCCACTACCGCGACGGCAGTGTTCGGTACCAGGCGTGAAACCTGGTCGTCTACCGAGATCACGATGCCGGAAGTTCCGTCGGCCGAAGACGTTACGCTGCTGCCGTTCCCCGAGTTCATCGCCTGGGCACAGAACTACGAGATGCGCTTTGTCGAGGGTGCGATCCCCGACCTGGAGTCGGGCGAGCATCCCGACTCGACCACGACACTCTGGGTGCGCGATCAACCGGCACGCGCTCTCGACTTCACGTCGCTGACCGCACTGTGCGATGTCTTCTTTCCACGAGTCTTCTTGCGCCGAGGCAAGATGGCTCCGGCTGGAACGGTCTCGATGACCATCTACTTCCACGCCGACGCTCAGACGCTGACCGAACAGGCAGACAATTCCGTCCTGGGAACGGCGCGGACCCAACGGTTCGGAAACGGATACTTCGATCAGTCGGCCGAAATTTGGGGCAGTGACGGCGCATTGCTCGCTACGACACACCAGTTGGTCTACTTCAAGGATTGACGGGAAGCGCACTGTCCCCTTCCGGCGCTTTCACCATCGACAATGCGGCAAGACCGACGCCGAGAACCACCAGCAGTCCGATGATGCCGGCACGGTCTGCACCGAAGAGCCAAGCAAACAGGCCGAACAGTGTCGGCGCCAAAAACGACACTGCTCGGCCTGTGGTCGCATACAGGCCGAACATCTGACCTTCACGCCCAGGCGAGGTGATGCGCGCCAAGAAGGTTCGTGCCGAAGACTGAGCGGGCCCGACGAAGAGGCAGAGCGCGAGACCGAAGATCCAGAACATCACCGGCCCTGACACCGCGATCAATATTGCGCCGACCACGATCATCGACGCCAGCGAGACGGTGATGACCTGTTTCGGTCCGATCCGATCGTCGAAACGTCCGGCCACCAATGCACCGATTGCGGAAATCACGTTGGCCGCAACACCGAACAACAGCACGTCGGCCGCACTGATCCCGTAGACGTTGACAGCCAGCACGGCTCCGAAGGTGAACACGCCCGCGAGACCGTCACGAAAGAGCGCGCTCGCGATCAGGTACCAGATCGTGCGCCTGTCGACGTTCCAGAGTTCGCGCAGATCGCGCCACAACACCCGATAGGAGTCGAGGAACCCGGCCTTGGACGCTCCCGGATCGACCGCGGGGCTGGGCAACTCTGGAACCTTGAAGAACACCGGAATCGCGAAGACCGCGAACCACACTGCAGCCAGCAGTGCCACCATCCGGATGTTCATGCCGCCGTCGGTGGTCAATCCGAGGAATCCCCGAGTGTCACCGTCGCCGACGATGAACCCGAAGTAGCACAGCAACAGCAGCACGATTCCGCCGAAATATCCCATGGCCCAGCCGAAGCCGGAGACTCTACCCAGATTCTCCGGTGTCGACACCTGCCGCATCATGGCGTTGTAGGGAACGCCGGCCAGTTCGAAGATCACCGAACCGATTGCGAGCAGAACCAATCCGAGCCACAGATAGCGGTAGTTGTCTTCGACGAAGTAGAGGCCCGCCATCGAGAGCACGGTGATGCCGGTCAGTATCGCGAGCGAGAGTTTACGTTTACCCGACGCATCGAAACGTTGTCCGGTGATCGGAGCGAGAATCGCGATGAAGAAGCCGGCGATTCCGAGTGCCCAGCTGAGCCACGTAGTTGCCGAAATCGTGCCGGGAAGGTCGTCACCGACCGCGTCGGTGAGATAAACCGAGAAGACGAACGTGAGGATCACTGCGTTGAATGCGGCCGATCCCCAATCCCACAGCCCCCATGCGAACACTTGACTCTTCGTGGCCGCACCGCCGATGCCTGCGGGTGGCTCTGCCTGCGTGCTCGTGGACTCGGCGCTCATACGGCGAAGCCTAACTGCGCGCGGGCGACTCGGCGCCTCTCTCCGAAGTCGACATACAAGACGCTCTATGCACCCGAGTTAGTACGCACTTAGTTGCATACGCACCTGAGTGCATAGATACTTTTTCCATGGCACTCGAACATGCGTTGCTCGTCTCCCTGTCCGAACAGGATGCGTCGGGATACGACCTCACACGCCGGTTCGACAAGTCGATCGGCTTCTTCCACAGCGCGACGCACCAGCAGATCTACCGAGTCCTCAAGCGAATGGACGAGGCAGGCTGGGTGGAGGTGGAGGCCATCGCGCAGGACGGCCGACCGGACAAGAAGATGTACCGCGTCAGCGATGCCGGCCGCGCCGAACTGACCCGATGGATCGCAGAGCCGTCCGAACCGAACCACCTGCGCAACGAATTGGCCATCAAGATCAGGGCCGCTGCGCACGCCGATCTCCCCGCTCTACGACGCGAAGTCGCTCGCCACCGCGACGGCCACGCCGCCCGCCTCGACGTCTACCGACTCATCGAAAAGCGTGACTTCCCCAATCCAGCAGCGCTTTCCGGCTCTTCACTGCACCAGTACCTCGTACTTCGCGGCGGCATCCGCGTCGAGGAAGGATTCACCGACTGGTGCCAGGAAGTTCTGGACGCATTGCCCACTGGCGAGTACGCCACCGAAGACACCGGCGAGTACGCCACCGAAGACACTGGCGAGTACGCCACGGAAGGACATCTTCAGTCATGACGGATACACAGTTTCCCCGTCTGCTCGAACCGCTCGACCTCGGATTCACGACGCTGAAGAACCGCGTCGTCATGGGATCGATCCACACCGGCCTCGAAGATCGCGCGAAGGACACCGACCGCTTGGCCGAGTACTTCGCCGAACGTGCCCGTGGCGGAGTCGGCTTGATCATCACCGGCGGCTACGCGCCCAACCGCACCGGTTGGCTCTTGCCCTTCGGCGCCAAGCTGACCAACCGCATCGAAGCGCGCCGTCACCGCCGGATCACCAAGGCGGTTCACGACGCGGGTGGAAAGATCGCCATGCAGATCCTGCACGCCGGCCGCTACAGCTACCAGCCGTTCAGTGTCTCCGCGTCGTCGATCAAGGCGCCCATCAATCCGTTCCGTCCGCGCAAGCTGACCGGCCGTGGGGTGCGTTGGCAGATCCGGAACTACGTTCGCTGCGCGCGTCTGGCCAAGTCCGCGGGTTACGACGGCGTCGAAATCATGGGCGGTGAGGGCTACTTCATCAACCAGTTCCTCTGCGAGCGCACGAACAAGCGCACCGACCAGTGGGGCGGCAGTTCCGAGAACCGTCGACGCATGGCAGTCGAAATCGTGCGACGCACACGCAAGGCCGTCGGCCCGAACTTCATCATCGTGTTCCGGTTGTCGATGGCAGACCTGGTCGAGGGCGGTCAGACCTGGGATGAAATCGTCTCGTTGGCAAAGGAAGTCGAAGCTGCCGGCGCCACGATCATCAACACCGACATCGGGTGGCACGAGTCACGGGTGCCCACCATCGTCACCTCGGTTCCCCGAGCAGCCTTCGTCGACATCACCGGCAAACTCGAGAAGCACGTCGACATTCCGGTAGCCGCCTCGAATCGGATCAACATGCCCGAGACTGCCGAAGAGATCCTCAACCGCGGTGACGCACAATTGATTTCGATGGCCAGGCCGATGCTTGCCGATCCCGACTGGGTGAACAAGGCCGAGCGCGGAGCGTCCGACGAGATCAACACGTGCATCGCCTGCAACCAAGCCTGCCTCGACCACGCCTTCGTTCACAAGCAGGTCTCCTGCCTGCTCAATCCGCGCGCGGGCCGTGAGACCACGCTAACCCTCTCCCCCACTCGGCGGACCAAGAATCTCGCCGTCGTCGGCGCCGGTCCTGCCGGACTTTCCGCAGCACTCAATCTTGCTCAGCGTGGTCATTCGGTCACGTTGTTCGAGGCCTCGGACAAGATCGGCGGACAGTTCGGGATCGCACAGCTCATTCCGGGTAAGGAAGAGTTCGCCGAAACCATTCGCTACTACACCCGCATGCTGGACGTGGCTGGAGTGACGGTCAAGCTCGAAACCCGCGTCGCACCGGCAGATCTCATCGGCTCCTTCGACGAAGTCGTGGTTGCCACCGGCGTGACGCCGCGGGTTCCCAAGATCCCCGGCATCGAGAACCCGAAGGTGCTGACCTACGCCGAGGTCGTCCGAGAGGGCAAGCCCGTCGGCAAGTCCGTCGCCGTCATCGGTGCCGGCGGCATCGGCGTCGACGTGAGCGAATTCCTCACGCACCCCACTTCCCCCACTCTTCATCTCAAGGAGTGGAAGCAGGAATGGGGCGTCACCGAACCCGAAATGGCCCCGGGCGCTCTCACCACTCCGGTACCAGAGCTCTCCGAGCGGGAGGTCTACCTCCTCCAACGCAAGCCAGGACGCATCGGCGCCGGCCTCGCGAAGACCACCGGCTGGGTCCACCGGGCGGCCCTCAAGAACAAGGGCGTCCACGAGCTCTCGGGCGTCAACTACGAGCGCATCGACGACGCCGGCCTGCATATCACCTTCGGTGAGAAGCACGAGAAGCCCCGACTTCTCGAGGTCGACACCATCGTCATCTGCGCCGGGCAGGAGTCGGTTCGCGATCTCGTGGACGAACTGACCGTCGCGGGTGTGGTGACCCACATCATCGGCGGCGCGGATGTCGCTGGCGAACTCGACGCCAAGCGTGCCATCGAACAGGGCACACGACTGGCCGCGAAGATCTGACCGGCTACGCTGACTGATCGTGAGCCTGCCGACACCCACAACCACAGCCCGCGCCGTAGTGACCGGCGCCTCCTCCGGCATCGGAGAGGCACTGGCCGCTGATCTGGCATCACGCGGACACTCCCTGATCCTCGTTGCCCGTCGCGGCGAGGTCATGGAGGTCCTCGCCGAGAAGCTTCGTGCCGCGCACGGCGTCGAGGTGGAGGTCCGTGCATCGGACCTCTCCGACAGCGCGGCGCGTGCCGTTCTGGTCGAGGAACTCGGTGGCCGCGACATCAGCATCCTGTGCAACAACGCCGGTATCGCCACCTTCGGGCCGATCGCCGAGCTGGACCCGGCATACGAGCGCGACCAGGTCGAGCTCAACGCCGTTGCAGTGCACGATCTCACGCTGGCCGTGCTGCCGGGCATGCTCGCGCGCAAGTCCGGAGCCATCCTGATGGTCGGGTCCGCGGCCGGAAACATGCCGATCCCCAACAACGCGACGTACGCCGCCACCAAGGCGTTCGTGAACACCTTCGCGGAATCGTTGCGAGGTGAACTCAAGGGCACCGGAGTGAACGTCACCCTGCTCGCCCCAGGCCCCGTACGCACCGAAACCCCGGACCCGGCCGAAGCGTCGATCGTCGACAAGCTCGTCCCGGACTTCTTCTGGATCTCGAGCGAGTACACCGCCAAGGTCTCGCTCGACGGCCTGGCCGAGAACAAGATGCGCGTCGTACCGGGCATCTTGAGCAAGGCGATGTCCGTCGCGGGCGGTTACAGCCCGCGTGCCGTCGTTGCGCCGATCGTGGGCACGTTCTACAAGAAGCTCGGCGGCTGATTCACTCAAACTTCTCAGAGCAGGCCATAGCAGACCATATAGTCGGTTAATGGCGATGCGAAGACCACTGGCAGTCGGGGCAATCCTTCTTTTGACCGGAGGGTTGCCCTTACTGCTGCCCACGGCAGCGAATGCATGTTCGTGCGCATCATCGGCTACCCCGGAAGAAGCCGTGAGCGTCTCCAGCACCGTTTTCCTCGGGACTCCAACGGAGAAAACTTCGGACGGATTCGAGGACACCTACCTGTTCGACGTCAGCCGGGTCTACAAAGGCGATCTGGCATCGGTGACGTCGGTGGGGACACTCGCGAACGGGAACGGTTGTGGCACAAGCTACGTGCTCGGCACCGAGCAGCTGATGTTCGTTTCTGCGCCGTACGACGTCGACGCCGAGCACGAGGGGCACAGCTGCGGGCCGGCTACCGAAACCGGGTTCGACATCCAAGCGGCGGTCGAGTCCGTGTACGGCGCCGGTTACGCCCCGAGTGCCGGCGGAACTCCGTCCGTTGGTGTGTCCGCCGACCGATCGACGGTCATCGGCGGAGGCGCCGCGGTGGCATTGCTCGCGGTGCTCGGTTGGTTCGGATGGAGGCGCCGGCGAGCACAGTAAGTCGAGGACGTCAGGGCCGCGTCAACCTCGTTCGGCGGCGCGTCAAGTAAGCGTCAAGATCCGCCCCACCGGTGATCTTCGGGAGTAGATCTGAAGGTAGCCCGCAACACGGCGGGTCACCTTCAGGAGATCGACGTGACGCTACTCGAAATCTTCCCCTCCCTACGCGGCGCAATGACACCGCGTATGGATCCTGCGTTGTGGCCCATCAGTACTCGCCACGACCACAGCGGGCGTGTCTGCATCGGCGACGTCTCCCTCGAAGAGATCGCGGACCAGTACGGCACACCGACGTACGTCGTCGACGAGGCGGACGTGCGGCACCGCTGCCGCACGTATCGAGAGATCTTCCCCGACTCGGAGATCGTGTACGCCGGCAAGGCACTGATGATTCGAGCGATGGCTACCTGGGTCTCCGACGAGGGACTCGGGGTGGATGTCTGTTCCGCCGGTGAACTCGCCGTCGCGCTTGCCGCGGGCGTGGACCCCAACCGAATCATCCTGCACGGCAATGCCAAATCGGTTTCCGAACTGAGGGCGGCGGTCAACGCGGGTGTCGGCCGGATCGTCCTCGACTCCCCCAGCGAAGCGGTACGGCTCGCGTCGGTGTGCACCCACCGACAGAAGGTGTTGGTCAGAGTCACACCCGGCATCGACATACACGGACACAAGGCAGTGTCCACGGGCATCGTGGACCAAAAGTTCGGCCTACCAGCGTTTTCCGAAGAACTGGAACATACGGTATCCGTCGTCGCCAACGCGACGCACCTGCAGCTCATCGGCCTGCATTGCCATCTCGGCTCCCAGATCACCGATCCCGAACTCTTCCGCCCCGCGATCGAGACGATGATCGCACAGATGGACGACATACGACGCACGCATCGAATCATCCTCACCGAACTCGATCTCGGCGGTGGCCATGGGATCGCCTACGTGCCGGGAGATGCCCAATTGGATCTGACCCGCCTCGCTCACGTCATCGACGAAACTCTCGACGACGCGTGCACCCGAAACCGCTTCCCTCGCCCCGAAATCGTGCTCGAGCCTGGCCGAGCGATCGCTGCGCGGGCCGGAGTCACGCTCTATCGCGTACAGAACATCAAGTCGATCAGCGGGGGACGAACCTTCGTCTCCGTCGACGGCGGGATGAGCGACAACCCTCGGGTGTCGTTGTACGACAGCCACTACGACGTCGAACTGGTGAACCGACATTCGCGCGCACCGCTCCAGGAAGTCACCGTCGCCGGGCGACACTGCGAATCAGGCGACGAAATTGCCGTCGGAGCAAGGCTTCCCGCCGACCTACATGAAGGTGACCTGTTGGCAGTGCCGTGTACGGGTGCATACCACCACAGCATGGCCTCCACCTACAACAGCGTCGGCCGGCCGCCGGTCGTCGCCGTGCTGGGCGGGATTGCGCGGCCGTTGATCAGGCGCGAATCGAT
Source organism: Rhodococcus sp. C-2 (assembly GCF_027854095.1). Taxonomy (NCBI): domain Bacteria; kingdom Bacillati; phylum Actinomycetota; class Actinomycetes; order Mycobacteriales; family Nocardiaceae; genus Rhodococcus; species Rhodococcus sp. C-2. Next base: position 43,391 of record NZ_JAQGFI010000007.1, on the reverse strand, counting down.
CAACGACCTGCTGGCCCGCGAGGTCGGCATCTGACCTCGCGGGCGCCTGAGCCTCAGCGCCTGCGGCGACTACCGGTGCCGAAGATGTTTCGCGAAATCTCGCGTCCCGCAGCCGAAGCCGCCGAGCGCAGGAAACTCTTGACAGCCGAGTTGCCCAAGATCTGCTCGGCGATGTTGGGGCCCTCCGGCTCGGCCGGCGACGGTGGCGGCAGATCGGGCAGCGACGGAAGATCCAGGGACTGATCCGCTGTCGGAGCACCGGCCACCTTGGCCGTCAGCTTCTCGTACGCCGACTCGCGGTCGATGGTCTGGCCGTACTTCTGATTCAGGGGACTCGACAACGCGGCCGCCTTGATCGCGTCGTTGCCGACGGTGTCCATCAGCGACCTCGGAGGACGAATCTTGGTCCAGGCCACCGGCGTCGGCGCACCCTTCTCCGAGAGTACGGTCACGATGGCTTCACCGATGCCGAGTGAAGTCAGTGCCTTTTCCAGGTCGTAGTGCTCGGTCTTCGGGTACGTGCGGACGGTCTTGTTGAGGGCTTTCTGATCGTCGGGCGTGAAGGCACGCAGGGCGTGCTGAACCCGCGCACCCAACTGTGACAGCACCGAATTCGGAATGTCGGTCGGAAGTTGCGTGCAGAAGAACACCCCGACGCCCTTGGAACGAATGAGCTTGACCGTCTGTTCCACCTGCTGCAGGAAGGCCTTCGACGCGTCCGCGAACAGAAGGTGCGCCTCGTCGAAGATGAACACGAGCTTCGGCTTGTCCAGATCTCCCTCTTCGGGCAGCGTCTGGAACAGGTCCGCGAGCACCCACATCAGGAAGGTGGAGAACATTGCCGGGCGCGCCGCCTGGGCACCGAGTTCGAACAGCGTGATCACACCGGCACCGCCGACGACACGCAGCAGATCCTCGGTTTCGAGTTCCGGTTCACCGAAGAAGGTGTCGCCGCCGTCGGCTTCGAGGTTGACCAACGCGCGCAGAATCACTCCCGCCGTCGCGGAGGAAACTCCGCCGATACCCTTCAGATCCGCTTTGCCCTCAGCGCTCGTCAGGTGGGCGATGACCGAACGCAGATCCTTGAGGTCCAGCAGGGCCAGGCCCTGAGTGTCGGCCCAGTGGAAGATCAGCCCTAGAGTCGACTCCTGGGTCTCGTTGAGGCCCAACACTTTACTGAGCAGGATCGGCCCGAAACTGGTGATCGTCGCGCGCACCGGGATACCGATTCCGTCGGTACCCAACGACAAGAACTCGACTGGCATCCCAGCGGGAGTCCACGAATCGTCGCCCGTCTCGACTGCGCGAGACTTCATCTTCTCGCTCGGATCCCCCGCCTTCGACAGACCCGAGAGATCGCCCTTGACGTCGGCCATCACAACCGGCACACCCGCGGCGGACAGCTGCTCGGCGATGCCCTGCAACGTCTTGGTCTTGCCGGTACCCGTCGCACCGGCGATCAGACCGTGACGGTTGATCGTCGCCAACGGAATCCGCACCCGTGCGGTGGGATCTGCCACCCCGTCGATCACCACCGAGCCGAGCTCGAGTGCCCGCCCCTCGGATGAATAGCCCGCCGCGATTTCAGCGGCAGCACCCGAGGGCACTTGAGCAGCGGGGGTGGCTCCGGCCGATGCTTCGGCCTCGGCGGCAGCCGCTTCCTTCTCGGCTTCCTCAGCTGCTGCAGCGGCTTCAGCTGCAATCCGAGCGGCTTCGGCAGCGGCAGCCTTGGCAGCTTTCGCCTTCTCCGCCGGCGTCGGCGGCGCGGCTCCGTCCTTCGGATCCACGGTCATCGAAAAGCCCTCCTCGTTGCAATGCGGCGAAGTTCTTGTCATCACCCGAACGCCGTCTCACACACGTCGAGTTTCCACCGCAGACCTTATCCCGCTCCCGCGCGCACTACTGTGTTCCTGGTGCAGGACAAATTGGTATGGATCGATTGTGAAATGACCGGGCTGCGACTCGAGTCGGACAAACTCATCGAGATTGCGGCTCTGGTGACCGACAGCGACTTGAACATCTTGGGCGAAGGTGTGGACATCGTCATCCACGCCGACGACGACGCGTTGGCTGCAATGCCCGACGTCGTGAAGAAGATGCACGCAAAGTCGGGACTGACCGAAGAGGTTCGTAAGTCGACGGTCACCCTCGCCGAGGCGGAGAAAGAGGTGCTCGCGTACATCCGCAAGCACGTTCCCGTCGCCGGTACGGCTCCCTTGGCGGGTAATTCCATCGCCACCGACCGCGGATTCATCTCGCGGGACATGACGGCGCTGGACACATACCTGCACTACCGGATGATCGACGTCAGCTCCATCAAAGAACTCTCCCGCCGCTGGTACCCGCGAATCTACTTCGGCCAGCCCGAAAAAGGTCTCGCCCACCGGGCACTCGCCGACATCAAGGAATCCATCCGCGAACTCAAGTACTACCGCGGCACTGCATTCGTCGCGGCGCCCGGACCGTCGAGCGCGGAGATTGCAGCCGTCGTAGAGGGCTTGGGTCCCGCCTGACCTGCCGATTGGCTTCCTGACCGACTTTCGCGCTAGTATCTCTTTCGTCAAAGCAGCCGGGTCAAACCGGTGGCCGAGGCAATGGTGGGCGTAGTTCAGTTGGTAGAGCACCAGGTTGTGATCCTGGCTGTCGCGGGTTCGAGTCCCGTCGCTCACCCAAGCGGAACCCCCGAAGATGTCGAAAGACATTTTCGGGGGTTCTTTTGGTTTGTGCGCCAGCCCCAATCTCCCCTTCCACAGCCGGGTGAACGTATCGCTCCCCTTCTCTGACGGGGGCAGCGATACGTTCACCCGAAGTGGGTGGGGTGGCGACCGCGACAAATCGCGCGCTCCCGAGCAACCCGTGCCCGGGCCGAGCGAACGTACCTCTCGTCGCCTCAGATAGACCGAAAGCCACTTTCGCTCACATCGGGGTGGCCGGAACGCCGCAAATCACCCACCCGAAATCACTCGGGCGACGGTTGCGGCTCCCAGACACCTGCGACGGTCCCCTCGCGAACATGTCGCTCGTACGCCGAAACCTTGTCGTGGATGACGTTCAGGTTTTCCTGCATCGCAGCGATCCTGGATCGAATCAACTCCTCATGCGACTGCAAAAGTGAAAGCCGCTCCTTCTCGTTTCCTGGACCTGACCTGACGAGAGCGGCGAATTCGCGGATCGTGGCGATCGGCATACCCGAGTCTCGGAAGCGATTGCACAGCTTCAACCAAGAGACATCGCTTTCGGAGTACACCCGACGCCCACCTGCCGAGCGCGCCACCTCGTGAACGAGCAATTCCTCACGTTCGAAGTATCGAAGGGAATCGATACTGATTCCGGTCTGGACAGCGACGTCACCGATTGACAGTTCGCGCATTGCCTGGCGACCTTTCCTTGACCTGGAGTGCACTCCAGATTTTACGGTCGCAGCCATGAATTCCATCCAGCGCAAAATCAACACCGGATACTCCCGAGTCTCCACTGCCGACGACGTACTTGCCGGACAAGGTTTAACAGGCACTACGGTTTTGGTCACCGGCGGGTACTCCGGACTCGGATATGAGGTTTCGCAGTCACTTTCTTCGGTCGGCGCGCGAGTTGTAGTTCTTGCCCGCCGACCAGAACAGGCACGGAGCGCGGTGGCCGACCTTCCGGGTATCGAAGTGCGAGCGTGCGACCTGTCGGACCCGAGCAGTGTCAGATCGTGTGCGCGAGAAATTCTCGAATCCCGGATCACTCCGGACATCATCATCTGCAATGCGGGGGTCATGGCCTGCCCGGAACTCCGTGTCGGCTCCGGCTGGGAATCACAATTCGCGATCAATCACCTCGGGCACTTTGTACTGGTGAACCTGCTTGTGCCAGCCATGCCCGCAAACGGCTCTCGCGTAGTAGCGGTCTCGTCGGCGGGACATTTTCTGTCGGGAGTGCGTTGGGATGACATACATTTCCGCAACGGTTACGACCGCTGGCTTGCGTACGGTCAAGCCAAGACTGCAAATGCTCTATTCGCTGTACAGCTGGCGAGCTCCGGTGCTTCACGCGGTATCAGTGCGTTCTCCGTCCATCCCGGGAGCATCCTCACTCCCCTTCAACGTCACTTCTCTGCATCGGAGAAACACGATCTCGGATGGACGACGTCGAATGGCGACGCCGTGCCGGGGTTCAAGACTCCCTCCCAGGGCGCCGCTACAACGGTGTGGGCAGCGACGGCACCGATACTCGCCGATCACTCCGGCGCGTATCTCCAGGACTGCAACATCGCGGACGTCGCGCAGACCGATGACATGAGCGTCGGCGGAGTGAAACCTTGGGCTACCGATCCCGCCGACGCACGCAGATTGTGGGCACTGTCCGCTGAGATGACCGGAGTGGACGCGTTCGGTCGACGCTGACACCGAGCGAACGTACCTCCCGTCGCCTCAGATAGACCGAGAGGCACTTTCGCTCGTAAAAGGTGACAGATGCAGAATGCCCCCAACCGGACGGTCGGGGGCATTCTGCCGTTCAAGGCTTCAGGGACGAACTCAGACGTCCGCGTTGCCGGTCTTCCAGACGCTCCAGGGGATGTTCCAGTCACCGAGGCCGTCGGTGCCGGAGAGAGTGCCGCCGACGGTGTTCTTGACGACGACGATGTCCCCACGCTTGGTGTTGTCGTAGACCCACTTGGCGTTGGACGGGCTCAGGTTGAGGCAGCCGTGACTGGTGTTGGAGTAGCCCTGCTGCCCGACCGACCACGGCGCCGAGTGGAAGAAGATGCCGCTGTAGGACATTCGGGTCGCCCAGTCGACGGGGGTCTTGTAACCCTGCGCCGAGGTGACCGGGACGCCGTACGTGGACGAGTCCATGATCATGTTCGCGAAGCGGTCACCGATGATGTAGACGCCGTTGTCGGTGGGAGTGCTGTCCTTGCCCATGGAGGTGGGCATGGTCATGACGGTCTCACCGTTGACCTGGAAAGTGACCTGCTTGGTGTTGTCGTCCGCCGTGGCGATGACGGCATCACCGATGGTGAAGGAACTCTTCGCGTCTTCCTGCCCGAAGACTCCCTTGCCGAGATTGCGCCCGTACACGTTGACGCTCACGTCGACCTTGGTGCCCGGTGCCCAGTAGTTCTCCGGACGCCAACGGACCTCACGATTGTTGACCCAGTAGAACGCACCTTCGACGGCCGGAGTCGTGGTGACGGTGATCGCAGCTTCGGCAGCCTTGCGATCGGGGATGTTCTCGTCGAACTGCACCGCGATGGGCTGACCGATGCCGACCACGTCACCCTCGTTGGGCAAGACATACGGCTTGGTGACGTTGCCGGGTGCGCTGGTGGTGAAGGACGTGACCGTCGTACTTGCGCCACCCAATCCGAATGCGCGGGCCTCGATTTTGTACTTGCGGTTGTAGCCGAGTGGCTCGGTGGTGGTCCACGACGCACCGTCGGCAGCAATCGCGCCGGCAACTGCCTTGCCGTCCTGATTGACCATCGTCACGTCGGACAGAGCGCCGTCAGCGACGTTGATCTTGACCGGGTCGCCCGGCGAGAAGCCGACAGCGCCGTCGGCAGCGGTCGAGGTGAGCTTCGGCTTGATGAGTTCGGTGAGCGGATTGGAATCGATCGGCGCCGACCCTTCGGTACTGACGTCCTTGCCGCCCGACGTGCACGCGGTCATCAGAACGAGAGCACCGAGAGACGCCGCGATCATCGCCGCGCCCTTCGACGCTCGACCGTTCCCCCCGCGCACGGACAGACCCCACCTTTGACGACTCATCGTTCGACTCCGCTTCACAATTTCTCCGACTAACTTCCGCGTCACATGCGAATCCCACTTACCGGAAGGCAAGTGGGACTTGCGGTATGACTGCGCTGCACCAATGATGCCAGGCGCGCTCGTTACCAACGGTCATGAAAGGCCACGCCGTCAGTAACGTTCAAGTATCAATCGCTCCGAACCGTCCGTTTTGTTACCGCTTTCAGCGGATTTCCTCCGATCGGACTACAGCGGTGACGCCTCCACCTGGCGATTTGCTCCCGAACCGGCGATTCGGCTAATGTTCTGTCTCGCAAGAGCGAGCGCCTATAGCTCAGTTGGTAGAGCAAGTGACTCTTAATCACTGGGTCCGGGGTTCGAGTCCCTGTGGGCGCACTTGCAAAGGTCCCCACCTTCTTCGGAAGGTGGGGATTTTTCTTTGTGTCGTGGTGAACAGGTTGTGGTGAATAGACTTCACAGTTATCGGAACCACGGCCTGGAGGATTGATGACCGAGCGCGAAACCACACCGGGCAGCGAGCTGGCATTTGCCGGTGTGGCGGGTCAGGCCGCTCTGATCCGGTCCGGAGAAATATCGGCCCGCGAGCTCACCGAGAACACACTTCGCCGTATCGAACGCCTCGATTCGACGCTCAATGCTTTTGTGCGAGTTCTCGCAGACGAAGCGCTCGACGAAGCGACACGTCTCGATCAGCGCCAGGCCGACGGCCACAGCCTGGGCCCACTGCACGGAGTCCCGATCGCGATCAAAGACGAGAACGACGTCGCCGGAACGCCCACGACGTACGGCGGTGCGGCAGCAACGCGCATCGCATCGGCCGATTCAGAGGTCGTCCGGCGGTTGCGCGAGGCCGGCGCGGTGATCGTCGGCAAGACGACGATGCCCGAGTTCGGCATCTGGCCCTTCACGGAGACTGCTGCAAACGGCTACACCAGAAACCCTTGGGACACCGGCGTATCCACGGGCGGATCGAGCGGAGGATCTGCGTCGGCCGTCGCGTCGGGCATGGTCGCAGCGGCAATCGGCGGCGACGGCGGCGGTTCCATCCGACTGCCTTCGGCGTTCTGCGGGTTGTTCGGACTCAAACCGCAGCGCGGTCGGGTGAGCACCGCGCCGAACCGAAACCTCTGGCGCGGACTCGGCACGCTAGGCCCTCTCACTCGTTCCGTCGAGGACAGCGCGCTCGTGTACGACGTGATAACCGGTACCACCGGGATCGACGACTACACAGCCGAAACGCTCCGCACCAGCTTTGCCGAGTCAGCCGCGTCGGCGCCCGGGCCGCTTCGCATTGCAGTGTCCACCCGGAGTCCGGTCCGGGGCGTCCGCCCGTCCCCGGAGGTCGTTGCCGCGGTGCATTCGATCGCAGAGATGTTGAGCGCGTTGGGACATCACGTCGAAGAGCACGATCCCGAGTACCCGGACGCAACTGCAGCATTTCTCCCCCAGGTGCTCGGCGGCGTCCGCGACGAAGCACTGCGCGTCGATCATCCAGCGTTACTCGAGAAGCGCACACGAGCACTCGCGTCGATCGGCCGGATAGCCGCTCCCGCGCGCGTCGGGAAATTCGCTTACCGCAAAGGTGAGCGAATCGCAGCGACGGTCAACCAGGTCTTCGACACCTTCGACCTGGTCCTGATGCCGACCACGCCCGCGCTGCCACGCCCGATCGGACAACTCGAAGGAACCGGCCTTCTGTCAGCAGTCCGCAAGGCGTTGCCGATCGCCGCCTACTGTTCGATCTGGAATGTCTGCGGCAACCCGGCGGCCGCTGTGCCCGCCGGGTTCTCCGAACGCGGACTCCCCCTGAGCGTCCAACTGGTCGGGCGCAGCGGTGGTGAACCGACCATTCTCGCCGTCGCACAGCAGTTGGAAAGCACCGTCCGCTGGCCGGATTCGCACCCTCCACACTCGTGACTTCCGGAAGCGATGTAACCATCGTCACCACGATGAACACGCGTTTTGCAAACTCCTGAGCCTGTCGGCTAATGTTCTGTCTCGCAAGAGCGAGCGCCTATAGCTCAGTTGGTAGAGCAAGTGACTCTTAATCACTGGGTCCGGGGTTCGAGTCCCTGTGGGCGCACTTGCAAGAAGGCCCCCACCTCACCAGGTGGGGGCCTTCTTCATGTTCTGTCTTCGACAACTCGGGTCAGCGAATGATCTTCCGGACCACGAGTATTCCCACCACTGAACCGACTGCGATCAGCGCGTACTTCACTGCCGGCTCGTTGAGCTTGGCGAGCACCGTCTTCTTGGTGTTCTCGACCAGCCGCTTCGGGTTGGTGCGGACCGTCAGTTCGTCGAGTGTGCTCGCGAGCTGGTTACGCGCCTTCTCGATCTCGCGTTCGATGCTCTCGGTGTCCCTGGGCACGTGTCCTCCAACTTGTCTGTGTTCTGCTGCTCTGTGTGCGGGTCTGCTGTGCGGACGCAGCGCGCCGACACTTCGCTCTACCGTAGAGGAGCAGAATGCCCTCGCGCCCACCTGCCGCGCAATTTCTCGACTAACCTCGATTCCCGTGACCGAGAACAGTAGATTGTCCGCCGGCGACGTCGCGCCGGATTTCACGCTCCCAGACGCCGATGGCAACGAGGTTTCCCTTCACGATTACCGCGGCCGCAAGGTCATCGTGTACTTCTACCCGGCGGCCAGCACCCCGGGGTGCACCAAGCAGGCCTGCGACTTCCGTGACAGCCTCGCCGAGCTGAACGGCGCCGGCCTCGAAGTCATCGGAATCTCGCCGGACAAGCCCGCAAAACTCGCGAAGTTCCGCGATACCGAAGAGTTGACCTTCCCGCTGCTCTCCGATCCCGAGAAGGCGACGCTCGAAGCCTGGGGCGCGTTCGGTGAGAAGAAGATGTACGGCAAGACCGTCCAGGGCGTCATCCGCTCGACGTTCCTCGTCGACGAGGAAGGCAAGATCGAGGTGGCCCAGTACAACGTCCGGGCCACCGGCCACGTCGCCAAGCTACGACGCGATCTGTCGGTCTAACTCCCGTACCGGCTCAAGAACAGAGCCTCCGCGAAAGCGAGATTCTCGATCTCCGACGGGTCGACGCTTTCGTCGGGCGCATGAATGCGGCATTGCGGTTCCTCGACGCCGATCAACGCGATCTCCGCGTCGGGGAACTGCTCGGCCAGTGCACTGCACAGCGGTATCGATCCCCCTTGGCCGGCAAATCCGACTTCGCGGCCGTAGGCATCGGTGAGCGCGGACTTCAGCTGCGCGAAACCTGCACCCTCCGTCGAGGACGAGAACGGCGATCCCGTCGATTCCGGAACGACCTCGATGTGGACGCCCCACGGCGCCGCCGCGCGGAGGTGGTCCGTCAACAACTTCTGTGCCTGCGCCGGATCCGTGCCAGGCGGGACACGAAGATTCAGGCGCGCCGACGCGCGGGGCGTGATCGCCGCCGCCGAGCCCACGACCGGCGGGCAGTCGATACCCAGGATGGTCAGCGCCGGACGAGCCCACACCTGCTCGGCGACGGAACCGGAACCAGTCAGCTGCACCCCTTCGAGCACCCCGGCGTCGGAGCGGAACTGATCGCCGTCATAACTGACACCCGCCCATTCCTGGTCGTTGGTCAAGCCTTCGACAGTGGTGTTTCCGGCGCTGTCGTGCAGCGTCGAGAGTATGTGCACCAGCGCGGTGATCGCATCGGGCGCCGGTCCACCGAAGACACCGGAGTGAATCTCACCCTCGAGCGTCGACACGTGGACCACAACGTTCGCGATCCCGCGCAATGACGTCGTGATCGTCGGCTCCCCGACTTCGGTGTTGCCGGTATCGGCGATCAGGATCATGTCGGCTGCAAAAAGTTCGGGCCGCTCTCGCACCAGATCCTCGAGACCGCCAGTGCCCATCTCCTCGGATCCTTCGGCGACGAGCGTCAGGTGGACGCTCGGATCCACACCGGCTGCGGCGAGCGCTCGCAGAGCTGTCAGATGCATGACGACGTTGCCCTTGCAGTCGGAAGCGCCCCGTCCGTACCACCGTCCGTCGCGCTCGGTGAGCGTGAAAGGCGGGGAGCCCCAGAGCTCTTCGTTTCCGGGCGGCTGAACGTCGTAGTGGCAGTACAGCAGAACGGTCGGAGCACCGCCCGGGCCTGGTCGACGCCCGACAACCGCGGCCGAACCGTCGGAGGTCTCGATCGCCTCGATATCGGCGAAACCCTGAGCCCGGAATGCCTCCAGGACCCAATGCGCAGCGGCCGCGCATTCTTCCGGCGGGTACTGCCGTGCATCGGCAACGGACTTCATCGCCACAAGTGCACTCAGATCCTCACGGGCACGCGGCATGAGTTCACTTACCGCGGTTCGCAGTTCTTCCGTCATCGTCTCCCTCTCCTCGGCATCGAATCTCGGTGTGCCCGAAGAATCTCAGTCTGCCCGAATCGGACGTAGGCAGGCGCCAGGATCGCCGTTGCGCCACACCGCGCAGCAACCTCTTCGGCTACTGGACAGTTGGTCACCTAGTATCGAGGTGTGGCAACAGCATCGGGACTCGTGTGCGCGCACCTGCGCGGTGCGTTTCGACCGATCACGACCGCCGAAGTAGGTGGCCGATGACACCGGATAATGCACAAGTCCCAAATTCGACAGAAAACACCGATAGCCTGGAAGACGTGCAGCCCACGACTCGTCACCGCGCGCGGCGACGAGTCGACCCAGCACTGGAGAATCCCCAGAGCCTCGAAGAACCGCAGGAACTGCTGCCGCGCAAGCGTCCGACGCAAGAGCGCAGCCAGCGTAAATTCGACGCACTCCTGGCTGCGTCACGGGAACTCCTCACCGATGTCGGTTTCGAATCGTTCACCTGTGAAGAAGTCGCGGCACGTGCTGACGTCCCGATTGGGACGCTTTACCAGTTCTTCGCGAACAAGTACGTCATCGTGTGCGAATTGAACCGCCAGGACCTCGTCGGGGTCCAGCACGAGCTTGCTCAGTTCGGCGGCGAAGTACCCTCGCTCGACTGGTTGCGGTTCCTGAACAGTTTCGTCGATCACATGGCCGGGCTGTGGACGTCTGATCCGTCGCGCCGCGAGGTCTGGCTGGCGATGCAGTCGACGCCGTCCACGCGGGCAACCGGAGTCATTCACGAAAAGCAGTTCGCCGAGACCGTAGCGAAAATGCTCGGCCCGTTGACGCCTCGTACGCGGCGAGATCGTCGCCTGATGATGGCGGAAGTTCTTGTCCACGTGGTGTATTCGATGCTCAATTTCTCGGTTCAGGACGGCCAGTCGCATGCCGACGCCGTCGCCGAACTGAAAAGGTTGATGATCGCGTATCTCCTCGTCGCCGAGAAGGAATCCCGCACGAAGGACTAGTCGAACGACAAAGAGCCGGTCTCCCCTTGGGAGACCGGCTCTTTCGTGTCCGGCAGCGCTACTCCGGGTCGGATTCGATGACCGCGAAAGCGCCCGCCATGTCCCCGTCGTGCGTGAGCGAGATATGAATCTTCACTCCGGTCAGGTGTTTGGCCACGTCACCGCGAAGCCGGATGCCGGGGCGCCCCCAGGCGTCCGAGACGACCTCGATCTGATTGTGGATCATTTCCCCCAGCACCGGTGGGCCGGCGAAGAGAGCAGTTGACCATGCCTTGATCACTGCTTCCTTCGCAGCCCACCGGGCGGCGAAATGTCGTGCCGGTTCGGAGCTCCGGGTAGCGGCGTCTCGACGCTCGCCCGGTGTGAAGTTGTCGAGCATTGCCGTTCCCGGCCTGTTCAATTGCTCGGCGAACTCCGACACCGTCACGAGGTCGAAACCGATACCCAGAACTCCCATATCGTGACTACTACTTGCAGCCGGGCAGATTCGAGCGGTACACCTGGTCTGCGCCGAGTCGTGCGTCCTCGCTCAGCAGCATGTCCGCTTCGAGCTGACGCGACGCCTTGGCCGGCGTTCCGTCGGCACCGAGGCGACGATCCGCCGGGCGCTCGTAGAGGCTGTCGCCACCGCACATCGCCTTCGCGAGGCGACGCTGACCGTCGATCGTCCGCTGCTGGGCCGCAGCAACATAGGCGTCACGCTTGTCGGCCGGAACCGACTCGACGAATGCCTGCGGGTGCACGACTGCGATCAGTCCGGAGACGTGACCGAAGCCGAGGCTGGTCAGCAGGCCCGCGCGCAGCGGAAGATGCTCACCGAACTTGAGCGGCTGACGTGCCCACACGAGGTGCTCGAACTCGGCCATCTTGTCGTCGACGCAGTCGAGGCTGCGGTTCGGCGGGACGATGCCCTGGCTCAGTACCTGGCAGAGCCCGATCAGCTGGAAGGCTGCGGCACCACCCTTGGCGTGACCGGTCAGGCTCTTCTGCGAGACCACGAACATGGGCGCACCTTCACTGCGTCCCAATGCCCCGGCGAGGCGCTCGTGCAGCTCTGCCTCGTTGGGATCGTTGGCGGCAGTGGAGGTGTCGTGCTTGGAGATCACGGCGATGTCGTCGGCGCTCACGCCGAGTGCGTTGAGCGAGAGTGCGAGCTGCGAATCCGCTCCCCCACGTCCGGCGCCCAGCGCTCCGAGTCCCGGTGCCGGGATCGAGGTGTGGACACCGTCGGCGAACGATCCGGCCCAGGCGACCACACCGAGGACGGGAAGACCCATCTCGAGTGCCAGGTCACCGCGAGCGAGGAGAATCGTTCCGCCACCGGCCGACTCGACGAATCCGCCGCGGCGACGATCGTTGGCCCGCGAGAAGCGGCGATCCTCGATGCCCTTGGCATGCATGTCCTCGGTCTTGGCAGTGGCCGACATGTCGCCGAAGCCGATGATGCCTTCCGTGCTCAGATCGTCGAACCCGCCGGCAACAACCAACTGCGCCTTGCCGAGTCGGATCTTGTCGACGCCTTCTTCGACGGATACCGCTGCCGTGGCGCAGGCGGCGACGGGGTGAACCATCGCGCCGTAACCGCCGACGTACGACTGAACGACGTGCGCTGCAATGACGTTCGGCAGCGCTTCCTGCAGGATGTCGTTCGGACGGTTCTCGCCGAGCAGCGTGTCGATGTACAGGCTCCTCATGGAGGTCATGCCGCCCATGCCGGTGCCCTGCGTGTTGGCGACCAGGCTCGGGTGTACCCAGCGGAGCAGTTCGCTCGGAGTGAAGCCGCCGGTGAGGAAGGCGTCCACCGTTGCGACGATGTTCCAGAGGCCGACGCGGTCGACCGAATCTGCCATGTCGGCGGGGATGCCCCACTTGGTGACGTCGAAGTTGGTCGGAATCTGACCGCCCACACTACGAGTCAGCTTCATCTTGCGCGGGACGCGGATCTCGGTGCCTGCGCGGCGGGTGACCGTCCAGTCGCCGGACTCGGCGGAAACCGTCGACGTCGTGTTCTCCGGATCGGATTCGACGAAGGCCTGAGCCTCTGCCTCACTGCCGACCACGAAGCTCAGATCCTTGTCCAGGAACACGGAGGTGAGCAGCGGAGCGGTGTTGTCGATCATCGCGCCCTCGTCGACGTAGCGACGGATGCCGCAACGCTCGACGACTGCGTCGTGGTACTTGTCGGCGATTTCCGCCTCGGGTACCAGGTCACCGGATTCGACGTCGTACCAGCCCGGCTTGGGATCGTTCTCCCAGACGATGAGTCCGGTGTTCCACGCCAATTCGAGAACGCCTGCGGCAGAGAGCTGCTCGTCGACCTCCATCTCGAAGCGGGTACGCGAGGAACCGTAGGGTCCGAGCTCTCCGGCACCCACGATGACCACGAGGTCCGCGGGGGTGACGTCCAGTTCGGGCCAGCTCGGAGCCTTGACCGAGTCGTCGATGCGAGCCGGCGCGGGCAGCGCCAGGATGCTGGACTCGTCCACTGCTTCGTCGACAGCCTCGGCGATCTCGGCCACCTCGGCAGCTTCCTTGGCCAGTGCGGCGAGGTCGAGGTTCGCCTCGGCGAGCCCACCGGTCAGGTCGACCTCGAGCGGAGCCTCGGCAGCAGCGCGCCGCGACTCGCGGGTTGCCGTCTTCAGCAGTTCGGTCGCCATCTCCTGGGTGGACCAGGTGCGGACGCCCGCAGCTTCGACTGCGTCGACGATCGGATCGTTGTGACCCATGAGTCCGGTTCCGCGAACCCAACCGATGACCGCATGTGCCAACGTGACCCGCTCGGCCCAGTTGCGCTCGGCCTTCCAGCGATTGACCACGGCGATCAGCGAAGCCTTGGCCTCGCCGTAAGCACCGTCGCCGCCGAACGTTCCGCGGTTCGGCGAACCGGGCAGCACCACGTGCAGGTGCGTGTCGACGTCGCTGTCGTAACCGATCTTCGACAAACCGCCGATGAGGCGCTCCACCGACCAGAGCAGCACGCGCATTTCCATTTCGGCGCGAGCGCCGGCGTCGGAGAGTTCGCCGCCGACACGGGGAGCTGCGAACGGGAAGAGCATCGTCGGCGTCATGGCCGGCTTGATGAGCTTCTTTGCGCCGCCTGCGTTCTCGGTGGCTTCGTTGCCGATCCAGTCGATCAGTGCGTCGACGTCGGTGTACGACGCCATGTTCGCGGGAACCACCCAGAGGGCTGCACCGGCGCGAGCGTTCTCGCGGTACAGGTCGCGGTAGAAGCCGAGACGCTGACCGTCGAGCCGCGAGGTGGTCACGAATACCGTTGCGCCACCGGCAAGGAGCTTGCCCGTGACTGCTGCCGCGATGGAACCCTTGCTGGCGCCCGTCACTACTGCGACCTCGCCTGCCCACTCGGGTGCGTCGGATTCTGCCGCAGCAGCCGCATCAGCGATGCGGGTGTAGACCTCGGCGAGTGGGGTGCGGCCTTCGTCGGTTGCACGGGTGGCCCACCACTTCGCCTGTGCGGCGACGGTGGAGCCGGCACCGATGAAGTTCTCGACCGACAACGCGGTGTCACCGAGCCAAATGCGAGCGAGATCCTCACGCGCACTTGCCCAGCGGTCGTCGAGCAGCACTGCCTTCTGCGCGTCGAATGCCGGAGCAACCAGACGCGGCCAGTCGGAGCCGAGTTCAGCCGAGACCAGGTCGACCAGTTCGGTGTCCTCGACCGTCGCGACTGCTGTTTCTTCGTTCAGTCCGAGCTGCTCGAGCACCAGGCGTGCGGCCGAGGCCAGAACGCCGTTGCGACCGGTGATGTTCTCGGTGAACTCACCCAGAGCGGCTGCGTCGACAGTTCCGCCGCTTCCGCCGCCGGTAGCCGGCAACGAGACGCTGACTCCACGAGCAGACCCGACCGAGGCAACTGCGCTGTCGATGACTGCGTCCACTGCTGCCGCGTCGGCCAGTGCGCCGGAGCTCAGGCCACCGAGGTCGCCGCCGCGGATGCTGGCGCCGTCACGAGTACCGAGAGCCACTGCTGCGGTGACGTGGTGTGCCCAGCCGTCGCCCAGTTCCCAGACCTTCTTGACGCGGTCGGCGATGTAGCCGGGACGCTTGCCCGAGGGGCCGAAGACCTTGCGCAGGTGATCGTTGATCGAATCGGAGAGCACCGGTCCGAACGGCTTGTACGTACGGGCGAGCTTGTCGACGGTTGCCCCCAGGGAGCCCATGTCGGCGTCTGCGGCCCCGTCGATGGCACCGAGGGAGAGCTCGGAGCCGAGGTCGACCAGAAGCTGGTTGCGACGCGAGGAAACGCCGTCGCACAGTGCCTCGATCGTGTCCGCGGGGCCGACCTGATCGGGACGGAGCTTGGTCCACAGGCTGATCAGGACCTTCGTGGCGTCGGGCGCCTTGAAGGTGAGGTCGTCCGGACGCGGTCCACCCGAAGGTGCAGCCGGCGCGGCAGCGGCAACCGGAGCAGCGGCCGCGGCGGCCGGAGCAGCCTGCGCGGCAGGCGCTTCGATCTCGTCGTCGTCATCGACAGCGGGGTCGACGTCGGTGCCGTAGACGATCGCAGCTTCGCGCTCGACGTTGAGAACCTCGACCGGGTAGCCGAAGCGGCCCGGCAGCTTGAGGGTCTGCGACGCGAGGTTCGCGACGGTCGGGGCAGCGCCGAGACCGATCTCGACGAAGCGTTCGACCCCGAGCCCTCCTTCGGACTCGTCACCGAAGAGCAGGTCCTGCGTCTCGATCCAACGGACCGGGCTGGCGAACTGCCAAGCCAGCAGCTCGATCAGGATGATGCGGGACAACTCGTGAGTGCGCGTTGCGTAGCTGTCGAAGTCTGCGAGGACTTCCTGCAGCGGCTCGGACGGCACCAGGTCGGCGATTTCCTGAACGAAGTCACGACGCAGCGAGAACGGCTTCGGAACCAGGTTCGGGATGTAGCGGCCGATCAGGATGTCCGGATCGATGTCGTGCGGGAGCAAGTCCTGCAGGCACACGCGGAAGTCCGCCACGCCACCGCGAAGGACGGTGGAGTGGAACGGCACGTCGATGCCGGGAACCTGGATGTATGCCCGCTTGCCACCGAATTCTGCTCGGCGACGGTCGATTTCGACCTCGAGTGCGTCGAGACCGGCTACCGAGCCGGCAATGGCGTACTGGCTGCCGCGCAGGTTCAGGTTGACGATTTCGAGGAACTCACCGGAAGACTCGGCGACACCGGCGACGAAGCCCTGCACGTCGTCGTCGGAAACACCGATCTGCGACGGGCGGATAGCGGCCATGCGGTAGTCGGAGCGTCCGGCTTCGTCGCGGGGAACGAGCTGGTGCATGGCCGAGCCACGCTGGAAGACGACCTCGAGAAGCGCTTCGAGCGGGAAGACCTCGGCGACAGCGGCGAGTGCGTTGTACTCACCGACCGAGTGACCGGCCAGAAGCGAATCCTCGATGAAGGTTCCGGACTCGCGCAGCTCGGCAACCTGGGCAACACCGAGAACGGCCATGGCGACCTGGGTGAACTGGGTCAGGTGCAGGACACCGTCGGGATGCCTGTGCTCGACACCACGGGCCTTGACGGTCACCGGGTTGTCGCGCACGACAGCGAGAATCGAGAATCCGAGTGCCTTACGAGTGTGCTTGTCCGCGCGCTCCCAGACGTCGCGGGCGGCCTTGGAGCGTGCGCGAGCGTCGAGGCCCATGCCCGGGCGCTGAATGCCCTGGCCGGGGAAGGCGTAGACGGTCTTCGGCGCGGCGGTGCGGCCGGTGGCGACCATGACCAGTTCACCGTCGATGCGGCAGCCGACCTCGACGATTTCCGCGCCCTGGTCGATACCGACACGATCGACACGGACGTCGATCTCGGCGCCGGGTCGAACCATCCCGAGGAAGCGAGCGGTCCAGGCGGTCAGGCGGCGCGGCGGGACGCGGGTCTCGGCCGGGTCGACTGCGGTGACTACCTGCTGCGCTGCGGCGGAGAGCCACATGCCGTGCACGATCGGGGTTCCGAGGCCGGCCAGCAGAGCGGCGTTGTCGGAGGTGTGAATCGGGTTGTGGTCACCGGAAACCTGAGCGAAGGCGCCCATGCTGACCGGAGCGAGGATCTTCGCGTCACGGCGACGACGACGCGAGGTGTCGACAGCCGCATCGCTGATCGATCCACCGGCGCGAGCCGGGTCGGCGAGTTCGCCTGCACCGGTGCGTCCGCGGATCGCGAAACGCTCGGTCATGGTGACGACTGCGGGGGCGTCGAGGCCCTCGCCGAGCATGGCACCGACCTCGACCTTGACCTCGACGACACGACCGAGGTCGGTGTCGAGAACCGAGGCGACCTCGGCATTGACCACGAGAATGCTTGTCTCGGAGGGAAGTTCACCGACGAAGTGGACGGTGTGGTCGAGGTGGACCAGGTCGAGCATGCCTTCGATAACGGAAAGACTGTCCAGCTTGGCTGCGCCGAGGACGGCGAAGACGGCGGGCCAGCATGCTCCGACGACGACGTCCGGAACAGCCTTGCCGCTGACACTGAGCGTGGCGGGCAGACCAGAACCGGTGACACCGGCGTGATCGGCGATTCGATCGGGAACCCACGCGACGTTGAGGCGGGCCTTGCCGTTCTTGACTGTCGGAAGTTCCTGTCCGGCAGCAACTGCCAGCAGCGCGGACATCGCATCTTCGGCGTCTGCCTCGGTGACAACCGGAGCGCCGCCGTCGACGACGGACTCGGGGATCGTGATCGTGATGTCGACGGACTTGCCTGCCACCAACGGAACCGAAAGCAGCACGTGCGAGGAATCGACGACGGTCAGACTGGAACCGGTGGTGCCGTGAACTGCCTTGTCGGCAGACTCTGCACTCCACTCGTCGAGGTCGCCGAGACGACGGACGGGGTTCTGGGTCAGGCGGCCGGCCCACTGGAGGTCAGGAGCCGAGAGAACGGCGTCGAGAAGTCCGGGTGCGGAATCCTGGTGGCGACGGCTCGCGAGTGCAACCGGAGTGGTTCCGGCAGCAACCAATTCGTCGTAGGTCGCCTTCTCGAAGCGATCGAGCAGGTCACCGACCGGCTCGTCGACACGGGTGATGCCGGCGACGGCAACGGTGCCGGGGATGACGCAAACCTGATCGGCGGTGTAGCGGGGGTCGTGTGCCTGCCACAGGGAGTCGCTGCGCCACCAACGACGCACGTCACCGTCGACGACGGGAACGAAGTTGACCGGCTTGCCCGGCGTCTTGCACAACGAGATGAAGAACGAGACGTCTGCGGGATGCAGAACGGTGGTCGAGTAGTCCGGGTACGACGCCTGCAGTGCGCAGATCGCAGCCTCGGGGCGCTCGAGGGTCTCGGCGTCAGCGAACAGTGTGGGGATCGGGCCGCGGTCGACCGGGTGCAGACGCGCCTCGGTGCGCTGGAGCATCTCGCCGAAGCGAGCACGCCAGGTGATGTCGAGCCACGGGCTCGACGTCGCCTCGACGATGGCGTCCTGAAGATCGGCGCCGCAGTCGAATTCCTTCGCCGCGTCGATGCCGACGGTCAGCTCGAGGTAGCGGCGCAGCCACTGTGCGTACGTCATGGTCTCGACGTCGCCGAAGTACGGCTTTGCGGTGACGTCGAGGGCGGCGATGATCTCGTCGCGGCGCTCGGCCACTGCCTCGGAATCGCCGGCAACCTCGTCGAGGAGGCGCCCGGTACGCGAAGCCGCGTTGTCGATCTCGTGGATGTCGGCACCGAGCTGGCTACGGCCGGAGGCCATTCCGCCTTCAGCGGTACCTGCACCGACCCAGTCCGGCGTACCGGGTGTGTCGACGAGGAGCTGCTTGACCTCGGGAGAGGTGGTGGCCTCGAGAGTCGCCATGGCTGCGGTGCCGACCAGGATGCCGTCGACGGGCATGGCCGGGAAACCGGCTGCGGCGGACCAGCGACCGGTCAGGTAATCAGCTGCGCGCTCGGGTGTTCCGATGCCGCCACCGACGCAGATGACCAGGTTCGGACGTGTACGCAGCTCGGCGTACGTGTCGAGGAGCAGGTCGTCGAGGTCTTCCCACGAGTGGTGTCCGCCGGCGCGGCCGCCTTCGATGTGGACGATGACCGGGAAATTCGGAACCTCGTTGGCGATGCGGATCACGGAGCGGATCTGCGCCACGGTGCCGGGCTTGAATGCAATGTTGGTGATGCCGATCTCGGACAACTCGTCGATGAGGGCAACAGCCTCTTCGAGTTCCGGGATACCGGCGGTGACGATGACGCCGTCGATGGGAGCACCGGCGGTACGGGCACGCTGCACGAGGCGCTTGCCACCGAGCTGCAGCTTCCACAGGTACGGGTCGAGGAACAGGGAGTTGAACTGGACCGCGCGGCCCGGCTCGAGCAGCATCTTCAGCTCTGCGACACGGTCTTCGAAGATTTCTTCGGTGACCTGCCCGCCACCGGCAAGCTCGGCCCAGTGACCGGCATTGGCTGCCGCGGCAACGATCTTGGCGTCGACCGTCGTCGGCGTCATACCTGCGAGCAGGATGGGTGAACGACCGGTCAGCTTCGTGAACGCGGTCTCGACGCCGATACGGCCGCCGGGAAGCGCAACGGGCTTCGGCGCGAACTCGGACCACGAACGTGAGACCTCAGGTGCTGCACCGGGGGTGAGCAGATTGCGGTGTCCGCCACGGGTGGCTGCGGCAATGATGCCGATGCCCTGTCCACGCAGCGAAGAGGACGTCATACGGGTCAGCTGATCGCTGGGTCCGAGATCGAGAATCCACTTGGCGCCGGCGGAGATTGCGCCGTCGACAGCCTCGACCCAGTCGACCGGATCGACGAGGACACCCTGTGCAAGTTCACGCGCACGGTCCGCGTCGAGACCGCAACGGGTCGCCCAGCTGCCGACGAGTTCGACGGCCTCGGTCAATGCGGGGTGATGGAAGCCGATTTCGGTGTCGAGCGGATCGAAGGACGGCGCGAAGACGGAACCGCCACGCTTCTTACCCTCACGCTCGCGGGCTTCCTCGGCTTCGATCTGTTCACAACGCTCTTGCACGCGTGCCAGCTGAGCGGGCGGCCCGGCGAGAACGACGCGGCGACGGCCGTTGCGGATGGCGAGGACAGCCGCGCGCTCAGGCGCCACACCCTCGGCAAGCTCGGCGACGATGGCGGCGAGACGCTCGGGATCGACGCCCGAGACCGCAACCATCGGCTTCGCGGAGGCGCCGGCGATGACGCCGCGGCGACGGCCGACCAAGCTGGCAGCAGCACCGACGAGCTGTGCGACGGCGAGGAGTTCACCGTCGTCGTTGCCCTGCGCGGCTACGGCAGCCGTGGCCAGAAGGCCCTGCGAGTGGCCGATGACGGCAGCCGGCGGGTTACCGGCTACATCCAGGCCCTGAGCGGAGAGTGCACGCAACGCCGCAAGCTGCGTGAGGAAGACGCCGGGGAGTGACACCGGAGCTGCGGTAAGCGCGGCAGCGGAAGGCCCGGCCGACTTCTCACCTTCTTCTTCGTCGACGATCTCGGCTTCGAGCATCCACGCGATCGGATCGAATCCGACCGGGCGAACCACGAGGAGATCCTGTGCGACGGGCGCGAGGCGTGCTGCTGCGTCGTTGACCAGATCGGTCAGAACGGGCTCCAGTCCGTTGTCACGGCTGAGCTCCTCGAGCGAGGTGAGCCAGGGAGCGCCCTGTCCACCGAAAGCGATTGCGTAGGAAACGCCGTTGTTCAGCGAATCGACGAGGGCACCTTTGCTGGTCGTGCGGGACTGTCCCCCATCGACGCCGAAACGGCGTCCACCCTTCGAGTCGCGTCCGTTTCCTGTAGGTGTCGTGTCATCGATCGTCACGCGTACGTCCTCTCCTGGTCACCTCTGCGGCGAGGTGGGATTTGCGGTGTGCTGCCCGGCTGAAGTGCTCGCGAATTCGTCGAGAGAATCGACGGAGTCAGGGCGTTCGTGCAAGACAAGGTTTACACAGAATCATGAGGATTTCCTCACGTTTGTCGGCACCCTGGAAATCTGGACTTTCGGGGCCGTGATCTTCCTCACGAGACTTCGAGAAAGTGACTCGCGAGTAGGTCGCGAACGCCCTGCCTGGGACTGTTACCGGGATTTTCAGAAACCTGAGGAACCCCTCATATTTATTGTTACCAATTCGTGACCTCCTTGACGGACGGTCGATCCCGTGCGTTCCGGGCCACAATCTGTCGGACCCCCTCGCTACGTTCAGCGCGTCCACACCGGACGACTTCTCGGGGGGAGAAATCATGGAAGACACAGACGTAGTCAGAGCGACCGAATTCATCGGCGCCGAGCTTCCGCGCGAGGCGTGGCCGCATTGGAATCAGGGATGGCCGCGCGAGTCCGAAGCCGCCCTTCTCGATGCGATCTTCTCGTCGCGCGCCGCCTATGGAACACCGAAGACCGGAGTCCGCGCCGTCGTCGACCGTTGGCGCACACACCGCTCGGTAGCCGCCGACCATCGCCTCGACAGCTTGCCCGCTCTCGCCGCCTTCACCGACCGTGGCGACGAGCTCGCAACGATTCTCGGCAATCGCCAGCGCGTGCCGGGCAACTACTTCACCAAAGCCGAGGGTGCGGCTCGCGCAGCCAAGGCGCTCGTCGATGCCGGTTGCCGGTCCAGTGCCGACGTCGAGGACACCGAAGGCCTCCGTTCGGCAGTCGTCTCCGTTCCGGGGCTCGGCCCCAGGACCTTTGAGACGCTGGTGTTCCTGTCCGGGAAGTTGACGGTAACTTCGATCGATCTACTTGCACGGTTCGCCACCGAAGCAAGCAGTGGTGAGGAATTGTTGTCGAGCACCGACGCAGCCGAGTTGCTCGTTGCGGTTGCCGAATATCTCGATGTCGATGTTCAAACGCTCACCCACGCTGCGTGGCGGTATCAACGCACGGCCGAGCAACCGCACCGATCGAAGAAATCCGCTACGCCGCCCGCAGCGGATCCACTCGCCGAAACGGCCTGAGAGCGGGCGGGCGCATCCCGACCAGGGTGGTGTGCCCGCGAGCGACTCCACTCGCGTATCCTTTGAATTCCGCGCGCGAGTGGCGGAATTGGCAGACGCGCTGGATTTAGGTTCCAGTGTCTCAGGACGTGGGGGTTCAAGTCCCCCCTCGCGCACAACGAAGAGCCCCGCCGGATCTGATCCGGCGGGGCTTTTTCGGTTCTCGTGAGCAAGGTCAGCGCTTTCGATCCTTGACCGGTGGAGTCATGTACGTCGTCCGGCTCGGCGTCAGCCCCAGACGGACCGAGCTCTCCAACCACGTGATCGCCGACGCCGTCGGATCCACAACCGGAACATGAATCCCTTTGCCATGCAGCCTGTCTCGGACTGCGCCGGTCACACCGAGCATGCCGGTGCAACCGAGAACGACGGAGTCGGCCTCACCGTTCTCCACTGCCGTAGACGCCTGTGCGGCCAGTCGATCGACCAGTTCCTCCCGATCGGTGAGGCCCAGCACCGGCATGTCCACGACTCGAATACTGCCCAGCCGACTATCGAGTCCATACCGCCGAGTGAGCGATCGGAGCATCGGCACGACATTCGGCAGGATGGTCACGACCCCGACGCGATCGCCCAGACTCATCGCTGTCAGAAATGACGGCTCGAAGCCGCCGACCACCGGAGCGTCGATGACCTCTCGGGCGGCATGCACTCCGGGATCGGCGAAACACGTGATGAACACGCCGTCCACGCCGTCGGCTGCCGCTTCCTCGACCCTCTGCACGATCCCGGGGCCGGCAAGTGCCTCGTCGTACTCGGACTCGATGCTCGCCGTACCGGTAGGCAGCGAAACGACGTCGACCGTCGTGCCGGGCGCCGCCCAGTGCTCCACCTCGGCTGTCACCGCCGGAGTCAGTGTGGGGTCGATGACCGGGCGAATCACTCTGATGTGCATGAAACACTCCCCTGCTTTCGGATACGCGCCGAGGTTATCGATGCAGTACAGCCGGGAGAATGTGTTCAGTGCCTGGCATTGCGGGTGAGGATGGGCATAGCGCACAGGTGCTGTGGAACGGCTTCTACGACACGCCGTGGCACGGCTTCTACGACACCGTGTCGGAGATCGCAGGGCGAGGGACTATAGCTCTCAGGTACCGTCTTAGTGTGTCCAAGAACGCTACTAAACGCCGACCTGCGCTGATTCTGCTGGTCATCGTGTCAGCTGCCGGCTGCCTCGCGCTCGGCTGGTGGCAGTGGGAGCGCTTCGAAGCCGTCGGAGGCTCGGGACAGAATCTCGGGTACGCGTTCCAGTGGCCGCTGTTCGCGGCGTTTGTCGTGTACGCGTACCGCAAGTTCGTTCAGCTCGAAGACGTGGACCCCGAAGAGGCCGAAGCCGAGGAAGCCGCCGCGGAGCCGCGTGAGATTCCCGCCGACCTCTTGCCGCAACGCCCGCAGGCCGAGTTCGACGATGTGAACCTCGACGTCGACGACCCTGAAGCCCGCCAAATGCTGGAATACAACGACTACCTTGCGCAGCTCGCCGCTCGCGAGTCCGATAGGAGCACGACGTGAGTACCGGTTCGGAAGCGAGCATCGCTACCCCCGCAGTCAACGCAGAAAAGCAGAAGAAGGTTGCGTCGGCGCTGGTCCGATACCGCGTTCTCGCCTGGATCACCGGCCTCTGGCTGCTGTTCCTGACCGGTGAGATGGTCTACAAGTACCTGATTCTCGACAATTCGGCGGACGCACCGTCGTGGTTGTTCTACATCGGCCAGATCCACGGCCTGTTCTACATGCTCTATCTCGTATTCACGATCGACTTGGCGATCAAGGCCCGGTGGAAGCCCGGTACGACGGTTGCCACCGCGCTCGCCGGCACGATCCCGTTCCTGTCGTTCGTGTTCGAGCACAAGCGAACCGCCCAGGTGAAGCAGGCTTATCAGCTCTGAGAGTTTCAAAAAGTAGAGCCCTGAACGCAGACGCGTTCAGGGCTCTACTTTTCGGATTCGGTTCAGCCGGCCAGTGCCGCCAGCGCGGGAACGAGCTGTACGAGCGCGCGCCCTCGATGTGACGCCGCATCCTTCTCGGCCGGGGTGAGTTCTGCGGCCGAGCGGGTGTCGCCGTCCGGACGGAAGATGGGGTCGTATCCGAAGCCGCCGTCGCCGGCTGGTTCGCGGGCGATCACCCCGCGCCATTCGCCGCGCACGACGGTCTCGTCGCCGCCAGGGATCACCAGTGCACAGGCGGAGACGAACGCCGCGCCTCGACGCTCGTCCGGGACGTCTCCCAGCTGAGCCAGGACCAGAGCCGTGTTGGCGCCGTCGTTTCCGTGAGTACCCGACCACCGCGCGGACAGCACACCCGGCATACCGTTGAGTGCGTCGATCTCGACACCGGAATCGTCTGCGATGCAGGGCATTCCGGTTGCAGCTGCTCCGTCACGCGCTTTGGCGAGCGCATTCTCCTCGAACGTCGCTCCGGTCTCGGGGGCTTCGGGGAACGGCGGGACCTCGTCGAGCCCGACCAGTTCGATTCCGCTCACTCCGGCGGCGTCGAGCACCCGGTGAAGTTCCTTCAGTTTCTTGGCATTTCGGCTGGCAACCAATACTCGTACGCTCACAGCTCAGGCACCGAATTTCTTCTTGGGTTCCGGATTCTTCGGTTCGGGTAGCACCCCGGGATACGGCTCGGCCAACGCTTGACGCTGGATCTCGAAAAGTTGCTCACAACCAGCCAGAGCGGAGTCGAGCAGCTTGTCCAGCGTCGAGCGTGGGAAGGTGGCGCCCTCACCGGTTCCCTGAATTTCCACCAGCGTGCCGGTATCGGTGGCCACGACATTCATGTCTACCTCGGCACGCGAATCCTCTTCGTACGGAAGGTCGAGACGCACTCGTCCGTCCACGACGCCGACGCTGACGGCCGCTATGCCACACGAGATGGGCTGCGGGTCGGAGAGCAGGTCGGCGGCGCGCAGGTACGTCACGGCGTCGACCAGGGCCACGTATGCCCCCGTCACAGCCGCAGTGCGGGTACCGCCGTCGGCTTGGAGGACATCACAGTCGAGGGCGATGGTGTTCTCACCGATTGCCGCGAGATCGATGCACGCTCGAAGTGATCGGCCGATGAGTCGACTGATCTCCTGCGTGCGGCCGCCGACCTTGCCCTTGACCGATTCGCGGCCACTGCGTGTGTGCGTGGCGGCGGGAAGCATCGCGTATTCGGCTGTCAGCCAACCCAAGCCGGAGCCCTTGCGCCAGCGGGGTACACCCTCTTCGACGCTGGCGGTGCACATGACGCGAGTGTTCCCGAACTCGACCAGAACGGATCCGGCCGGGTGACTGGTGAACCCGCGGGTGATCTTGACCGTGCGGAGCTCGTCGTCCGCCCTACCGTCTTCTCGTGTAGTCACCTTCGTGAGCCTAGCGGTCGCCCGGTGAGCGCTGCACCGAATGTGAGGGGAATCAGATGTCGTAGACACTTCCGGCGGAGACGGCATGGACCGGTCCGGAGAATTCGGATTTCGCTTCGGCGATCACGTCTTCACGCGATGTCCACGGCGGGATGTGCGTGAGGAGAAGTTCCTTGACGCCGGCGAGGGCAGCCACACGGCCGGCTTCCTTACCGGAGAGGTGAACTCCCTCGGGGCGATCCGGACTGTCGGTCCACGACGCTTCAGAGAGCAACACGTCTGCACCACGCGCGAGTTCGACGACGTTGTCGCACATACCGGTGTCGCCTGTATAGACGAGGACGCGGCCGTCGGCGCCGGTGATCCGGAAACCGTAAGCCTCGGGTGGATGATTCATCCGGCGGGCGACGACGCTCAGTTCACCGAACGTCACCGGCTCGTTCTCGGCCCAGAGCCGGACGTCGATGGTGTCGGAGATGTCGTCCATCTCGCCGGCGCACTCGGCGGAGGACACTCCGATGCGGCACGCGGTGTCGGTGGGGCCGTAAACCAGAGCCCTACCGACCGGCGGGTTGGGGTGATAGCGACGCCAGACGAGCAGGCCGGGCATGTCGAGACAGTGGTCCGCATGAAGGTGCGAAAGCAGGATCGTCACCTCGCCCGGATCGGCGTATCGCTGCAACGCCCCAAGAACTCCCGGGCCGAAGTCGATCACGAGCGGCGGAGTTCCCGGTGCCGTGAGCAGGTATCCCGAAGCCGGTGAATCCGGACCCGTGACGCTGCCGGAACACCCCAGGACGGTCATGCGCATACCGGTCATGCTGCCACGTCTACCCGTCTGGGAAAAAGCTCTTGGTGGTTTTGGCGCGTCGAAGTCACACCGCAGTGAGGGTGTGACCCACGTCCGTTCAGAAACTCGGTGGTCGAACGGCCTGCGCCGACCCGGCGCGCTTGGCCCTCTCCCCCGACGTGAGCGCCCAGGCGGCCACCACGCCGCCGATCGCTCCGAACAGATGCCCTTGCCAGGAAACCCGTGGATCGCTCGGCAGAACGCCCCACAGCACTCCGCCGTACACGACGAAGACGGCAACGCCGATCAGGATCTGTGTGAAACTCCGCGTGAAGAACCCGCGCACCAGCAGGTAGGTGACCCAGCCGAAGATCAGCACGGACGCACCGACGTGATTCGAGTTCGAGCCGGCGAACAACCAGGTCCCGACGCCGCCGATCACCCAGATGATGCCGGTCGCCGCGAGTCCCCGCGCAATTCCCGACACCAGCACGAGGTATCCGAGGATCAGCACCGGAATGGTGTTGGCGATCAGATGACCCCAGTCGTCGTGCAACACCGGGGCGAACAGGATTCCCCACAGGCCGTCGAGCGTGCGCGGGGTGACGCCGGCGTTCTGGACGTTCTGACCGGAGATGACATCCACGATCTCGATCACGTAGAGCAGGATCGCGAAGCCGCCCACCAACACGGCCGACTGCTTCCACACCGAGGGTGGACCGGATTTCCGTGCCGGCGTCCGGGTGCCGAAGTCCGGACTGTTGAAATCCATCGTCATCGTGTGCGTCCTCCACCGTCGATCCGGTCTTCTGATCCGGTCACTTGCGACCAGGCTCAATTCGAGATTACCGCCGATTCCAGGAGTGCTGCTTAGAGAAATGCGGACGGGAAGAGTTCGCGGTAGCTCGGGATTCCGGCTACCGACGTGGCGTCGAGAATCGCTGTGACGATCGCACGTTCGACCACCTGGGCCGAAGCCGCGCACACCGCGTCGAGTATCGGCAGTTCGTTCGGGAAAGCGTCCGGAACCGTGATCTCCGAGTTCGGAGTGTGATCACCGGTGGCGAGCGCAAAGATCGTGTCGCCGTCGAGCGGCGAATGTGCGGGCCGAATCGCTCGGGCCAGGCCGTCATGACCTGCGACGGCGACGCGTCGGCACCCGGCTTTCGTCAAGGCGGCGTCAGTGGCGACCACACCGATCGTGGTGTTGAGGACGGTTCCCTTGGCTGCAACGGCGTTGGCCGACGCGAGTTCGGACGCGTCGGGGAGCCTGAGGCCGAACGACTCCGCGCCGTCCGAGCCGACGCCCCACGGCAGGCCTGTTCTGGGGTCGAAGACCGAACCCACCGGATTCGCCACGATCAAGGCGGAGACCGTCGTCCCCTCGGCGGGGCCGTCGGCGATCACGACGCTGGCCGTTCCCACCCCACCCTTGAGCGCTCCGGCTCTGGCACCTACCCCCGCGCCGACCGTGCCCGTGGCGAATTCGCGCGAAGCAGTGTCGGCAGCGAGGAATCCGAAATCGCCGGTCGGACGAACGGTCCAGTCCCCCACCGGCAGATCGAAGATCACGGCGCCGGGCACGATCGGTACCACCTGGCCGGGAGCGCCCATCGCGATCCCGTGATCGTGTTCCTCGAGCCAGCGCATCACTCCGTCGGCCGCGGCAAGTCCGTAGGCACTACCGCCGGTCAACAGCACGGCATTGACCTGCTGGACCGAATGGCTCGGGTCGAGCAGATCGGTCTCGCGGGTACCCGGACCGCCGCCCCGGACGTCGACTCCGGCGACCACACCGGCCGACGCGAGCACGACCGTGCAGCCGGTGGCTGCGCCGCTTCCGAGAGTGGCTCCCTCGTCGAGCTTGTGGTGATGACCGACGGCGAGGCCGGCGACATCTGTCAGTGAATCAGTGGGCCCGGTCCGCGTCGTGGTCATGGCATGAGCGCCTGGACGAGGGAGTCCTGCATCCACGTCAACCAGTGATAGACGTCGAGATGCGGGGCTCGCGGGTCGTCGGGTTCGAGGCTCTCCGGTGTGTCGGCGTCGATGCCGAGATTGGTTCCGAGCGCGAGACGGACGTCGTTGAGCGAGGACAGCCAGGCGTCGGCCTGTTCCTGCGTGAGAACGACCTTGCCGCCGGCCTCCGGAAGCGAAGCCAACAACATGCGAGCGGACTCACGCTTGGCGTCGATGATCTCGGGTTCGTGCAAACTTCGCAGCGCGCCGTTGACATTGGCGCCGGCGTCGTCGAGATCGTCACTGTCCGGAGCGACCTTGTCCGGATCGGTGCGCTGGAAGTCGGGCAGCAAACGCGCCAATACCGGATTGTCGGGTGTCTCCGAATTTCCGGTACGAAGGCCCGTCAGGGCGGCGAGCTCGTCTTGCGGCGCCGAAGACGCACGCTCGTCGAGAAGCCCGGTCACCGACTCCACGAGCGAGCGCAGAACCGCCGCCTCGTGGCCGTCCATCTCGGACTTGAACTTCACTCCGCCGAGTGAACTCTTCCTACTCCACGTCCGCACGCGTCGGACTCCCGTCTACGAGTTAGGCGAACAAATCGGTCGAAAAAGTGCTTTTCTCAGGTGTCGTCGCGTTGCATCGTGGCCCAGAGACCGGCAGCGTGGAGGCGACGAACATCGGCCTCCATCTTGTCGCGCGAACCGCTCGAGACCACGGCCTTGCCCTCCGAATGGACCTGCATCATCAAGTCGGTGGCCTTGGCTTTGCTGTAGCCGAACAACTTCTGGAACACGTAAGTCACGTAATGCATGAGATTGACCGGGTCGTCCCAGACGATGGTCACCCAGGGCCGATCTGCGGCTTCGATGGTCGAAACAGCCTCCGACTGCTCGGGCGTGGCTTGAGGAGAGGAAGCCGTAGCGCCTCTCATCGTTACGTTCGCCGAGTAAGTGCCGGACACGGTCGCGCCGCCGAAAACCATGTATCCAGGGTACGGCGCGACGAGAGGCGACAACACCCACCCACGTCGTCTCGCGCATAGAGTTGTGTGCGTGCCTACGCAAATTTCCGACATCCGCGACGCCGGTGCCAGCACCGCACTGCTCACCGATCAGTACGAACTGACCATGCTCTCGGCGGCTCTCGCCGACGGATCTGCCTTCCGCAACTGCAGTTTCGAGGTATTTGCACGGCGGCTGCCAGACGGTCGTCGCTACGGCGTCGTCGCCGGTACCGAACGCCTTCTCGACGCACTCGAGCAGTTCCGGTTCGGTGAACCGGAACTGGCGATCGTTGCAAAATTTCTCGACGACACGACCGTCGAGTGGCTGCGCAACTATCGATTCTCCGGTGACATCGACGGCTACCGCGAGGGCGATTTCTACTTCCCCGGATCACCGATCCTTTCGGTCCGCGGAACTTTCGCCGAGTGCGTCATCCTCGAAACCTTGATTCTCTCGATCCTCAACCACGACAGCGCGATCGCTTCGGCCGCTGCCCGCATGGTGAGCGCAGCGGGCGGTCGACGGATGATCGAGATGGGCTCGCGTCGTACACACGAACAGGCCGCCGTCGCCGCTTCACGTGCCGCGTATCTCGCCGGCTTCGACGCCACCTCCAACCTCGAAGCCGCGCGGCGTCACGACGTACCCAGTGCAGGTACCAGCGCGCACGCCTTCACTCTCCTGCACACCACCGAAGACGGTCCGGACGAGGCAGCGGCATTCCGCGGTCAGGTCGCGGCACTCGGCGTATCCACCACGTTGCTCGTCGATACCTACGACATCACCGAGGGTGTGAAAACGGCTGTTGCCGTTGCCGGTCCCGAGCTGGGCGGGGTTCGCATCGACTCCGGCGATCTCGGCGTTCTTGCTCGTCAGGTACGCCAACAACTCGACGATCTCGGTGCTACCAAAACACGCATCGTCGTCTCCGGCGACCTGGACGAGTACGCGATCGCGGCTCTGCGCGCCGAACCCGTCGACTCGTACGGCGTCGGCACTTCCCTGGTCACCGGATCAGGCGCCCCCACCGCCGGCATGGTCTACAAACTTGTCGAGGTCGACGGAATCGCGGTCGAGAAGAGAAGCACCAACAAGGCATCTCGCGGCGGCGCAAAGAAGGCACTGCGCGTAGTGCGTCCGACCGGAACGATCGTCGAAGAAGTCATCTACCCCGCCGGATCACCGTCACCTGTCTCCGAGGCGGACGGAGCGACCGAACTGCTGATCCCGCTGGTTCGCGAAGGCAAGGTCGTCGACAGCGCGCCGACGCTCGAAGAGAGCAGAGCGGTTCTGAAGGCAGGGCTCGTGAGCCTGCCGTGGGAAGGCCTCAAACTCTCGCGCGGAGACTCGGCTGTGCCCGTTCGATTCACCGGAGGTGAGCACCAGTGAGCGCAAAAGCACTGATAATTGTCGACGTTCAGAACGATTTCTGCGAAGGTGGCGCTCTTGCAGTCGACGGCGGTGCTGCGGTTGCGGGAGCCGTCAACGATTTCGTCAACTCCCACGAGTACGACGCCGTAGTCGCGACTCGCGATTTCCACATCGACCCTGGGGCGCACTTCTCCGAGAATCCCGACTTCATCGACAGCTGGCCGGTTCACTGCGTCGTCGGGACAGCCGGCGCCGAGTTCCATCCGGCGTTCGACGCTTCCGTCGCCGGGTCGGCGATCTTCTCCAAGGGCGCCTACAGCGCGGCCTACTCCGGTTTCGAAGGAGCAGCCGAGGACGGCACGACGCTCGAGGACTGGCTCCGCGCCCACGAGATCACCGACGTCGACGTGATCGGAATTGCCACGGATCACTGTGTCAAGGCCACGGCCGTCGATGCCGCGCGCGCGGGGTTCGCCACGACTGTCCTTCTCCCCTTCACCGCTGGTGTGTCGACCGCCACGATCGAGTCGGCATTGGTGCAGATGCGGGAGGCGGGAGTGCAGCTGATCGGGCGAGACGAGGCGTCGCCGGAAGAAGACTCGAATGCCGGTGATCTACCCCGGAAATCATCCGTGGACGTTTCTGACGTAGGGATCCATTAACCTTCGTGGGTGGCCGATCAACTCCCGAACGTTCCCGAACTGCTCCAGACAGCGGTGCGGTCGCTCGGCGGTGCCGAACGAACCAGTCAGCTGACGATGGCGTCCGCCGTGGCGCACTCGATCGACACCGGCGAGCATCTGGCCGTCCAGGCCGGCACCGGTACCGGTAAGTCGCTCGCCTACCTCGTTCCGAGCCTGCGCCACGCGGTCGAATCGGGACGCACCGTGGTCGTGTCCACCGCCACCATCGCGCTGCAGCGTCAGCTCGTCGACCGAGATCTGCCTCGGCTCGCCGATGCCCTGAAGAAGCCACTCGGCCGACGCGCAGAGTTCGCAATCCTCAAGGGCCGCAACAACTACCTGTGCATGAACAAGATCCATACCGGCGCGTCCGAGCAGCCACCCGAGGACGAGTTGTTCGATCCGTTCACGGTCTCGCGTCTCGGCCGGGAGGTCGTCCGCCTCACCGAATGGTCCTCCGACACCGAAACCGGTGATCGGGACGAATTGGTGCCGGGCGTATCCGATCAGGCGTGGCGGCAGGTCAGTGTCACCTCCCGCGAATGCATCGGTAAGAACCAGTGCCCGGTCGGTGAGGACTGCTTCGCCGAGCGCGCCCGAGTCGAGGCGTCGAAGGCCGACGTAGTGGTCACCAACCACGCACTGCTCGCGATCGACGCCATCACCGGCATCCAGATCCTGCCTGACCACGACGTCGTGGTGATCGACGAGGCCCACGAGTTGGTCGACCGCGTCACCGGCGTCGCCACGGCCGATCTCACTGCCGCCTCGATCAGTGCCGCGGCCCGGCGTTGCGGCAAGATCGCCGAAGAGCAGGATGCCGATCGCCTCGAAGCTGCCGGCGAGGGGTGGGCTGGACTCCTCGAGGAATTGCGCCCAGGTCGCTGGGAAGGCCTCCCGGACGGGGCGGCACCCGCACTGGCTGCGATCCGCGACGCGGCCTGGTCGCTGCGCACCGCTATCGGTCCGGCCAAACCGGGTATGGCTGCTGCAGATCCCGAAGCCGCTGCGGCCCGCAACGCCGCACTCTCGTCCGTCGACGACGTCCACGACAGTGCCGTGCGTATTCTCACCGCTTTCGACGAACCCGACCCGGCCAAGCGCAAGGACGTCGTCTGGCTGTCCTCGGACGAGTTCCGCGGATCGGTGCGGCGCTCCGTCCGGATGGCTCCGCTCTCGGTCGGCGGATTGCTGCGCTCGCGACTGTTCGCCGAATCCACCGTCGTTCTCACTTCCGCGACACTGACCGTCGGCGGATCGTTCGACGGTCTCGCCGTCAACTGGGGACTTCCTGCGGAATCGTCCGCGCGCCCCGACTCGGGTACCGCCATCGGCACCGAAGCACCTTCTGACGCTTCGGCTTTC
Source organism: Rhodococcus sp. C-2 (assembly GCF_027854095.1). Classification (NCBI taxonomy): domain Bacteria; kingdom Bacillati; phylum Actinomycetota; class Actinomycetes; order Mycobacteriales; family Nocardiaceae; genus Rhodococcus; species Rhodococcus sp. C-2. Next base: position 10,829 of record NZ_JAQGFI010000007.1, on the reverse strand, counting down.
CGCTGGAACTCACTCGACGTCGGGTCGCCCTTCGACCATGCAAAGTCCGGCATCATCTACATTGCCCGCCACCTGCCCACGCCCGGCCGCGACGGCCTCTCCCCTGTCTATCTCGACGAGATCGCCGAACTCGTCGAGGCTGCGGGCGGACGCACCCTCGGCCTGTTCTCGTCGATGCGCGCCGCCAAAGCCGCGTCGGAGGCGATGCGCGAACGCCTCGACACCCCCATCCTGTGCCAGGGCGACGACGCCACCGGCACCCTCGTCAAGGCCTTCGCCAAGGACGAACCCACGTCACTGTTCGGCACGTTGTCCCTGTGGCAGGGCGTCGATGTTCCGGGTCCGTCACTGAGCCTCGTCATCTTGGACCGGATTCCGTTCCCGCGCCCGGACGACCCGCTGTTGATGGCTCGCCAGCAGGCTATCGAATCCCATGGCGGTAACGGCTTTCTCAGCGTCTCGGCCAATCACGCGGCGCTGCTCCTGGCACAGGGCGTCGGCCGTCTGCTTCGTAGCACCGACGACAAGGGCGTGGTGGCCGTGCTCGATCCGCGTCTGGCCACGGCGAGATACGCGGGTTACCTTCGCGCATCGCTGCCTCCGTTCTGGGAGACGACCAACCCCGAAGTCGTCCGCAAGGCGCTCACCCGCATCCGCGACTCACGTCGCTGACCCAGTTCTCACGCGGGCACAATTCTGCCCCGGTACCGACCGAACGGACCGGGGCAGAATGCAATACGTCAGACGCTCGGAGTGGTCACCAACCCGAGTTCGGACGCATCGACCAACAACCGGTGATGCGGCAGCACCCGCACGGTGTATCCCACGGAGCCGGAGACCGGAAGCGCAACCTCGGCTTCGAAGATCTCGGTTCCGTCCTCGGCGCCGAAGTGTGTCATCGGGAACGTCACCACGTCGGTGAGCTCCTCGCCCGGGCTGACGCGTCCCAGGACTGCCTGAACCTCCACATCCGAGACCGACAAGCCGCCGAGACGGACCTTGGCCTTCAACGAGATGGTCGCACCGATCTCCGGAGTGTCCGGCAGTCCGGAACCGTCCACCTGCTCGACGGCGACGGACGGCCACTGCGATTCGATGCGACGACGGAACTCGGCCACCTCACGCGCGCCGGCAAAATCGTCCGCCACTACCGCTCGAGCTGATTCCGCCGAAGGGGCGTAGTAGTCGACGGCGTAGTCACGAACCATGCGTGATGCCAACACCTTCGGACCCAGATTCTCGAGGGTGTGGCGAACCCTCTCGACCCAGCGCGTCGGCAGATCGGCTGCATCACGGTCGTAGAACGTCGGCAGTACCGCGTGCTCGAGAAGTTCGTAGAGGGCGCTGGCTTCCAGATCGTCACGCCGCACGTCGTCGAGAACACCGTCGGCCGTCGGAATGGCCCACCCGTTCTCGCCGTCGTACATCTCGTCCCACCATCCGTCGCGAATGGAGAGGTTGAGGCCGCCGTTGAGCGCGGATTTCATGCCGGAAGTACCGCACGCCTCGAGGGGGCGAAGCGGGTTGTTGAGCCACACGTCGCAGCCCCAGTACAAGTAGCGGGCCATCGACATGTCGTAATCAGGCAGGAAGACGATGCGGTGACGCACATCCGCTTCGTCTGCGAACCGCACGACCTGCTGGATGAGTGCCTTACCGCCGTCGTCGGCGGGGTGCGACTTGCCGGCCACCACCAACTGCACCGGACGTTTCTCGTCGAGCAACATCGCACGCAGACGCTCGGGATCACGCAGCATCAGCGTCAACCGCTTGTACGTCGGAACGCGCCTCGCGAATCCGACTGTCAAGACGTTGGGATCGAATACTCCAGTGGTCCAGCCGAGTTCGGCCTCGGTCGCGCCGCGTTCGAGCCAGGACGCTCGGACACGACGACGAACTTCGTCGACCAACTTGCCGCGCAACGCATTACGTGTTTCCCACAGTTCGGTTGCCGACAACTCGTGCAGGCGCTCCCACCCGCGTGCTTCTTCGAGTTGCTCCTGACCGACGATCCGCCTGGCCACGTCCATCCACTCCGGCGCCGCCCACGTCGGCGCGTGAACACCGTTGGTGACCGAACCGATCGGCACCTCGTCGGCGTCGAAGCCCGGCCAGAGACCGTTGAACATGTCGCGACTGACGATGCCGTGCAACTTCGAGACGCCGTTGGCTCGCTGGCCCAAGCGAAGACCCATGTGCGCCATGTTGAAGATCGACGGATCGGCTTCGCGCCCCATCCCGACGATGCGGTCTACGGTCAGGCCGGGAAGCAAACTCGATTCGTTCTCGCCGTTCGCTCCGCCGAAGTAGTGACGGACCAGATCCGCCGGGAAGCGGTCGATTCCGGCGGGAACCGGAGTGTGCGTCGTGAAGACCGTTCCGGCGCGGACCGCGGCCAGAGCCGAATCGAAGTCCAGACCGCTGGTGGTGACAAGTTCCCGAATCCGTTCGATGCCGAGGAATCCGGCATGCCCCTCGTTCATGTGGAACACCTCGGGATCGGGCAATCCGTACGCCGCGGTGTAGGCGCGCACCGCGCGGACGCCGCCGATACCCGCGAGGATCTCCTGCTTGATGCGGTGATCCTGGTCCCCGCCGTAGAGACGGTCCGTGACGCCGCGCAGATCCGCGTCGTTCTCGGCGATGTCGGAATCGAGCAGCAGCAACGGCACTCGTCCGACCTGAGCGATCCACACTCGCGCACGCAGCACCCGGCCACCGGGCATTGCGACGTGAATGACGACCGGCGATCCGTCTTCGGAAGCCGGGCCTGCGTCCGTCAGCAAACGAAGAGGCAACCCTTGAGGGTCGTGCGGCGGGTAGTGCTCGGCCTGCCAACCGTCGGCGGTCAGCGACTGGCGAAAGTAGCCGGATCGGTAGAGCAGTCCGACGCCGATGAGCGGCAGCCCGAGGTCGGACGCGGCCTTGAGGTGATCGCCCGCCAGGATGCCCAATCCACCGGAGTAGTTGGGCAGAACTTCGCTGACTCCGAACTCCATGGAGAAGTACGCAATTCCGCCGGCTAACGATGTGCCCTTGGCCTGCTGGGATTGGTACCAGCGCGGGGTGCTCAGATAAGCATCGAGATCGGCTGCTGCAGTGTCGAGGTCACCGAGAAATGCCTCGTCACTGCTGAGTTCGTCGAGACGGGTGGGGTCGACTTCCCCGAGCATGCGGACCGGATCGAACTGGACTGCTTGCCAGAGTTCGGGGTCGAGTCGCGAGAACAGATCCTGTGTCTCGGGATGCCACGACCACCGAAGGTTGGTGGACAGGGGGCCGAGCGCGGCGAGGCGCTCCGGAAGGTGGGCTCGGACAGTGAACCGACGCAAGGCTTTCACCCCGCGAACCCTAGTCGAGTTCCTCACACTCTGTCCGGTGGAACCCGAACGCCCGAGCCGACCTGACCACCGACAGACCCGAATTCGTCGTTATCAGCACTCCAGCGCCGCACCCACTACGGTTGAACCCGGCGAAAGAAAGTTTTACCGCGATCCATCACCAGAAATGGAGCTTCCCGTGTCAGGACGCCTCGGTATCGACGACGTGGTACCCGAGATCTCGGGTAACTATCCGGCAAAGGCCGTGGTCGGTGAAGTCTTCCCAGTGCACGCAACCGTGTGGCGAGAAGGCCACGACGCCATTTCCGCCACTTTGGTCGTGCGTGGTCCGCGCGGTACCAAGCCGCTGCGCATTCCGATGGACCCCGGCACCGAACCGGACACCGTCGACGCGGTGTTCACACCGTCCGCCGAAGGCATGTGGTCATTTCGGATCGAGGCGTGGAGCGATCCCATCGCCACCTGGAAGCACGCCGTGGAAGCAAAGCTCGCCGTCGGGCAGGGGGCGGCCGAGTTGGCCAACGACCTGGAAATCGGTGCGCGCCTGTTCGAACAGGCCGCGCACGAGGTACCGCGGGGCAACAGGTCCAGGCTCGAGGCCGTCACGGCGTCGCTGCGCAGCGATCAGGCGCTGACTGCTCGCGTCGCGCCGGCCTTCGCCTCCGACGTCGCCGAACTGCTCCGCGCCACTCCGCTCCGTGAACTGGTCACCAAGGGCGAGTCCCACCCCGTCGTCGTCGATCGCAACCGTGCACTGTTCGGATCGTGGTACGAGTTCTTCCCCCGCTCGACGGGCGGTTGGGACGAGAACGGGGTGCCGCAACACGGTACTTTCCGAACCTCGGCCGAAGACCTACCCCGCATCGCCGCAATGGGTTTCGACGTCGTCTACCTTCCGCCGATCCATCCCATCGGCGAGATCAACCGCAAGGGACGCAACAACACTCTCACTCCCGAACCCGGTGACGTCGGCTCGCCGTGGGCCATCGGCTCGGTCGACGGCGGGCACGACGCTGTTCACCCGCAACTCGGCACGCTCAAGGACTTCAAGGCCTTCGTCGCGGCGGCCCGCAAGCTCGATCTCGAAGTGGCACTGGATCTCGCGCTGCAGTGCGCCCCGGATCATCCATGGGCCAAGAAGCATCCGGAGTGGTTCAACGTCCTTCCCGACGGCACCATCGCCTACGCCGAGAACCCGCCCAAGAAGTATCAGGACATCTACCCGATCAACTTCGACACCGATCCTCGCGGTCTGGACAAGGAAATCCTGCGAGTCGTCCGACACTGGATCAGTGCCGGAGTCAAGATCTTCCGGGTCGACAACCCACACACCAAGCCGCCGAACTTCTGGGAGACGCTCATCTCTGAGGTCAAGAAGACCGACCCCGACGTCCTGTTCCTCGCCGAGGCATTCACTCGTCCGGCGCGCATGTACGGCCTTGCCCGGCGCGGGTTCACGCAGTCGTACACGTACTTCACCTGGCGAGTTGCGAAGTGGGAACTCACCGAATTCGGTAACGAGCTGGCGGCGAAGGCCGACGAAGCCCGACCGAACCTCTTCGTGAACACGCCGGACATCCTGCACGAGTCCCTCCAGCACGGTGGGCCCGGAATGTTCGCTCTACGAGCAGCTCTCGCCGCCACCCTGGCGCCGACGTGGGGCGTCTACTCCGGTTACGAACTCTACGAACACCAAGCCGTTCGCCCCGGCAGCGAGGAATACCTCGACTCCGAGAAGTACGAACTTCGGCCGCGCCGTTTCGCCGAAGCAGCAGCGCGAGGCGAATCTCTCGAGCCGTGGATCACCGCACTCAATCGCATCCGGCGTGCACACCCGGCCCTGCAGCAGTTGCGGAACCTGCACTTTCACCACATCGACAACGACGCGTTGATCGCCTACTCGAAGTTCGACGCCTCGACCGGTGACGCCGTCCTGACGGTGATCAACCTCAACCCGTTCGCTGCAGAAGAGGGCACCGTCTGGTTGGACATGCCGGCGCTCGGACGCGAATGGCACGACCACATGACCGTGCTCGACGAGGTAACCGGTGAGCAGTTCAATTGGGGCCAAGCCAATTTCGTCCGCCTCGAGCCCTGGCGTTCGGTGGCGCACATCCTCGCGCTCCCACCCGTTCCGTATCCGGCCCGGATCTCTCTGGCCTACCAAGCACGCAATGCGCACCGCGCAGGTGGAGGCAAGTGATGTCAACCGAGAAGTTCCCTTCGGGTATCGCACCGGACAATCACGATCTGGAGCTGTTGGCGCGCGGTGAACATCACGATCCGCACAGTGTCCTCGGCGCCCATCCCCACGCCGACGGCACCGTTCTGCGAGCGTTGCGTCCCAACGCCGAGTCCGTCAGCGCCGTCATCGGCGGCAAAAACTTTCCTCTCGAACATGTTTCGAACGGAATCTTCGCGGCTCTGGTCCCCTACCCCGACCTGATCGACTATCGCTATTCCGTGACGTACCCGGGTGGACACACGGTTCTCGCAGCCGACCCTTACCGGTTCCTGCCTACTCTCGGTGAACTCGACCTACACCTGTTCGGCGAAGGTCGGCACGAACGACTGTGGGACATCCTCGGTGCACATCCGCGTTCTTACGAGACACCGGACGGCCCCGTCGACGGCACCTCGTTCGCCGTCTGGGCTCCGGCCGCCCGCGGCGTGACCGTCGTCGGCGACTTCGACGGGTGGAGTGGGCAATTCGCCCCCATGCGAGTCCTCGGATCCACTGGGGTCTGGGAACTCTTCCTGCCCGACATCGCAGTCGGTTCGCTGTACAAGTTCCGGATCCACGGCCACGACGGCTCCGTTCGCGACAAGGCCGATCCCATGGCATTCGGTACCGAGGTCCCGCCGGCGACGGCGTCGCGAGTGACCACCAGTTCGCATGAGTGGAACGATGCGGCCTGGCTCGAAACCCGCGCCGGTGTCGATCCTTCGCAGTCCCCGATGAGCGTGTACGAGGTGCACCTCGGATCGTGGCGTCCGGGACTCGACTACCGGCAGATGGCCGAGCAACTCGCCGTCTACGTCACCGAAACCGGATTCACCCACGTCGAACTGCTGCCCGTCTCCGAGCATCCGTTCGGTGGATCGTGGGGATACCAGGTCACCTCGTACTACGCACCGACCTCCCGCTTCGGCACCCCGGACGACTTCCGCTGGTTCGTCGACCACCTGCACGCCGCAGGGATAGGTGTCATCGTCGACTGGGTGCCTGCACACTTCCCCAAAGACGAGTGGGCCCTGGCTCGTTTCGACGGAACTCCCCTGTACGAGCACGCCGATCCGCGTCGCGGCGAGCAGTTGGACTGGGGCACATACGTATTCGACTTCGGTCGCCGCGAGGTGCGGAACTTCCTCGTCGCCAATGCACTCTTCTGGCTCGAGGAGTTCCACATCGACGGACTTCGCGTCGACGCTGTCGCATCGATGCTGTACCTGGATTACTCACGCCCGGAAGGTGGATGGACTCCCAACATTCACGGCGGCCGCGAGAATCTCGAAGCCGTTGCGTTCCTGCAGGAGATGAACGCCACCGTCCACAAGAACCATCGAGGAGTCGTCACCGTCGCCGAGGAGTCGACGGCGTGGCCCGGAGTCACTCGGGCGACCAATGTCGGCGGCCTCGGATTCAACATGAAGTGGAACATGGGGTGGATGCACGACACCCTCGGGTTCCTCGGTCACGACCCGGTACACCGGACCTACCACCATCACGAGATCACGTTCTCACTGATGTACGCGTGGAGTGAGAACTACCTGCTACCGATCAGCCATGACGAAGTGGTGCACGGCAAAGGAACTCTGTGGACCCGGATGCCCGGCAACGACTTCGCCAAGGCGTCCGGCCTGCGCTCACTGCTTGCATACATGTGGGCGCATCCAGGCAAGCAACTGCTGTTCATGGGACAGGAATTCGGTCAGAGTGCGGAATGGTCCGAAGAACGCGGCCTCGACTGGTGGCAGCTCGACGATCAGTACACCGGCACTCTCCATCGCGGCGTCCAGCGACTGGTCGGCGATCTCAACTCCGCGTACCGACGTCATCCGGCCATGTGGACCCTCGACACCTCGCCCGGTGGATACTCCTGGATCGACGCCAACGACACCGAGAACAACGTCCTCAGTTTTCTGCGTTACGGTACTGACGGTTCGATTGTCGCCTGCCTGTTCAACTTCTCGGGCAGTGAGCACTCGAGCTACCGCGTCGGGCTACCAGAGCCCGGCCGATGGGTGGAAATTCTCAACACCGATGCCGAGGTGTACGGCGGCTCCGGAGTCGGGAACCTCGGAGCGGTCACAGCAACGTCGCATTCGTGGCACGGTCGGCCAGCCTCCGCACAGGTGGCGCTGCCAGCTGCTGGAGCGATTTGGATAAGTCTGGAGCGTTGATGGTCGGCCGGCGAGTAGTCATTGTCACGTCGTCACTGTTGGCAGTGGCAGCACTGCTCGCCGGTTGTGCCCAGGGAACGAGTGGCCACGCCGTCTCGATTTATCACGATCCCTTCCGCGTCGCCGGACTCGACGCAACGGCAGGACCAAGCGGGTTGCGTCCGGGAGCCCCCAACGCCGACCGAGCAATCACCGGCACCGACGGCGGGGACATCGACGCGCTGGCAGCCAACGCCATCACAGACATCGAAACCTACTGGGCCGCCGAGTACCCGGCTCTGTTCGACAAGCCCTTCGAACCGGTCGACGAGCTGATCTCGTGGGACCCCACCGAATCGAACGGCCCGGACTTCTGTGAGGAGACCACCGAAGAACTCATCAACGCCGGGTACTGCAGCATCGATCACACCATCGGTTGGGATCGTGAATTGCTGCTGCCCGAGGTGCGGGAGAAGTTCGGTGAAGTGGCCGTCGCGTTCATCTTTGCGCACGAGTACGGCCATGCCGTTCAACGCAAGGCCGGGATCGTCGGCGGTAAACGAGACGCAGCCCTGGTGCGCGAACAGCAAGCCGACTGTTTCGGTGGCGCCTTCTTGCGGCACGTCGCCGAGGACAAGGCCGCGCACTTCACGATGAACACCTCCGACGGACTCAACAAGGTGTTGGCGTCGGCGGTCGCCATCCGCGACGAAGACCCTAATGATCCTGAGAGCCACCATGGTTCGGCGTTCGAGCGCGTCACCGCCACTCAGATCGGCTTCACCGACGGCGCCGGTGCGTGCGCGAAGATGGACGCCGACGAAATCGAGTCACGGCGTGCAGACCTCCCGCAGCAGTTCGCCGAGGGCAACGATTCCGGAGAACTGCCCGTCACCGAGGCAACTCTCGACGAGTTCGTGAAGACCTTCCAAGCGATCTTCGATCTACCGCAGCCACCGAAGGTCGTGTTCACCGGCGCAGACACCGGGTGCAGCGATGCCGTTGCGACCAAACCCGTCTCGTACTGCCCGTCGACGAACACCATCGGAATCAGCGTCGACGACCTTGCCGAGCGCGGCACGCCGGGTCGCGTCGGGCGACGCGAGTTGATCCAGACCAACATCACCGGTGACTACAACGCCTATGTCCTGCTCGCGTCGAGGTACACCCTCGCGATGCAGAAGGAGAACGGCCAATCGCTCGACACTCCGCAGACTGCCCTGCGCGCGGCCTGCTTGTCCGGCGTCATCACCGCAGCACTCAGTCCCACCAACGCCGCGGCGTCCGGAGCACAGGTCACACTCTCCCCCGGCGACCTCGACGAAGCCGTATCGGGGCTGCTGACCGACGGCCTGGCTGCCAGTGACGTCAACGGTGAGACGGTTCCGAGCGGGTTCGCACGTGTCGACGCGTTCCGGACCGGCGTTCTCGGTGGTCGGGAAGTGTGCGACAGCCGCTACACGGAGTAGCGACTGCCGGTCCACACGTCAGTAGAGAGCGGAAGCCAACTTACGACGGGCCGCGATGACGATCGGTTCTGCCGGGTCGAACAGTTCGAACAGTTCGAGCAAGCGCGTCCGAGCGGCAGCCTTGTCGTCGCCGGCAGTTCGCGAGACCACCGAGATCAAGCGGGCGAACGACGCCTCGGGTTGCTGGGCGAACATTTCCAGGTCGGCCGCAGCGAACTGCAGTTCGAGATCGGACGGATCAGCATCCGCGGCCGCAATCGACTCGGGATCGACACCCTGAACCCGAGCCATGAACTTCACCTGGCGGACAGCGCTCTTGGCCTCCGCATTGTTGGGTTCGGCGTCGAGAATTTCCTGGTACGCAGCGATGGCGGCGTCGAGATCGCCCTCGTCCAGCGCGGTTTCAGCGGCCACGAAGCGAGGATCCTCGACCTCCTCCACCGGTTCGTCCGCGTCGGAGACCGGCCCACTCAACTTGCCCTCGACAGCTTGGAGGACTGCGTCGAACCACTGGCTGAGCTGCGCCTCTGGCTGAGCGCCCTGAAAATCGGCCAACGGCTGACCAGCCGCGACAGCAACAACCGTCGGAACCGACTGGACACCGAATGCCTGCGCGATACGAGGGCTCACGTCGACGTCGACGTTGGCAAGAATCCACTTGCCGCCGGCTCGCGCTGCAAATGATTCGAGAACTTCGGTGAATACGACCGAGGGCTCGTATGCGCGGCCACCGATGTTGACGATCACCGGCACCTGGCTCGACTTCAGCAGGACTTCGCTTTCGAAGTTCTCCTCGGTCACCTCGATCACTGCCCCGGAGACAGCAGAAACGGCCCCGCCGCCGCTGGTGTTACGCGGCGGTGGTGGGGCCGTGGCCCGCTCTTTGAAGGCGGACAAGTCGACTGCGCCGCTCATGGCGGCAGCAACTGCGGACGAACGCGCGGGGGGCCTGGAACCTGGTCGAGTCACGGCTCCCAGTTTGTCACGAGTTGCGAGAAGCTACGTAGAGGGATGCAGCACTCAGACGAGCGCCGCGTTGCCCTTGGACGCCTCGAACTCCGTGGACAGCTCACCGAGCTTGCCGTTTCGCACTGCCCAGCGTTCGAAGATGACGGTGCCGAAGGGCGGAACGCTCGAGATCAGCGCAAGGATCGTGGTCTTGACGTCCCACTTGAGCGACCACGCGGTCAGGAGTGCAACAACGATGAACACCAGGAAGCCGGCGGTTCCGTGGACCATTCCGGGGATGCGAATCGCTTCTTCGTGTCCGAGGACCCACTTGAAGAACATGGCAACCAGCAAGGCCGCCCAGGTCACAGCTTCCCACCACGCCACCAGACGGAAGCGTTTCGCGGGAGTGGATACGTCAAAGATGTTCGCCATGAGGCCATTGTGCCCGAACAACTACGACGCCCCGTAGTTGTGTGAGGAAAACCACGGGGCGTCGCAGAGCGAGAGCGCTCGTTCAGGTGTATTTAGACACTCACGCCTTGGGGACGCGGACGATGAGTGCGTCGCCTTGTCCGCCGCCGCCGCAGAGTGCGGCTGCGCCGATGCCGCCGCCGCGGCGTTGCAGTTCGAGGGCGAGGTGCAGGGCGATGCGGGCGCCGGACATGCCGAGGGGGTGGCCGACGGC